>JBJMMH010000024.1:0-36582 GCA_045804885.1 Chloroflexota bacterium | reverse complement strand
AACTAACCCGAAAGCCTGTTTTGGCGGGTCGTCTCCGCCGCGACCCGCACCACTACGACGCGCCCCAATGCGACGGCTTCACACCAGGTGCCCGCCGCGACATGCCCACCCTGTCGGGGCACCCGCGGCCCTCCCGACAAGGCCGATGCTACGATCCGGGACGGTGACCGCCTCGACCCAGCAGTCCACTTCCTCGCCGACCTCCTACCGGCTCACCGAGGAGCAGCAGATGCTCCGCGACGCGGTCCGCGTCCTCGCCGACGAGCAGATCGCCCCGCGCGCGGCCGACACCGACCGAACCGCCGAGTTTCCCTGGGACGTCAAGGAGCTCCTCGCCTCCCACGACATCCTCGGCCTGCCCTTCCCTGAGGCGTATGGCGGCCTCGGCGGGCAGCTGCTGACTGTCTGCCTCGCCATCGAGCAGATCAGCCGGGCCTGCGCGACCAGCGGCCTGATCCTCGCAGTCCAGGAGCTGGGCGCGCTGCCGCTGCTTCTCGCCGGAAGCGACGGGCAGAAACAGCGCTGGTTCCCGGACCTTGCTGCCGGCCGGACCCTGATCGCGTTCGCGCTGACGGAGGCGGAGGCGGGTAGCGACGCGGCGGCGGCCCGCACTCGGGCACGACGCGACGACGACGACTGGATCATCGACGGTTCCAAGCGGTTCATCAGCCACGGCAGCGTCGCCGACCTCGTGACGGTGTTCGCGCTCACCGCCGGCGACGAGGCTGGTGACGCGGGCGACGGGACCGAGACGCCGCGCCACCGCCGGCTGACATGCTTCGTCGTCGAGAAGGGCACCGACGGCTTCGGGGTCGAGCGGATCGAGCACAAGATGGGGATCCGCGGCTCGCCGACGGCCGAGCTCTCGTTCCGAGGCGTCCGGGTCCCCGACGCCAACCGCGTCGGTGAGGTCGGAGACGGGTTCTCGATCGCAATGCGGACGCTCGATCGATCGCGGCCGGGCATCGCCGCCCAGGCCGTCGGCATCGCCCAGGGCGCGCTCGAGGTCGCTGCCCGCTACGCGACGGAGCGCAAGCAATTCGGTAAGCCGATCGCGGAGTTCCAGATGATCCAGGCGATGCTCGCCGACATGGACGCCGGGACGGAGGCCGCCCGACAGCTGCTCTACAAGGCGTGCACGGAGATCGATGCCGGTGCGCCGGATGCGGCCCGGTGGTCGGCCATGTGTAAACTCGTCGCCGGCGACACGGCGATGCGCGTCACGACCGACGCCGTCCAGGTCCTCGGGGGCTACGGCTACATCGACGAGTTTCCGGTCGAGCGGATGATGCGCGACGCGAAGATCACCCAGCTCTACGAAGGAACGCAGCAGATCCAGCGGCTCGTCATCGCCCGCGCGCTCACCGACCGAGGTGGTTGACTGCGGCCGCGGCCCGGCCTGATCGCAGAGGAGATCGCCTGCCCGTGCGGATCGTCGTCCTCGTCAAACCCGTTCCGGATCCCGCCGCGGGCGGCGAGCGGCTCGGCCCGGATTTTCGGCTGGACCGGACCGCCACGCCGGCCGTCGTCAACGCCAACGACGAGTACGCGCTCGAGGCCGCCTTGAAGCTCGTCGAGGCACACGGCGGCGAGGTCACGGTCCTGTCGATGGCCGGCGCGGTCGCGCCCGAGACGATCAGGAAGGCGCTGGCGATGGGCGCCGCCGGCGGAATCCACGTCTCGAACCCCTCGCTCGCCGGCTCCGACGTGGTCTCGACGACACGCGTCCTCGCGGGAGCGCTCCGGGGACTGGAGGCCGACCTGATCTTCGCCGGCGCCGACACGTCCGACGGCGGAGCGGGGCTCGTGCCGCCCGGCGTCGCGGCGCTGCTCAAGCTGCCGTACCTGTCCTACGCGGCGAAGATCGAGCCCGATGAGGCGGCCGGCCGCGTTCGCGTCCACCGGATCTCGGCGACCGGATTCGACGTGCTCGAAGCGCCGATGCCCGCGGTGATCGCCTGCACCCAGGCGCTGGGCGCGCCGCGGTACCCGTCGCTGAAGGGGATCATGGCCGCGCGTTCGAAGTCGGTCGAGGACGTGCCGTTCGACCAGCTGCGGTCAGCTGTCGGCGATGCCGCGATCGGGGGCGATGCCTCCGCGACGCAGGTCGTCTCGGCGGACCGGCCGCCCGCGCGGGGGGCGACGCGCGTAGTTCGCGGGACAGCGGACGAGGCCGCCCGCGAGGTCGTCGCGTTCCTCGCCGAGCGGAGGATCGTGTGATGGCCGGGGAGATCTGGGTCCACGGCGAGACAACGGCCGACGGTTCGCTCGCCCACATCTCGACCGAGGTCGCGACGCTCGCCCGCTCGCTCGGCGAGGCCGGCGGACGCGAGCTGGTCGGCGTCGTGGTCGCGACCGATCCTGCGGCCGCTGCGGAGGAGCTCGCCCGCTACCTGCCTCGCGTCCTCGCGGTGGCGGAGGCGGCGACGGCCGACCATGCCGCCGGGATGATCGTCGGCGAGCGCCTCGCCAAGCTGATCGAGCGCGACGCGCCAGCGTACCTCTTGGCCGGCGCCGGCCCCGAGGGTCGCGACGTCGCCGGCGTGGTATCGGCGCTGACGGGCTGGGGCGTCCTCGTCAACGCGACCGGCGTGACCTGGACCGACGGGCCCATCGTCGAGATGAGCGTGTTCGGCGGCAAGCTGAACACCGCGAGCCGGTTCACCGGGGAGCACGGGATCGTGACGGTCCGCCCAAACGCCATCACGGCCGAACCGTCGTCGTCGGAAGGCAGCGTCGAGACGGAGGCAGCGTCCGGCGAGCTGAAGCTCCCCCAAGTGACCGTCGTCGACCGTGTCGAAGAGGCCGGCGCGGCAGCCGCGATCGAAGAGGCGCGGGTCATCGTCGCCGGTGGCCGCGGCGTCGGTGGGGAGGAGGGCTTCAAGCTCGTCGAGGAGATCGCGGCGGCGCTCGGCGGCGCGGTCGGGGCGACGCGCGCGGCCGTCGACGCCGGCTGGATCCCGTACGCCCAGCAGATCGGCCAGACGGGCAAGATCGTGAAGCCCCAGCTCTACCTCGCACTCGGGATCAGCGGCGCGATCCAGCACAAGGTCGGGATGCAGACTGCGGAGACGATCGTCGCCGTCAACCGCGACCCCGACGCCCCGATCGCCGAGTTCGCCGACCTCGTCGTCATCGGCGACCTGTTCGAGGTGGGTCCGGCGCTGGTCGCCGAGCTCCGCGCTCGTCAGGGCAGCGGCTGAGCCGGCCGCGGCGCGGGGAGGAGGACGATGGAGTGGGCGGTGATCCTGCCGCTGGCCGCGTTCGTCGTGCTCGCGATGATGTTCACGCTGTTCCTGCGACGGGCGAGCCGGTTGATCGCCGCGACCCGCGACGTCGAGCGGTTCCGTCGCCAGGTCCGTGATCTGACGTCGCGCATCGAGACCTCGCTAGGCGAGCTGCTCGGCCGGGTCGACTCCGTCCGTCGAGGTCAGCTCGCCGCACCGGCCGTTGTCGACGACATCGCGGCGACGCTCGACGCGGTGCAGAAGTACACCGAGGAGAGCCGCGCACTGAAGCCCCCGCCGGACGGCCGGCAGATCCGCGACGACATCGTGGCCGAGCTGGAGCGGGCCAAGCGGGCACTCGAGATGATCGATCACGGCGTCTCGATCCAGGTATCCGCGCGGGCCGGCGGCCGCGAGACGGAAGCGCAGACGGCCATAAAGCGCGGCTACCTGAACGTCCTCCACGCCCGCGAGGCGATTCTCCGGCACGGAGCGCAGGCGGCGGCGCTCATCCCGGCCGACCCGTCGCGGCGTACGCCGTCGAGCCGGTCTGCCTGACAGGCCTCCGCCCTGACCGTTCGACGGAACTCGACGAGGTCGGACCACCGTATGTAGTGGTATCCTTCGACAACACCACAAGTTGTAGTGGTGGTAACGAGCCGGGAGGGCGAATGCGCTGTCCGCATTGCGGGGCGAGGGAGACGCGGGTCGTCGACTCGCGCGACCTCGACGATGCCGCGACCATCCGTCGCCGCCGAGAATGCGCCGCGTGCGCAACCCGATTCACGACCTACGAGCGAGTCGAGGCCGCCCGCCTCGTCGTGCTGAAGAGTGACGGCGTCCGCCAGGAGTTCGATCGCGAGAAGCTCGCATCGGGACTCCGCAAGGCGCTGACCCGCCGCCCCGTTCCTGATGACGCAGCGGAGCGTGCTGCGGACGCGATCGAGGCCGAGCTCCGGGCGAGCGGCGGCTCGGAGGTCCCGTCGGCCCAGATCGGGGCGCTGGCCATGGAGCGGCTCCGCGAGCTCGACCAGATCGCCTACATCCGGTTCGCGAGCGTCTACCAGAGCTTCGAGGATCTCGAGGCGCTGAAGCGGGAGGTCGACCTCCTCTACAACCACCGCGACGTGATCCCGATCGACCTCCGCGGCGGCGGCCGCTCGAAGGTCCGCCCCAAGTGAGCGTCCTGTCCGATCGGGACATCCGGTCGGCGCTCGAATCCAGCGAGATCGCGATCCGGCCGTACGACCCGTCGGATCTCCAGCCGAGCTCGGTCGACCTGCATCTCGACCGGTCGTTCCGGGTCTTCCGCAACAACCGGTATGCCTACATCGACGTCCGATCCCCGCAGCCGGACCTGACCGAGTTGCTGAAGGTCGACGACGACGAGGCGTTCATCCTCCACCCGGGCGAGTTCGTCCTCGGCCAGACGCTCGAGTGGGTCGAGTTGCCGGACGACCTCGTCGCCAGGCTCGAAGGCAAGAGCTCGTTGGGGAGGCTCGGCCTGCTCATTCATTCGACGGCGGGCTATGTCGACCCCGGTTGGAAGGGCAATCTGACGCTCGAGCTCTCGAACGTCGCGAACCTGCCGATCGCCCTCTACTACGGGATGAAGATCGGCCAGATCTCATTCTTCAAGATGTCGTCGGCCGTCGACCGTCCGTACGGCTCGCCCGAGCTCGGCTCGAAGTACCAGGGCCAGTCGGAGCCGACGGCGTCGGCGTTCCACCGCGACTTCGCCAACGGCAAAGACCCCGCCGAAGAGGCGCGACGCTAGACTCGGTCTGAAGCGATGAGCATCAACGACGCGGTCGACTGGGCGCTCGATCTCGGCGGCGGGACGCGCGTCGCGTTGGTCCAGGCGGGGACGTTCCGGTCGGACGCCGGGGCGCTCTTCGGGCCGGTCCCGCGAATCCTCTGGAACGGCCTCGTTACCGACGAGATCGACGCTGAGCACCGCCTGCTCCAGGCGCTCAACTGCCTCGTGATCGAGACGCCCGCAGGCCGAGTCCTCGTCGAGACCGGCATCGGCGAGCGTGTCACCGACAAGGTCCGCGAGATGCGCCGCTACGAGGGCCCGCCGATCGTGCCGGCGCTCCACGACGCCGGGTTCGACCCCGCGACCGTCGACGTCGTCGCGCTCAGCCATCTCCACTTCGACCACGCCGGCGGCCTGCTGCTTGCAGACGGCTCGAAGGCGTTCCCGCGGGCGACGATCGTCGCCCAGCGCGCGGAGTGGGACATCGCGCTGGGTGAGAACTCGCGCCTCATCGCGAGCTACGACCAGCCGGAGATCACGCTCGTAAGGGACTGGGGCGATGACGGCGCCGCGGACGGGGAACGAGAAGTCCTGCCTGGTGTCAGCGTCGTGCCGACCGGCGGTCACTCCGCCGGGCACCAGGCCGTCGTCGTCCGCGGCGGTTCCGGCGGCAGAACGCTGGCGTTCTTCGGCGACCTCTGCATGCGACCGTGGGCCGCGAACCCGCGCTGGGTGACGGCGTTCGACGACTTCCCGCTCGACTCCGTCGAGATCAAGGGTTCGCTCTTCGCGCGGGCCGCGGACGAGGAGTGGACCGTCGTCCTCTCGCACGAACCCGTCGACCCGATCGGAACGCTTGTCCGCGACCGCGACCGGTTCCGCTATCAGGCGTCGTAGCTGAGCGGGCTCCTCGCGCCGATCTGAGCCGGCGCGCAAGGGAGACAAACGGCGTACTCGAATCATGACCTACGACCCGTGCCCGCGACGCCGGCGACGCCGTAGCCTTCAGATCAACGACGGACCGCCGATCAGTCGCAATCAGTCCGGCGGCGCGCAGTTCCTCCGACGGGATGTCGGGCGGCTGCGGAGCCGGCAAGGTGATCACCACGGTGGTCCGTCGCTTCGATTCCTCCGACCGTCAGCGCTTCGGCAGGATCGCCTCGATCTGGGCAGCCGCCGCGTCCTCGCCGAGCGGCGCCAGCACGACCGACCGGATGACGCCTTCAGGACCGACGAAGAACTGGGTCGGCAGGCCCCACAGCCGGTAGAGACGGAAGATGTCGCCGGTGAGATCGGCCCCGATCGTGTATCCGAGCTGGTAGCGATCGGCGTAGGCCCGCACGTCGTCGGCGTTCGTTTCCTGGACGCTGATCCCGACGACCTCGAGACCCCGGCCCCTGTATCGCTCGGCGATATCGCGCAGGACCGGCGTCTCCGACTGGCAGGGCGGGCACCACGACGCGAAGAAGTTGATCCAGACCGCCTTGCCCTTGAGGTCGGCGAGGCTGATCGGCCTGCCGTCCAGATCGGTAAACGGCGTTTCCGTCCCGTCGGCGGCCGTCAGCTCGAGCGCCGGCGGCCGATCACCGGGTCGGAGTCCCTGCGCCGGCGCCGGGCCCAGGATGTACGGCGTCGCCCGCGGGTCGCCGGGCACGCTCGGGTTCGTCGAGCCGAGCGGCGTCGTGATGATCGCGAGGCCGACCCCCGCCAGGACGACGGCGAGCGCGGCCAGGGCCAACTGCCTGCCGCTGAACGGGCCGACGAGTCCGTGGCGCTCCCTGGTGTGGGTGAAGGCCGGTCGCGCCTCCCCCGTCGGCCGGTCAGACACCGCCGAAGTTGAACCAGGCAGGCAGGAGCCGCAGCCAGTCGAAGATCATCGCGAGCCCGATCGCGACGACGAGCAGCCCGCCGACGATCGACACCGCGCGACCATGCCGTATGAGCGGCCGGAGGACGGCCGGCGCCCGGTCGAGCAGGATGGCGATCAGCAGGAACGGGATTCCGAGCCCGAGCGTATAGGCGATCAGCAGGACGCCGCCCTGGGCGAGAGTCTGGCTCTGCGACGCCAGCCCGAGGATCCCGCCGAGGATGATCCCGATGCAGGGCGTCCAGCCAACGGCGAAGATCGCTCCGAGTCCAAAGCTCGCGAGCCAGCCCCCGCGGGAGGAGACCAGGCGGCCGCCCACGCGGTCGCTGAACGTGGGGCCACCCCCGCGAGCCGTTGCACCCGCCGAGGCGAGCGACATCGTGCCGGTCGCGCTGGCGACGGAGCTTGCGGCGCCGGCATCGAGCGGTCGCCAGGACTGAGCAAGCCGCGGGATCGTGATGAAGCCCGCGAGGTTCAAGCCGAGGATCACGAGGATCACGCCACCAATGACGCGCAGCGTCGGGAGGTACTCGCTCAGGCCCGCCGCGGCGAACGTCGCCGTGACCCCGAGCAGCGTGAAGACCGCCCCGAAACCGAGGACGTAGGCGAACGCATGGCGGAGCGCCAGCCATCGACTCGGGCGCTCGCCGGGCGCCCGGCCGGCGACGGCGACGGCGGTGAGCTGGCCGAGATAGGCGGGCACGAGCGGCAGGACGCACGGCGAGAGGAAGCTGATGAGCCCGGCGGCGACCGCGACGAGGATCGTGAGGTCCCCGCCGCTCACGCGAGGACCCGATCGAGGCGGTCGCCGATCCAGCGGCGGAGTCTGGCTGGCGCGATCGCGAGCTCAAGCCGCTCCTCGCCGAGCTCGACGACCGGGATCTTCTCGAAGAAGGCCCGCTCGAGGGCGGGCTCGGTCGTGATGTCGCGCTCCCGGAAGTGGGGGGCCGGCAGGCCGCGCGCTGCCCGGTCCTCGAGGATCGACTGAATCGCCCTGCGGGCGTCGTCGCAGAGATGGCAGCCCGGGCGCGAGTACAGGACGAGGTCGGGCAGGGGAGGGGTTGCCGCCATGTCGCTCGGCATTCTAGGCGAGGGGACGATCCGAGCCCTCGGGCCTGTCCCTCGCGGTACGATGCGGGCCGCGCCCCCGTAGCTCAGTGGATAGAGCGGCACCGTCCTAAGGTGCGCGTCGGCGGTTCGAGTCCGTCCGGGGGCGCCACACCCACGAGAACACGTGCCCGGACGATGGAGCGTCTGTGAGCTAACGCCAGCCGAGCTCAGGTGCCACGTACTTGAGGATGCTCTCTATCGCGTGGGCGTTGTACTCCACGCCGAGCTGGTTCGGGACCGTCAGCAGGATCGTGTCAGCCGCCTGGATCGCCGTGTCTCCGGCGAGCTCCTTGATGAGGACGTCGGGCTCCGCGGCGTATGAGCGCCCGAAGATCGCCTTCGTCTGCGCGTCGAGGTAGCCGACGTGGTCCGATTCTTGCTGGCCCCGCCCGAAGTACGCGCGATCGCGGTCGTCGACCAGGGCGAAGATGCTGCGACTGACCGACACCCGTGGCTCGCGCTCGTGCCCCGCCGCAGCCCATGCCTCACGGAACAGCCGGATCTGCTCGGCCTGGAGCTCGTGGAACGGCACTCCAGCGTCCTCGGTCATGAGCGTCGACGACATCAGGTTCAGGCCCTTCTGAGCGGCCCACTCGGCCGTCCCGCGAGATCCGGCGCCCCACCAGATGCGCTCGCGCAACCCGGGCGAGTGCGGCTCGGGCCGCAGCAAACCGGGCGGGTTCGGGAACATCGGCGAGGGGTTGGGTTCGGCGAACCCGACACCGGACAGCGCTTCGAGGAAGACCTCGGCGTGCTGGCGGGCCATATCGGCGTCGCTCCCGCCCTCGGGTGGCACGTAGCCGAAGTATCTGAATCCGTCGATCACCTGCTCAGGTGAACCGCGGCTGATGCCGAGCTGGAGGCGACCGCCCGCGATGAGGTCGGCCGCACCGGCGTCCTCGACCATATAGAGCGGGTTCTCGTAGCGCATGTCGATCACGGCCGTGCCGATCTCGATTCGCTTCGTGCGGGCGCCGATCGCTGCCAGGAGCGGGAACGGCGATGCGAGCTGCTGGGCGAAGTGGTGGACGCGGAAGTAGGCACCATCGGCACCCAGGTCCTCGGCCGCCTCGGCCAGTTCGATCGACTGGGTCAGCGCATCCGCGCCGGACCGGACCTGCGAGTACGGCGACGCCGACCCGTGTCCGAACGAGAGAAAGCCGATCTTCTTCATGGGCCGATTCTAGAGACACACCCCCACGACGGCAGAAGCGCTAGCCTCAAGAGGTGCAGTCGACGGAGCTGTCGAGCGCGATCCACCTGACCGTGAACGGCGTCGCCAGCGTCGTCCCGCGCGACCCGGAACGGAGCCTCCTCGGCGTCCTCCGGGACGAGCTCGATGTCACCGGCCCGAAGCCCGGCTGCGGCGAGGGCGTCTGCGGCGCCTGCACCGTCCTGGTGGATGGGCGGCCGGTCCGCAGTTGCGTCACAAGTGTGTCGGCCGCCGAGGGCGTTGAAGTCGTCACCGCCGAGGGTCTCGCGCCAGCCGGCGAGCTGCATCCCGTCCAGAGAGCGTTCCTCAACGAAGGCGCGTTCCAGTGCGGCTACTGCACGCCCGGGATGATCCTCTCGACGGTCGCGCTGCTCGAGACCGATCCGAGAGCAGACGAGGACGCGATCCGTGCCGGGTTGGAGGGCAACGTCTGCCGCTGCGGAACGTACCCCCGGATCCTCGCGGCCGCGCTGCGCGCTCAGCGCGGCAACGCCGCGGAGCCGCAGACGCGTACCCGGGTCGCGCGAGACGGCCCACCAATCGATTCGGAGCGCCGTCCGCGGAGGCCGTGGGACCTGACACCGACCGCCGAGCGCGACTGGTTCGACATCCTCCCGGACGGCCTGGTCGTCGTCGTCGAACCGGACTCTTCCGGCGGCTGGTCAACGACGTCCGGCGGATGGCTCCATATCGGTGGCGATGAGGTGGTCACCGTCTTCACCGGCAAGGTCGACGCCGGGCAGGACAACCGGACCGGGCTGACGATGATCGTCGCGGAGTCGCTGGGCCTCCCGCTGGCCGACGTCCGGCTCGTGATGGGCGACACGGACCTGTGTCCGCACGACGAAGGGACGTTCGGCAGCCGCTCGACACCGGACGCCGGCCGCGAGCTGCGGACCCTCGGCCGGGCCGCGCGCCGCCTCGTCGACGCCCTGGCGAGCGGTCAGGGCCGGTCCCCGGAAAGGATCGGCGAGGTCGTTGCGGGAACGCGGCGCGTCGAGGTCGTGGAGCGCGGGGCCGCGGACGACTCCGGAGCGGCCACCGAAGCGGTCGCGGGGCCGTCGTCCTCGATTCCGCGTGGCGTTCCGCGGCTCACAGGTCGATCGATCGTGACGGCGAGGAAGCGCTTTCCTTCGGACGTCGTCCGGCCGGGGATGCTCCACGGCCAGGTCCTGCACCCGCCCGCACCGGGCGCGACGCTTCGATCGCTCGAGCTCGGCGATGCCACCGCCGAGGCCCTAACGGTCGTCCACGAGGGCTCTTTCGTCGGCGTCGTGGCGGGGACCGAGGCGCAGGCACGGCGCGCCCTGGCCAGCCTCAGGGCGGACTGGGAGCTGCGAGACGGACCCGGCGAAGCCGACCTCGAACCCTACCTCCGGGCCCATCCGATCGAGGACGAAGGCTGGGAGGCCGGGTTTCACCATGAGGCCGGAGACGTCGATCAGGCGCTCGCGAACGCCCAGGTCCGTCTCGAGGCCACGTATCGGACGGCCTTCGTTGCCCACGCGCCGATGGAGACGCGGGTCGCCGTCGCCGAGTGGGCCGAGGACGGCCGGGTCACGATCTGGGCGGGTACCCAGACGCCGTTCGGCGCCCGGGAGGAGGTCGCGGAGGCCATGGCGATCCCGGAGGCGTCGGTTCGGGTGATCGTCCCGGACTTTGGCGGTGGGTTCGGTGGCAAGCATGCCGGCGACGTCGCTGTCGAGGCCGCCCGCCTGGCGCGCGCGGCCGGGTCGCCGATGAAGGTGCGCTGGAGCCGCGAGGACGAGTTCCGTCATGGCTACGTTCGACCGGCCGCGCTGATCGACGTCCGCGTCGGCGCTGGACGCGATGGACGGCTGACGGCATGGCAGATGACGAATATCAACTCGGGATCGTTCGGGCTCGCCGGCCCGTACGACGTGCTACACCAGCGGCTTGACTATCAAGCCGCCGATTCGCCACTCGACCAGGGCGCCTATCGTGGCCTGGCCGCGACGGCCAACCACTTCGCGCGCGAATCCGCGATGGATGAGGCCGCGATTGCTCTCGAGATCGATCCCCTGGAGCTTCGGCTGGCGCATCTCAGTGACGACCGTCTCGCCGCGGCGTTCCGCGCGGTGGCCGGGCGGATCGACTGGACGCGAGAGCGCGAACGGGGCGATGGTGTCGGCATCGCGGGCGGAATCGAGAAGGACGCCCGCGTAGCGACGGCGGTCGAGCTGCGAGTCGGCTCCGACCGGCGGCCAGTGCTGACGCGGATCGTCACTGCCTTCGACTGCGGCCGGATCGTCAACCACGACGCGCTGAGGAACCAGGTTGAGGGTGCCCTGTCGATGGCCCTGGGCGGGGCGATGTTCGAGGCGGTCCACTTCGAGCCGGGTGGAGTCCTGGCGAATGCGTCCCTGACCGACTACCGCGTGCCGAGAATCACCGACGTGCCGGCCGTCGAGGTCGTGCTTCTCGACCGTCCCGACGTGCCCTCGACCGGGGCCGGCGAAACGCCGATCATCGCGCTGGCGCCGGCCATCGCGAACGCGATCTTCGACGCGACGGGTGTCCGACTCCGGGACATGCCCCTCGTTCCACGCGGCCGTCTTCCCGCCTGACACCTCGATGCGGTGGGGATGCCGCGACACGTCGGACGACGATCTCCGCGTTATCGTGGCCAAGGGCGGCGCCCTGCCGCCGTCGAGCCTGGCCACGTGGCCGACCCAGGCCGCGGTCGCGATCAAGGGCGACTGGAACAGCCTGGCCGCTCATAACAAGAGCCATCACGGCTAATCGCGCGAAGGGAGGGCAGCCCTGTGAACGTACGTTTCCTCATCGTCGAGGCGATCGGCACGTTCTTCCTCGTCTTCACGGTCGGCATGTGTGTCATCGATCCTGGCGCCGGTGTACTCGCTCCGGTGGCGATCGGCACCGTGCTGGCGTTGATGATCTACGCCGGCGGACACATCTCCGGCGGGCATTACAACCCCGCCGTGACGCTCGGCGTCCTCGTGCGGGGCAAGTCGACCGTGCCGGACGCGGTCGGCTACTGGGTCGCCCAGATCGTCGGAGCGGTCGTGGCGTGGGCCGGTGTGACCTACCTGAAGCCGGCGATGCCGGCGGCCGCGCTGAAGGCGAACGTCGCCGTTGGGCCTGGTCTGCTGGCGGAGTTCCTCTTCACGTTCGCGCTCGTGTATGTCGTCCTGAACGTCGCGACGACGAAGGCCACCGACGGCAACTCGTTCTACGGCTGGGCAATCGGCTTCACGGTCACCGTTGGCGTCCTGACCGTCGGCGGGATCACCGGCGGCGCGTTCAACCCGGCCGTGGCGATCGGCGGCTCGCTCATGAACATCCTCGCCTGGGGCAATCTCTGGATCTATCTCGTCGCGGAGCTCGCGGCGGGCGCCGCAGCGGCGCTGCTCTACCTCTACCTGAACCCGCGTGAGGCGCCCAACTTCGCGATGGACGCTTCGGGCGATGGCGACCCCGTACCAGCGCCGGCGGGCTCGCGGACCGTATAGCGAATCGCGACGGGCGAGAAGCCTCAGTCGCGCTGCTTGATCGTCGCGATGTCGGCCTCGTTGCCGGCCGCGTCGGCCAGCGTCCACCACGACGGCGCATGGTCGTCGCGGACCATCCGGCCGCCGGCCGCGAGCGCGGCCTTGACGCGTGCTTCGGCCAGCTCGTGCGGCAGCCAGATCGCGATGTGGATCGCGCCGCCGCCGTCGCCGCGCGGCTCCTGCATCTCTTCGAACCAGAAGCCGGGTCCACGGTCCCGGGGGTCGACGAGGTCCTCGTCGGGGCTGTCGCGGCGCGGCTCGTAGCCGAGGACCGCCTGCCAGAACGGATAGATCTCGTTCGTGGAAGGGGCACCGGGGATCACGAGGAAGCTCTGGACCGCCGTTGGATCGGCCGACAGCCCCTGCTCCCGAGCGGCTCGGGAGATCCCCAGCGCTGCCTCGACGTCGCGTTGGCTCATCCCGTACCAGTCGTCGGCGTACGTGACGAGTCGGACGGTGACGCCGTCCGCGCGGATGTCGACGGCCGGCGGATGGCCGTCGATTCCGGAAAGCGCCGCGATTGCGGCGAGGAACCGCGAGCTCGCCGCGAACGATTCCGTGCGGAAGAACGTCGTCGCGCCGTCGCCGAGGACCCGCCAGTCCTCGGCGCCTTCCGCCGCCTCGAACGCGTCTGCCCCGATCCCGTCGGTCGTCGCCGTCGTCGTGTCGGTCGTCATCGTCCGTTCCCCGCGTCGCTCGCGACGTCGCCGATGATCCGGGCGACGTCTCTGGGCTTCGACCACATCGGCCAGTGGCTCGTCGGGAGGTCGATCCAGGTCGCGTTCCGGAGCTCCGGGATGCCGGCCAGAAACGACCATTCCGGGTGCTCCGCGGCGCCTTTCCTGTAATCGTCCGACGAGAACCCCGTCGCGATCAGCGTGCTGGGGATGTCGCGCCGGGCGTCGTTCGTGAGCGGCACGGAACCGCGTAGCACGCCACCCGGAACCGCGACGCCGCGCTCGCGGAACCGCTCCTTCTGCTCCTCGCTCAGTCCGTCCAGATTCTCCTCGGCCTCGATGTCGGACCAGACGAGCGGCTTCTCGTCGCCCTCGAAGCCGGCGTCGAGCGGCCCGATGCCCGGCGCCGTGTCGACGTAGACCATCGCCGCGATCTTCTCCGGCACCCGGTCGCTCGCCGCGTAGCCCGAGAACCCCGTGGCGCTGTGGACGGCGAGGACGACGGGCGCGTCGGCCGCCTCGACCGCGTCGACGATCGCGTCGACGTGATCCTCGAACGTGATGGACGACCGGTCCGCATCGGCCGACTCGAGGCCGGGCAGTGTCAGCGCCGTCACGTCGTGGCCCCCCTTCCGGAGCTCGTCCGCTACCTCGTCCCAGGCCCACGCGCCCAGCCAGAAGCCCGGGACGAGGATGATCGGTGCGCTCGCCACGTCAGACCTCTCCGGCAGCCGTCGCCACCGCCGGTTCTGGCAAGCGACCGTCCCACCAGCGCAGCACGCGCATCGCGCGCAGCGTGTTCCAGCGGCTGGGCCGACCGTCGCCGTCCTCCATCTCGAAGTAGACCTTGCCGGGATGGGTGTTCTCCAGCGGCCATCGCCCGTCGCCGTCGCGCTTGCGCTCCACGAGCTCGATCGCCTCCGTCGCCCGGCCATCAGGCCTGGCGCCCGTCGAGCGGAAATACTCGAGGCCGCGAAGCACGTCATAGAACCAGCGCGTCGGGAAGGAGAACTGGAGGAACTCCGGCTTGACGACCTCGCCCGTCGAGAGACGCCGGAACAGCCGCCTCGCGAGGAGATACTCCTCGCCCCGACGCCGCGGCTCGCTGACGCGCGGATCACCGGTCGCCCGCTCGTACTCGAGCAGACCTTCCAGGACGTCGATCGTCGTGTTGAACGAACCCACCGTCGAACCGTTCTCCTGCTCGCAGTTCCAGCCGCCGTCGGCCATCTGCTCGGTGAGCAACCGGTCGACGATGCGTCGAACGTCCACGCCGAAGTAGGCCCCGAGGGCGACGGCCTTGCCGTTGACGCACGGCTCGACCTCGCCCTCGAAGAATTTCATCGTGGGGTCGTAGTCCCAGCGGCTGTTGGCATGGACGAGCGCGACCGCCCGGCGGGCCTCCTCGCTCGCCGGGTCGAGCCCCAGGTCGCGCAGGGTGAGCAGCGTGAACAGGGTCGAGACGAAGACAGGGCTGTGCGTCCCGCCGCCCCACTGGCCGTCTGGCGCCTGCAGCGCCAGGAGGCGGGCGCCCCAGCCCTCCGTCGCGACGCGCGCTCGCTCGCGGGCGACGGCGTCCGCGGGCTCATCCGTCAGATCGCGCATGACCTGCCAGCGAATGGATGGGTCAGCGTCGAGGAGCCACTCGATGGTATCCATGGCCTGACCCTAACGCAGGACCCCGACGGGTGCTGTCAACAATGCGTGTCCGGCTACGTGGCGGAGGCGACCCAGTCCCTGACGCGCCGATCAAGGATCGGTAGCGGCATCGGCCCGGCTCCGAGCACCGTGTCGTGGAACTCCTTGATCCGGAACCGCTCACCGAGCTTCGCCTCCGCGTCACGCCGCATCCGCTGGATCTCGAGGCGGCCGAT
This sequence comes from Chloroflexota bacterium, assembly GCA_045804885.1. Taxonomy (GTDB): domain Bacteria; phylum Chloroflexota; class Limnocylindria; order Limnocylindrales; family CSP1-4; genus CF-46. Next base: position 21,322 of record JBJMMH010000024.1, on the reverse strand, counting down.
CATGTACGCGAGTGCCTGGCCGGGAGTGACGGCGTAGCGGTCGATCTCGGCGGTGATGTGGCCCTCGCGCATCGGCGAGTTCTCGAGCATGTAGTCGATCGCCTGGCGCCGGCTCCAGCCCAGGGCGTGCATACCGGTGTCGACGACGAGGCGGCAGGCCCGCATCGAATCGGCCGAGAGCATCCCGACCCGATCGAGCGGGCTCGAGTACAGGCTCATCTCGTCGGCGAGGCGCTCCGTGTAGAGGCCCCAGCCCTCGCCGTAGGCGGCGATGAACGCGCGCTTCCGGAACTCCGGGAGGCCCTCGAGCTCCGTAGCGATGGCGATCTGGAGGTGGTGGCCGGGAATCCCTTCGTGGTACGACGTCGACTCGATCTCGTAGCGGGCCCAGCCCGTCGGATCGGACGTGTTCATGAAGAAGACGCCGCCGCGGCTACCGTCCTTCGCTGGCGGAAAGTAGTAGGCGATCGCGCCGTTCGTCGTCGCCTCGACGTCGCAGTCGGCCTTGGGCAGAATGCCGAACCAGTCGCCCATCGCCTCGCGGGCCTTGGCCATCGCGACCTTGGACGCGGTCACGATCTCGTCGGCGTCGTGGTGATGCAGCGAGGGATCGTCACGCAGCGCGGCGAAGATCCTGTGCAGATCGTTCGTCCCGACTGTTTCCGGGCCGACCTCGCGGTACTCACGCGCCAGTGACTCGACCTGCGTCCGGCCGATGTCGTGGATCTCCTGAGCGCTCAGCGAGACCGTCGTGTAGTAGCGGATCGCGGCGGCGTAACCCTCGTCGCCGCCCTTGACCCAGCACAGTCCGGGCTTGTCGTTGGGCCTGGCATGGGGCTGGACGTCGTCACGGAGCGTGTCGCGGTACGTCGCGACCGCCGGCCGGATCGCGGTCTCGATGACGTCCTGGAGGCGCCCCTTCCACTCGTCGACGTCGTCCATGTCGTGGGGCTCGGCGGTGTTGAGTAGCGGATCGTCGCGGAGCGGCGTCGCCAGCCAACGATCGAGCTGCTCGACCGTCTGACGGACGGCGAAGTCGGCGGGCGTTCGATCGTTCGCGACGCCTTCGCGATGGCGCTCGGAGAAATCGCGGAAATACGTCCCGATTCCCTGGAACTTGCCGATGAAGCCCTCGGCGAGATCGGCGTCGGGGATCGTGAGCTTGGGGATCCGGACGGGCAGGGAGGCCTGCGCGCCGAAGATCGGGTCGGCCCCGAACTCGTCGAGGCGGGCCTCGGCGAAGTCCGCACGGGCCGTCGCGTCCCAGCCGACCATCTCAACCGTGATCCGTTCGTCGGCAGAGAGGCCGTCGTCGGCGAGGGCAGCGGCCCGATTGGCGAACGACCTCGCCGCCGCGATCTGACGGTCCTCCGCCTCGCGGCTGGCCTCCTCAAAACGGTCGACGTACGCGTAGTCGCCGATCATGTGGGCCCACGTGGGGAAGGTCCGCAGCCGCTCCTCCTGGTAAGCCGTGGCGAGCTGCTCGACGGTGTCGGTCACGGGATCTCCGAATTCGTCGCTGGAAACTGCCGTTCCATGGTAGTCCGACCGCGGACGATATCCTCGCTGCGTGACTCGCCAGCGCATCCCGGACGCCGTCCTCGCGGCCGCTCACGCCCGGTCGCAGGCAAGGGCGATGAAGGACTGGCCTGAGGCCGACCGCCTGCGGGCGGAGATCGAGGCTGCCGGCTGGAAGGTCGCCGATCGCGGCACGGATTTCGCGTTGACGCCGATCGCGGCGCCGACGGTCGAGGACGAGGCGGGCGTCCGGTATGGGTCGTCCGCGGCTGTGCCCTCACGTCTCGACGAGCCGCCGACCGGCATCGCCACCGTCGTGCTCGTCGCGACGGACTGGCCGGGCGACCTGAGTCGGACGCTGGACGGCCTGGCGTCGACCTCGCCGGAGGGCGTCCCCGTGGTCGTCGTCGCAGACGGCGTCTCGGACGAACAGGAGGCATTACTTCACGAGGTGGCTGGCCGGCCCGGCGTCGAGGTCGTCCGGACGAGCGAGCGGCTGGGTCAGGCCGCGGCGTTGAACGTTGGCCTGCGGCGAGCGACGGGCCCGGTTGTGATCGTCGTCGACACGAGCGTCGAGCCACGCGGCGACATCGTGACGCCGCTCGTCCGGGCGCTCGATGATCGGTCGGTCGGCGTCGCCGGCGGCTGGGGGATCGTGAGCGACGACCTACGCCGCTTCACCGACGCGGCGGCCGGTGACGTGACGGCCGTCGAGGGCTACGCGATTGCCTTCCGCCGCGCCGACGCCGCCGCCCGAGGCCCCCTCGACGAGCGCTTTCGCTTCTACCGGAACCTCGACATCTGGTGGAGCCTCGTCCTGCGCGACGAGGGTGAGGGCCGGCCTCCGCGGCGCGCGGTCGCCGTCGAGCTGCCCGCGACGCGCCACGAGCACCGCGGCTGGACGAGCCTGCCGGATGACGAGCGCGACCGTCTGAGCAAGCGCAACTTCTACCGGATCATCGACACGTTCGGGTCGCGGCGGGACCTGGCCGGCACCGCCGGCTGACCATCCTCAGGCCGGGAGCACGTCCGGCGGGGAAGGGGGTTCCGGGGGCTCCAGCACCCGTAGCCGCTGGAGCACGTCGATGGCCGCGAGCAGGCCCCGACAGAAGCGGTCCTGCTCTTCCTCCGTCATGTGCGCCCAGCGCAGCGCGAAGTCGCGCTCCGGCTCGAGCAGCATTGCGAATTCATCGTCAGTCACGTCCCGTCCCCGTGTTCGACTCGGCCACGTGACGGCAGGCCGCTCAGACATGGTGCCACGTCGCCGACCCGGCTGTTATGTCGCTGCAATGCTCCTGAAGCCCCACCCCGATCCCTGAAATCGGTTCCTGACGCCGGATGCGGTCTAATGGAATGAGTGAGGTTCGGGCTAGCGGCCCGGCGAGCGGCTAGAGCAGAAGGAGGACACTAATGCTCGATCCGCAGACCCGGCAGCAGCTCCAGACCAAGTTCCAGCAGGTCAAGCCGCAGTTGAAGCAGCGCTTCAGTGGCGTCACCGACCAGGACCTCGACGCCTGGCGAAATGACCCGGACAAGCTGATCGAGACGATCAGCCAGAAGACGGGCCAGCCGACGTCCCGAGTCGAGACGGAGATCCGCACTCTGGTGGGTTCCGCCTAACTGACCCCCAGCACGCCCGCCTAGCGGCGGGCGCTCGCGCCCCGCGCGCCCCTCCTGAGCATCCGAAGCTCAGTTGAAGCGCGCCCCGACACGATCCTCGCCAGGGTTCGTCGACCCTGACCTCACCTCGAAGCCGGCGTTCATTTGGACCGCCGGCTTCGGTCTGTACGGCGGCTCAGTTGGTTCGCCGGATTGTCGAACCGTCGGGCCCGTCAACGACCTCCCAGCCGCGTGCCGCGAGCTCGTTTCGGAGCTCGTCCGCCCTGGTGAACTCGCGCGCCGCGCGGGCCACTGTCCGCTCGGCGAGAATCCCGGCCACGTCGGCCGGCATCTGACCGTCATCGAAGATCGGCTCGGCCCAGACGCGATCGAGGTCGAGGCCGAGGACGAAATCGGCGTCGAGGGCGAGCCAGCGCCGCTCGTCGTCCGGAATCTGGGCGCGGATCGCCTCGCGGACGACCGCTACGGCCGTCGCAAGGTCGAGGTCGTCGTCGAGCGCGTCGACGAACCGTTCGTGAAGAGTCCCGCCCTCCGGGCTGAGCGGCGCCGTCGGTGCATGAGCGCGGTCCGTGAGCGCGATGTCGCGGACGCCGCCGTGACCCGAGGTCGCCGCGGACGTGCCGATCGGCCGCGCGGGGGCCGAACCGGCTCGGAGTGGGGGAGGCGCGGCCCACGGCCCTTCGGCAGGCGGCTCGCCGAGGGCGCGTAGTCGGTCCCGGAGCGAATCGAGCCCGGCCGCCGCCGCGCCGAGCGAGTCGGGCGTGTACTCGAGCTTGTGGCGGTAACGCGACGTGAGCGCGAGGTAGCGGAACGCGAGCGGGTCGACGCCGCGCTCGGCGACGTCCGTGATCCGCTCGATGTTGCCGGAGGACTTGGCCATCTTCTGGCCGCCGACCTGGAGGAACTCGCCGTGGACCCAGACGCGTGCCGGCGGCCCGCCGACGACAGGCGCGGACTGGGCGATCTCGTCTTCGTGGTGCGGGAAGACGTTGTCGATTCCGCCGGTGTGAACGTCGAAGCGCGGCCCCAGATGCTTCAGTGCCATGGCCGAGCACTCGAGGTGCCAGCCTGGGTAACCCTCGCCCCAGCGCTCCGTCGGCCACTTCAGCAGGCGGCCCTCGCCCGCCGCCTTCCAGAGGGCGAAGTCGGCCGCGTCACGCTTGTCCGCCTCGACGTCGCCGCGGTGGCCGGCCCGGAGCGCGTCGAGCGTGTTGCCGGACAGCCGGCCGTAGTCGGGGAACGACCCAACGTCGTAGTAGACGTTTCCATCGTCGCTCACGTAGGCGTGGCCGATGTCAACGAGCTGCTCCGCCAGATCGACCATCTCCGGGATGTGATCCGTCGCCCGCGGGAACACGTGGGCCGGGAGCAGGTTGATCAGCGCCGCATCGGCGTGGAACGCGGCCTCGTAGGCGTCCGCGATTTCCTGCGTCGTCTTGTGCTCGAGGCCGGCGGCGACGAGCATCCGATCCTCGCCGCGGTCGAATCGTTCGTCGCGGAGGTGGCCGACATCCGTGATGTTCTGAACCTGGAAGACGTCGATCCCGTGGTAGAGCGCCGTCCTCCGGATCAGGTCGGCGAGCAGGAACGTCCGGAGGTTGCCGACGTGGGCGTAGCGGTAGACGGTCGGCCCGCAGGAGTACATCCGGAGGGTCTGGCCATCGGCCGGCTCGACGGGCTCGACCGCCCGAGTCAGCGTGTTCCGGAGGCGGAGCGTCACGCGGGAATCGTAGTCGGGTGGACGATTTGCGACGAAACGAGCACCGACGCCTAACGATTCCGGCAATGCGTCGTTATCGCGTGGCAGAGGCCTCGCACAATGACATCGTTCCCCCGGCGGTGTAGTGAAAGCGAGGCCTCTCTCTACGCCCATTACGCCCGCCGGCATGGCGGCCGGGGGATGCGTTCTCGGTTGCGGTCCTCGCTTACGGGCGGTGGGGACGAAACGGCGCGGCGGAAGGTCGTCCGACCGGGCGGGCGGCGGGTCCACCCTATACTCCCGGCATGCGCCGCTGGGTCTGCATCGTCGCGCTCCTCGCCGGGTTTTCCGCCGACGGCTACGCCTACACCGTCCGCACCCGCACCCCGGTCCCGATCGAGCGCGCCCTCGACGATGGGCCCGTCCCGCAGCACGGAGCGCGGCGCCCGGACCTCACGAGAACGGCCGCGTGGTGGGCACAGGCGCCGTGGGCTCGGACCTGAGGGACCCTGTCTCGCCCCGCCGGCGCATCGGCCGCCGGCGCATCGCGGGAGTCCTGGCGGCGGTCGTCGGCGTCGCTACCCTCGCGGGATGGACCGGCTTTCGGGGTGCCCAACATGCCGCGGCCGCGCCTCCGGACGACGTCCGCATCCTGATCGGGGCCCCGACGACCCTCGACCCGGCGGCCCAGGGCGACATCGGCAGTGCCGCCGTCTCCGCTCAGCTGTTCGAGGGCCTCACGGCGTTCGACCCGCAGCTTAACGTCCGGCCGGCCCTCGCCGAGTCGTGGGACCTCCTCGATGGCGGCCGCCGGATCGTCTTCCACCTCCGGCCGAACCTGACGTTCTCGGACGGCTCGCCGATCACCGGCGACGATGTCGTCCGAAGCTGGCGGCGGATCCTCGACCCCGACGCGCCGTCGCCGCTCGTCTCGCTGACCGGCGACGTCGAGGGCGCGCTCGCCTACGCCCGCGGCGACAACAAAGACCCGGCATCCGTCGGTCTCAAGGCCGACGGGCTCGACGTCGAGGTCCGGCTGACACGACCGGCCGCCGACTTCGTGTCGGTCGTCGCCAGCCCGACGTTCGCCGTCGTCCCACCCGGGGTCGGAAAGGATCCAGGCGCCCTCGAGCCGAGCGGCTTCGTCGGCAGCGGCGCCTACAACCTCAAGACCGTGACGCCCGGCACGACGACCATCGTCGCCAACGACCGCTACTGGGCCGGCCCGCCCGCGATCCCCACGATCCACCTCGTCCACGACATCGGCGGGCGGAGCCCGGTCCAGGCGTTCGAGGACGGCGACGTCGACCTCGCGAACGTCTTCCCGTTCGACGCGACGTGGATCGCCTACGACGAGACGCTGGGGCCGCAGCTCCGGCAGGGCGCGTCCCTCTCCTCGAGCTACTACGGCTTCGACACGTCCCGACCGCCCTTCGACGACCCGCGCGTCCGACAGGCCTTCGCGAAGGCCGTCGACTGGCGACGGCTTGTCTCGCTCGTGGCCGGACCGACCGCGACCGTCGCGACCGGCATGGTCCCGACCGGGATCCCGGGCCGGAGCGACCAGGACTTCCTGCCCGACCACGATCCCGCCGCCGCCCGCAAGCTCCTCGCGGACGCCGGCTATCCCGACGGGAACGGCTTCCCGCAGACCACGTTCATGACGTTCGGATCGCCGTATGACGCTCCGGTCGTCGCGGAGATCAAGCGCGAGCTCGGCGTCGATCTGAGCTACGAGATCTCGAACGGCGACTACTTCACGCGCCTCGAGGAAGACCCGCCGCAGATGTGGTCGATGGGCTGGGTCGCCGACTATCCGAGCCCCAACGACTTCCTCGGCATCCTCCTCGGGACCGGCTCGTCGAGCAACTACGGTCACTGGAGCAACTCCGAGTTCGACAAGGCGATCTCGGACGCCCTGGCGACGACGGATCCCGCGGCGACGAGGGGCGCGTTCGATCGCGCCGAGGCGATCGTCCGCGATGACGCGCCGGTCGTCCCGCTCTCGTACGACGTGGAGTGGAAGCTGGCCCGGACGGGCTTGCTGGGCGCACAGGAGAACGGCCTCGGGATCACACGCATGGCGGGTCTGGCGTGGCAACGCTGATCGGCCGTGTGTCCCGCGCCGTACTCGTGGCGTCGGGAAGCACGCTGCTCGCCGCCGCCATCCTCGCGGGCCCGGTCGCTGCGGCCGACCCGGTCGAGTTCGGGACGCCGACCGCGGACTCCAAGTACGGCACGTCGATCGAGTTCCACCAGCCGGTCGACCTGGCGACGCGGCCGACGAGAGTCGAGCTGCTCCTCCGGACGCCCGACAGCCGTGGCCCCGGCGTAATCGAGGTCCCAGCGCCCGCGAAGACGGGCTCGAGGACGCTCGATTTCAGCGTCGATCTCGCCGACGGGCACATCGTTCCCAACACGACCTACGCGGCTCAATGGCGCGTCACCGATGCCGGCGGGAAGGCCTGGGTCGGGCCGTCGATCAAGGAGACGTACGCCGACACGACGGCGGACTGGAAGACGCTCGAGGGCGATCTCGTCCGCGTCCATTGGTACGAGGGCGGCGCGAGCTTCGGGAGGCGCGCCCTCGAGATCGGCGAGAACGCCGTCAAGGACACGTCGCAGCTGCTGGGCGTGTCCGAATCCGACCCGATCGACTTCTTCATCTACGCCGACCAGGACCAGTTCTACACGGCGCTGGGGCCGGCCACGCGGGAGAACGTGGGCGGCGAGGCCCACGCCGACATCCGGACGATGTTCGCGCTGATCACGCCGGCCGAGATCAACGACACGTGGGTCGAGGTCGTCGTGCCCCACGAGCTGACCCATCTCGTGTTCGACACCGCGACGCGAAACCCGTTCCACGAGCCGCCGCACTGGATCAACGAGGGGCTCGCGGTGTACCTGTCGGAGGGCTACAAGTCCAGCGACCGCGATCTCGTCGAACGGGCCGCCAAGGACAGCACGCTGATGCCGCTCGACGGCCTCGTCGGCGCCTTTCCGACGAGCCGCGATCGGTTCTTCCTGGCTTACGCCGAGAGCGTTTCGGCCGTCGACGCGATCGTCCAGAAGTACGGCCGCGACGCGCTCGTGGGACTGATCAGGTCATATGCCGACGGCGTCAGCGACGATGAGGCCTTCAAGGCCGCGCTCGGCGTCGACACGGCCCAGTTCCAGCAGGCGTGGCTCGACGGAGTCGGGGCGCAGGCGCCGGTCCGCCACGGGCCGCAGCCGGCGCCCGTCGGGCCGCTGCCGCAGGGCTGGTCCGGGGCGGCGCCGAACGCGACGATCCAGCCCGGCGTATCGGCTGCTCCGGGGACCGGCGGTGAGAACGCGCCCGTCGGCCAGCCCGCGGCCGGCTCGTCGTCGGGCACCCCGCTGCTCCTGATCGTGTCGGTCGCGGCAGCCGCGTTCGTCGTCCTCGTCGGAGCCGTCGTGTTCGCCCGTCGGCGGCGCCATCCGGTCGCCGTCGCTGCGGCGCCGCTGCCTTCGACGTGGACGCCACGACAAAGTGACGGGGGAGCGCCTGCGCCGTGGTCACTGCCGGCGCCCCCGGACGACGTCGACACGGAGCCTGGGTCCGGACCGCCGGCTTCGACGCCGTTTGAGTCAGCGCCAGGGCCTGACTCGACGCCAGCGCCAGACACGACGCCGGCCACCGACCTGCAACCGCCGCCGACCGCCCCGGACCCCGACCGGCCCGGCCCGCCGGGCGCATCTCCCCTGGATTCGACGACTTCGTCCGAGCCCCGCCAGCCGTGACCGGCCTCGCCCGCCGGCTGCGGGCGATCCCGACCTGGCAGATCACGCTGGGACTGGCCCTGCTGGCTCTCGGCTTCCTGGTCGCCGCCCAGCTCGCCGCTCAGGGCCCGCGAATCCGTTACACGACCCAGGAACGCGCACCGCTCGTCGAGACCGCGATCGAGCTGCAGCGCCAGCACGACGAGCTCCGCGACCAGATCGCGAAGCTCCGAGGCGATATCGCCAAGCTCGAGGAGCAAGGCCAGGGCACGACCGAGCTGGTCCGACAGTTGAACAGCCGATTGGAGGAGGCGCGGATCGCGGCCGGCCTGATCCCGCTGAGCGGCACGGGCCTCGTCCTGCAGCTCAACGACTCCACCCTGCCGGTCCCGGACGGCGCCGACGAGTCCGACTACCTCGTCACGGCCCGCGACATCCGGACCGTGATCGCCGAGCTCTGGCTCGCCGGCGCCGAGGCGATCTCCGTCAACGGCGAGCGGGTGACGGTGTCGACCGGGGTGCTCGACATCGGCCACACGATCCTAGTCAACTCGGCCTATCTGTCGCCGCCCTATCAGGTGAGTGCGATCGGCCCGGGCGACCTCCTGGAGCAGCTTGGCGTCTCGCAGGGCTGGCGCGACTTCATCCAGACGCGGAAGGGGACGTTCGGCCTGGAGATCTCGTTCGCCGAGCCACCCGCCGTGGACGTCCCGGCGTTCGCCGGCAGCCTGACGCTGCGCCAATCGCGGGTCGTGCCAACGCCCGCGCCGTCCTCGAGCGCGGCCCCGTGAGCCGATCTCTGCGCGCACCGCGGAGCCAGGTCCTGGTCGCGGTCGTCGCGTTCATGCTCGGGCTCCTCGTCGTCGTCCAGATCCGGGCGCAGGCGGGAGGAGACCGCCTCGCGACGCTGTCGGCCCAGGACCTCACGCTCCTCGTCGGCAATCTCAACGCCGACAACGACCGGCTCCGTGCGGAGATCTCGGGACTCCAGCGCCAGTCGGAGTCGCTGGAGCTGGGCGGGACCAGAGGCGCCACGTCGGTCGCCGCCGTCCGCACGGACCTGGAGCGCATCCGCGCGTGGGCAGGCCTCGACCCGGTCGCCGGCGACGGCATCACGGTCACGATCCGTGGCCCGATCGCGGCGCCGGACGTCGAGGACGTCATCAACGAGCTGAAGAATGCCGGGGCCGAGGCGATCGCCATCGAGGACGTCAGGGTCGTGACCGGGACCGTCGTCGGCGGCGAGCGGGGATCCGTTTCGGTCGACGACACGCCGCTGGGCGACCCGTTCACGATCCGGGCGATCGGCGGCCAGGAGTCGCTCACGGGCTCGTTGGCGCGCGCGGGCGGCATCATCGCCCAGCTGGCGGCGACGGATCCGGACGTCTCGTTCGATATCGTGCCGACTGATCGGATGACGTTGCCCGCCACGGCCCGCGATCTCGTCCCCGGTCACGGCCAGCCACGCCTCTGATAGGCTCGGGCGGATGACCGATCGACCCCCGATCGAGCTGCTCCTCGGCGACATCGTGCGGCTCAAGCGGACGCATCCGTGCGGCGGCAGTGAGTGGCTCGTCGACCGGCTCGGGGCGGACATCGGGCTCCGCTGCCGGCGTTGCGACCGCCATGTGCTGATCGAGCGACCGACGCTCGAACGGCGTCTTGACGGCTTCGTACAGCGCGGTGACGCCGCGATCAGCGCCGCGGTCGCGCCGAGCGCCCGAGACGGGCATCGGTGACCGACGCCGGAGCGGCGGCCACGGCGAAGCCCGCGACGTCGTCATCTGCTCCGCCGCCGCCGGGCGGCGCCCTGGCCGTCTTCAAGAACCGATCGTTCCTGTTCCTGTGGCTCGCCCAGGCGTTCACCCAAATCGGCGGGAACATGGTGATCTTCGGCCTGACGATCATTATCGCCGGGTCGACGAACTCGACGACCGCGGTCAGCGCGCTCATCCTGACGTTCCTGATCCCGGCGGTCCTGTTCTCGGCCCTCGCCGGGGTCTTCGTCGACCGGCTCGACCGGCGGCTCGTCCTCATCGGGACGAACGTGCTGCGCGGGCTGGCGTTCATCGGCGTCTGGTTCGTCGGGACGAATCTTGCGCTGATCTACCTCCTGAACATCTTCACCTCGACGGTGACGGTCTTCTTCAGCCCGGCCGAGGCGTCGATGATCCCGAAGGTCGTCCCGCGCAAGCAGCTTCTCGCCGCGAACGGCATCTTCACCCTGACGCTCAACGCCGCGTTCGCGATCGGCTTCGCGCTGCTCGGGCCGCTCGTCGTCAAGATCGCCGGCGCGCCGGCCCTGATCCTGGTGGTCGCGGTGACGTATTTCATCGCCGCCGCCCTGTGCGTCACGCTGCCGCCCGCACCCGCGTCGCCGCGCACGAAGGCCGTCCCTGAAGGCGAGCACGCGATGACCGAATCCGACGCGATGAAGTCGGTCTTCGTCCAGCTCAGCGAGGGCCTGCGGTACATCCGCGACCACCGCGAGATCCGGTGGTCGCTGATCTATCTCGGGACCACCGCCTCGCTCGTCGGGGTCCTCGGCGTCCTCGGCCCGTCATTCGCGGAGAAGACGCTCGGTCTCAAGCCGGAGGACTTCGTCGTCGTCGTGCTCCCGCTCGGCATCGGCGTAGTGGTGGGGATCCTGGTCCTGAACGCCTACGGCCGGCTGCTGCCCCGACGGCGGGTGATCGAGGCGAGCCTCGTCGCCCTGGGCATCCTCCTGGCGGCGATCGCTGGCTCCGGCCAGATCAGCAACTTCATCAGCCGGGCGACGTCGGCGACGGGCCTCCCGGACTACTCGGCGGCGACGTCGGTGCTCTCGCTCGTCGTCGGGTTCGCGTTCTTCGCCGGCATCGTGTACGCGTTCGTCGCGATCCCGTCCCAGACGCAGCTCCAGGAGGATCTCCCGGAAGCGGTCAGGGGACGGGTGTTCGGCGTGCTGAACATGCTCGTGTCGGTCGCGAGCTTTGCGCCGATCCTCATCGTCGGCACGATCGCCGACTGGATCGGGACGACGGCGGTGTTCGTCCTCGTCGGGCTGCTTGTCGGCGTGTCGGGAATCGCGTCGATCCTCATCCGGGGCAGCCTCAATCCGTCCGAAACAGCCCTTCGGGCCGACGTCCATGGACCGGACCCGATCGCGACCGCCCTCGGAGCGGAGATGCCCCAAGGCGCGTTCGACATGGACGACGACGAGACCGGTGCCGAGGGCGAGACCGAGCCGGTGGTCGTCGAGTCCGTTGCCGCGGCGGGGCCCTTTGCGGCCGCCGGAACGGAGCCGGTCGTGCCGGGCGAGGTCGAGCTCCACGCCTCTGAAGCCGACGGCGATGAGGGCGCGTCGGTCGACCCGGCAATCGGCCCGCGCGAGGGCTGACATGGCCCAGGTCGCGGTTGTCTTCACGGGCGGGACGATCAGCATGCGCCACGACCCGGTCGCCGGCGGCAACGTGCCGTCGTTGAGCGGAGCCGAGATCCTCGCCCATGCCCCGGGCCTCGCCGAGGTGGCCGACGTGGTCGCGATCGACCGCGGCCGGACACCGGCCAGCCACTTCACGTTCCCGGCGCTGTTCGAGCTCTGGTCCACGATCTCCGCGGCGCTGGCCGATCCGTCGATCGACGGCGTCGTCGTCGTCCAGGGCACCGATACGATCGAGGAGACAGCGTTCTTCTTCGACCTGCTGCATCCGGGCGAGACGCCCCTCGTCGTCACCGGCGCGATGCGGACCGCGAGCTCGCCGGAGTACGACGGTCCGGCGAACCTGCGGCGGGCCGTGGCCGCCGCCGCGGCGACGCCCCTCCGCGGCGCCGGAGCCGTGGTCGTGCTCTCGGGCTCGATCGAGCCGGCGGACGATGTGACGAAGGCGCACACTACCGCGTTCGACACGTTCCAGAGCCTGAACGCCGGGCCGCTCGGCCGCGTCGACGGGGATCGCGTGATCGTCGATCGTGTCCGCGGGCCGCGTCGCCATGTGGCCGCCGAGCGGGCCGCGGAGCGCGTCCACCTCGTGACCGCCACCGTCGCCATGGATGGCACCCCGATCGACGCGCTCCGGGCAGCCGGCGCCGACGGGTTCGTCGTCGCGGCGACGGGCGCGGGCAACACCTCCGCCGCGCTGCTCGGAGCCGCAGAGCGGGCCATCGCCGAGGGCCTGCCCGTCGCGCTGACGACGCGCTCGCCGTCCGGCGCAGCGAGCGCCGACTACGCGTTCCCGGGTGGCGGCGCGACGTGGGTCAGAGCTGGCGCGATGCTCGCCGGCCACCTGGGCGGGCCGAAGGCGCGGATCGCGCTCGCGCTCGGGATCGGCGCGGGTCTCGATCGGAGCGGGCTCGCGGCGCTTCTGAGCGACCCTGCCGGGATGAAGACGCCTGCGACAACGCCCGCGGCGGCGACCCCGACGGCGGGGACCCCGACGGCGAGCGTGGGGCCCTAGCGCGATGCCGCTCGAAGCGCTCGTCACGGGACGCATCGCCACGCTCGCCGGGGACAGCGGCTTCGGCTGGGTCGAGGCGGTCGGGATCACCGGCGGCCGCGTCGCGTTCGCGGGCTCCGCGGTCGAGCTCGAGACCCGGGCGGATCCGTTCACGGTCCGGTTCGAGCTCGATCCCGACGAGGTCGCGATCCCGGGCCTTACCGACGCCCACCTCCACCTCGCCGAGGGCGGCATCGCCCGTGACAAGGTCGACCTCTCGCAGGTCGCGTCGCTCGAGGCCGCGCTGGCTGCGATCCGGGCCGCGGCCGAGGCGCGGTCCGACGCCGGAGCTTGGATCGAGGGCCACGGCTGGGATCCCGATCGATTCGGCCGCTGGCCGACCGCCGACGACCTCGAAGCGGTCGTGCCCGGTCGGCGCGTCGCGATCTGGGCCCATGACCACCACTCGCTCTGGACGAGCCACACCGCGCTCGCCGACGCCGCGGTCACCGGGGGCACCGCCGACCCGGACGGCGGCCTCATCCGCCGCGACGAGCGGGGCGACGCCACCGGCGTGATGCACGAGTCCGCGGCGCGACTCGTCACGTCCCACGCGCCGACGGCGAGCCCGGAACGGTACGAGACGCTGATCCGCGAGCTCGCCGGGGATCTTGTCCGGCTCGGCGTGGTTGCCGTTCACGATCCCGGGGCGCTGTCGCTCCAGGAGGGCCTCGGTGCGGGGATCGCCGCGTTCCGCGCGCTCGACGAGCGCGGCGCGCTGCCCATCCGCGTCCACGCCTGTATCCGCGAGGAGCAGATCGCCGCGGCCGCCGAGGCGGGCCTGACGAGCGGCGATCCGCTCCTGCCCGGCGCCGATCGGGCGCGGCTCGGCTGGCTGAAGCTGTTCGCCGACGGCACGCTCGCCTCGCGGACGGCGGCCCTCCTCGAGCCGATCGAGCCCGAGGGGGGCAAGCCGCTCCCGGCCGGCACGGAGCGGGGCGTTTTCCTCACCCCGCCGGAGCGACTCAGGGAGCTGGCGCGAGGGGCACTCGACGCCCGGATCGCGACGATGATCCATGCGATCGGCGACTGGGGCGTGCGGGCGGCGCTCGACGCGCTCGAGCCGACGGCCGGACGCCTCCCGCTGATGCCCCGCCTGGAGCACATCCAGCTCCTCCACCCGGACGACCGGCCGCGCTTCGCCCGGGCCGGGATCGCGGCCTCCGTGCAGCCGATCCATCTCCGGGCCGACGCCGCGGCCGCGCGGCGGCTGTGGGGCCCTCGAGCCGAGGCGAACGGCTATCCGCTGCGGACGTTCATCGACAGCGGCGCGGTCCTCGCGTTCGGGACCGACGCGCCGGTCGAGCCGATCGATCCGTGGCCGGGCCTCTCGATGGCGGTGACCCGTCGGGATGGGTCCTGGGGCGCGGGCGCAGCACCGTTCGGGCCGCAGGAGGCGCTGACGCTGGAGCGGGCCATTCGGGCCGCTTGCATCGGGCCGGCGATCACGGTGGGCGAGCTCGACCGCGGTCGCCTCGTGCCGGGTCAGCGCGCGGATCTCGTCGCGCTGCCGATCGCCGCGCTCACGGAGCCAGTCGAGCCCGGCGGGGCGCTTGCCACGGCGCGACCGCGGCTCGTCCTCGTCGACGGCGCCGTCGGCTACGAGGCCTAGTCGCGCCGGGCTCCGCTCGGCGCGGCCGCCTCGTCGAGCTTGGCGAGGGCATCGGCGAAGAGGCCGTTCAGGATTCGCGACGTCGAGGGGAACGCGTGGATGGTGTCGGCCAGGACGTCCATCTTCACGCGAGCCCGGATCGCGAGGACGCACTCGTGGATCGCGGCGGACGCGTCCGGGCAGGCCATCGCGGCGCCGACGAGTTCGCGCGTCGCACGGTCGACGACGATCGTGACGTGGCCCGTCTTCGCCTCGATCGAGTAGCCCTTCGAGGAGGTCGGGTACTCGGCGACCAGCTCGAACGCGTCGATGCCAGCCGCCGTGGCCTGGTCGAGAGTCAGCCCGACGAATGCCGCCTCCGGATCCGTGTAGGTCGCCCGTGGCAGCGCCCGGTAGTCCGGCTCGACCTTGTCGCCGAGCGCGATCCTGACGGCCATCTCGCCCTGGTAGTGGGCCTGGTGGGTGTGGAGCTCCGGACCGGCCGGATCGCCGGCCACGTAGAGCCCGTCGGCGATTCGGAGCCGGCCGTCGCGCGGCATCGAGACTCGACCCGTCGTGTCGATCCCGTAGTGCTCGAGCCCCAGGTCGTCGAGCGGGAACGCACGTCCGACAGCCAGGAGGATCGCGTGGCCCTCGGCGGTAGAGCCGTCGTCCAGCTCGATCACGTGGGCCCCGTCCTTCCCGCCGGCCGCCTTCGCGGCCACGGCCCGGACGCCGAGCCGCACCTGAACCCCGGACGCCCGCAGGCCGTCAGCGACGGCGGCCGAGTTGCGGGGATGATCCGTCGGGGCCAGGCGGTCACCCGACTGGACGATGGTCGTCGGGACGCCGAATCGGGCGAAGACCTGAGCCATCTCGCAGCCCGTCGGGCCGCCGCCCAGGACGATCAGACTCTTCGGCAGCTCCCGGGCGAGCGTCGCCTGCTCGTTCGTCCATGTCTCGACCGCCTCGAGCCCGGGAACCGGCGGCACCTTCGAGAAGCTGCCGACCGCGACGATTACGTTGGCCGCGTGGAGCTCGTGGGTCTGGTCGTCGTGTCGAACCTCGACACGGCCGCGACCGACGATCCGGGCGGTGCCGCGGTAGCAGGTCGCGCCGGCGTCGACGAGGCGTCTGAAGTGACCGCTGTCGTCGGGCTCCGGAGCGTCGGGAGGCCGGTTGACCATGAAGTCTCGATGCTTCGCCGCTCGCGCCCACGGGTAGTCGGGCGGATTGGCCCAGTGCGCCGCCGCGGAGTGGAGGAGCGCCTTGGAAGGAAGGCAGCCGATGTGCGGGCAGCTCCCGCCGAACCAGCGGCGGTCGACGACGATGACCGACGCGCCGCGCTCGCGAGCCTTGAACCCGGCGGCCTCTCCGGCGGGACCCGCGCCGATGATCACGAAGTCGGCGTCCATGTCCCTAGTGTGCGGCCTGTGGCGGACCGGCGGCGGTGCGCTGCCGGAGCGCCTCATACAGCAGGACGGCGGCCGCGACAGAGACGTTGAGGCTGTCGGCCGTGCCGCGCATCGGGATGCGGACCGTCTCCACGCGCGGGTCGTCCCAATCGGTTCGGAGCCCCTCCGCCTCGCTGCCCAGGACGAGCGCGACGGCGCCGCGGAGGTCGCAGTCCGTGTACTGCCGCTCGGCCTCGACTCGCGCTGCCACGATCCTCGTCCCGCGAGCCGCCAACCAGGCGAGGACCTCGGCGGACGAAGCAGCCGCGACGGGAACCGTGAAGATCGTGCCGAGGCTGGCCCGGATCGTATTCGGATTGAACAGGTCGGTACGGGCATCGGCGGCGACGACTGCATCGGCTCCCGCGCCGTCAGCCGTCCGCAGGATCGCGCCGAGGTTTCCCGGCTTCTCGACCGACTCGACGACGACGATCAACGACTCCGGGCGGAGGAAGCGGCCGAGCTCCCCGAGCGACGTCGAGGGAATCCTGACGATCGCGACGACGCCATCCGACCGGTCGCCGAACGCGAGCTTGGCGATCACGGCCTCCGATACGCTCGTGAACCCGGCCGATGCGGCCAACCGGGCGACGGCCGCGCGGGCTTCGTCCGTTCGCACAAGCCGATCGCAGACGAAGGCTTCGTCGACCACGACTCCGGCGTCGAGGGCACGCAGCAGCTCGCGCGGTCCGTCGACGATCGACTTGCCGGTCGCCTCGCGTTCGCGGCGGTCCCGGAGGCGGATGGCCGCCTTGATGCGCGGGTTCGTGAGGCTGGTGAGCGTCGGTGGCAGCGTCACGAGCCGATGATGCGCGCGTACGCGCCCAGTCGGAGGTGCGCCCCGCTGCGCGCGCGCAGGCCGAGCTCGCCGGCGTCGACGTCGGAGGTCCTCCGCCGGAACGCCACGGCGAGGCTGTCCGCGAGGCGGTCCGCACCGAACCCCGGCGTGTGCGCCGTGAGCACGACGAACGCCGGTCGCGAGGCGGTCACCACGGCGCACGCTTCGAGCAAGGCCGGCAGGCGGTCCTCGAGCGTCCACGTCCGCCCGCCGGCGCCATGGCCGTACGTCGGCGGGTCGAGGACGACCCCCGCGTAGCGGCGGGCGCGTCGGCCCTCGCGGGCCGCGAACGCTTGGACGTCGTCGACGATCCACCGGATCGGCCGGTCGGCGAGCCCCGACAGCTCCGCGTTCCTGCGGGCCCAGCCGACGGTCGGCCGCGACCCGTCGACGTGCGTCACTCTCGCGCCCGCGGCTGCCAGCGCGAGCGTGATCGCCCCGGTGTAGGCGAAGAGGTTGAGCACCGTGGCGGGCTCGCGCAGGCCGCCGAGAACATCCCGAACCCAGGTGCGGTTCGCGGCCTGTTCCGGGAAGAGCCCGACCTGGCCGGTCGGCGTCGGCCGCAGCTCGAGTCGAAGGTCGGCGTCCTCGACTTCCCACGACGACGGCACAACGTCGCCGGCCGCCGTCCAGCCGCCGGCACGGTCGAAGACGAGGTCCGACGTGCTCCATGCGCCGGCGTCGCGGAGCGGCCACTCGGCGGTCGGTGCCGGTCGGTCGACGATGAGCTCACCAAAGCGTTCCAGGCGGCGACCGTCGCCGGCGTCGATGAGCTCGTGGACGGATGCCATGGCGAGCATGATGAGGTCGCGAGAACCGGCCGGCACGGCGCGCCGTACCCGGGTAGGGAGGGATGTGGAGCAAGGAGGTGCATCGATCATGACTCTTCGACTTCGTCGCCTCGCGATGGTCACGGCGATGGCGATCCTCATGGCCATATCGGCGGCCTGCACGCAGGGTGGTGGCGGTGCTGGCGGAGCCGGCGCCGGGACGACGGCCGCCCCGGCGGGATCGGCCGCCCCGGCGGGATCGGCCGCGCCGGCGAGCTCGGCGCCCGGCGGCTACTGATCGGGCTGCGCCTTCCGTGGGCGCGTCGTTGTCGATCGAGGGGACCCTCGGCTACAATGCGCCGAGCCATCGGGCCCGAATCGGGACGTGGCGACGTGGTCGGCGGGACGTGGAACACCCCGCATTCAACGGCGACGACGGCACGAGTCGATCCGGATCCGGCGGTCAGACTCCGACGCGACAGGACCCCAGCCAGGGCCTCGAACTTCGGAGCCGCTCGGGCGGCTAGCTCAGCTGGTTAGAGCACTTGCTTGACATGCAAGAGGTCACTGGTTCGAGTCCAGTGTCGCCCACCACAACCTGAACGCGACGATCGGGACAGACCCATCGGCGTCGCCACCAGAGAGCTGGGACGAGGCTGGAAGCCCGGCGGCGGACGACGAACCGGGCACCACCCGTGAGCGACCGGCGAACCGGTCCGGGATCCGCCCGTTAGCGCGGAATAGAGAGCGCGAGGCCGGCTGTCGAGGTCGACACGGCGCCGCGAACGCGGGTGGAACCGCGGGAGGAACAGACCTCTCGTCCTGCATGGACGAGAGGTCTTGTGATTCTCGGGAGATGAACGATGGCAGAGGCAGAGGCAGAGGTTCAGGAGCGCGAGGCACTCGACGAGGTGTTCGAGGCGCCGGAGAAGGGCTCGCCCGACGAGCTGCTCGACGCTCGGGCCGGGGATTCGCTCGACCCGATGCGGCACTCCGCCGCGCATGTCATGGCCGAGGCCGTCCTCGATCTGTTTCCCGGGACGAAGCTCGGCATCGGCCCGGCGATCCAGGACGGCTTCTACTACGACTTCCAGCTTGACCGCCCCCTCAAGCCCGAGGACCTCGCGAAGATCGAGGCTCGCATGGCCGAAAGCGTCAAGGCCGACCACGCCTTCGTCCGCCGCGAGATGTCGCCCGAAGAGGGCCGGGCGTTCTTCGCCGAGCGCGGCCAGCCGTTCAAGGTCGAGATCCTCGACGACCTCGCCACCAAGGCGAACGCCGACGGGTCGCCGATGCCGCCGACGAGCGTCTACGAGCACGGTCCGTTCGTCGACCTGTGCCGAGGACCGCATGTCGCGAGCACCGGCGAGATCGGGCCCTTCAAGCTGCTCGCCGTCTCGGGCGCGTACTGGCGAGGCGATCAGAAGCGGCCGGCGCTGCAGCGGATCTACGGCACCGTCTGGTCGACCCAGGAGGAGCTCGACAAATACCTGTGGCGGCGCGAGGAGGCGAAGAAGCGGGATCACCGCAAGCTCGGTCTTCAACTCGACCTGTTCTCCTTCCACGACGTTTCGCCGGGGGCGGCCTTCTGGCACCCGAAGGGCTGGCGGCTCTATCAGACGCTCCGGGACGCGATGCGCGAGAACCAGGCGAAGCGCGGCTACCAGGAGATCTACACGCCGCCGCTGGTCCATCGGAAGCTCTGGGAGCGGTCCGGGCACTGGGAGCACTACCGCGACTCGATGTATCTCGTCGACGTCGACGGCGAGACGTTCAGCCTCAAGCCGATGAACTGTCCCGAGTCGACGTACATCTACCGCTCGAGGGTCCGTTCGTACCGCGACCTGCCGCTCCGGTTCTCCGAGTACGGCGTGCTTCACCGGAGTGAGCGGTCGGGCGTGTTCAGCGGGTTGACGCGCGTTCGCCATTTCGTCACGGACGACGGCCACATCTTCGTCCGGCCCGACCAGATCGCCGTCGAGATCGAGCTTCTGATGGGCGAGATCCGGGAGGCCTACTCGTGGTTCGGACTGGAGCCGACGCTGACGTTCGGGACGATGCCCGACAAGCACCTGGGGGACCCGGCAGTCTGGGAGGAGACCGAGGCGATCATGCGGGCGGAGCTCGATCGCTCCGGCCTCAAGTACCGGGTCAAGCCCAAGGACGGGGCGTTCTACGCCCCGAAGATCGACATCCAGGTCGAGGACGCGCTGGGCCGGGAGTGGCAGACGGCGACGATCCAGGTCGACCGGCTCATGCTCCCGGAGCGGTTCGATCTCTGGTACATCGACGAGGAGGGCCACCAGCAGCGGCCGGTTGCGATCCATCGCGCGATCTACGGCTCGCTCGAGCGGTTCATCGGCGTGCTGATCGAGCACTTCGCCGGGGCGCTGCCGCTGTGGTGCTCGCCGGTGCAGGCCGTCGTCATCCCGATCGCCGACCGTCACATCGAGGCCGCCGAAGAGCTGGCCGGCGTGCTCGCCGGCCGCGGCCTCCGAGTCGAGGTCGACGCGTCCTCGAACCGGATGCAGAACAAGATTCGGCTGGCCCAGGAGCAGAAGGTCCCGTACATGGTCGTGCTCGGCGATCGCGAGATCGAGGCGAGGACGGCGTCGCCCCGGACTCGCGCCGGCGAGCAGCAGTCGCCGGAGCCGTGGGAGTCGTTCGCGGAGCGCGTCGCGGCGGAGGCAGGCGAGCGCCGGGCGAATTGATTGCCCCTGATTTTGGCCCTGTGCTATAGTCCCGCGGCGACCGCGCCCGGGCCGCTGCTTGTTCGGATTCGAGGTCGGAGGTCAGCCACGGAAATCACTTCAAGGGGTCAGCCATAGCACGAGATCTGCGCGTCAATCAGATGATCCGGATCCCCCAGGTCCGGGTGGTCGATGAGGAAGGTGCTCAGCTAGGCGTCATGCCGACGCCGCGAGCCCTCGAGATGGCGCAGGAGCGGGGCTACGACCTCGTTGAAGTGGCACCGATGGCATCGCCGCCGGTCGTCAAGTTCCTCGACTTCGGCCAGTACAAGTACGAGCTGACGAAGCGGGACAAGGAAAACAAGCGCAGGCAGCGCTCGGTGACGTTCAAGGAGGTTCGCCTCACGCCGAAGATCGGCTCGGGCGACTTCGAGACGAAGGTCCACCGGGCGATCGAGTTCCTCGAGGAAGGCGACCGGATCAAGGTCACCGTCCGGTTCCGAGGCCGGGAGCTGACCCACCCGGAGCTCGGACGCAACATGCTCACGAGGTTCACCGACAGGATCAAGGAACACGGAACGCCGGAGCGGGCACCGCTGCTCGAGGGGAAGTCGATGCACCTGACGGTCGCATCGCTTCACAAGCCCAAGGAGCACGAGCCGCAGCAACGTCACGGCAGGACGGATCACGCCGCGGGCGACGAGTTGCCGGCCGAGGCACCGGCTGCGGCGGAAGAGGCACCCGCGGCGGCTGCCAAGCCGGCCGAGGCACGCGACAAGGCAGACGAGGCCGCCAAACCCGCCGCGGCTGCCAAGCCGGCCGAGGCACCCAAAGCCGCTGCCAAGCCAGACGAGGCTCCGAAAGCCGCGGCCAAACCAGACGAGGCCACGAAAGCCGCCACGAAGCCAGACGAGCCAGCGAAGGCC
>JBJMMH010000023.1:0-20148 GCA_045804885.1 Chloroflexota bacterium | reverse complement strand
GACCAAGGGCTTATGAGTCCCCTGCTCTACCACTGAGCTACTCCGCCAGCGACCGCGGATTCTAGCGGCGCCTGCGATTCTCGCCAACCGGCCGGGAGAGCGGCCAGGTCGGGCGAAGGTCAGTCGGCCGGACCAAACAGCAACGACAGCCAGGACTCGAGCGGCGTCACCTGCTCCTCGTCGCCGCCGACTCTAGCCGACGCCGAGCCAGGGGCGTCGGGGCCCGGCGTCGGGACCGCCGCGTCGAGCGTGAACGGAATCTCGCTATCGGTGCCGAGATCGTGGCCGCGGGCCTGCTGGGCGACGTACGCCGGTCGCTCGATCAGCTGCAGCTCGTGCTCGAGCGCCGCCACCTCGGACTCGAGGGCGGCGTTGTCGCGGGCGACCTGGTCCGCCCGCGCGGCGGCGGCGGCGCCCTCGTTCGCCTGCCTGGCGAAGATCACGACGATCCAGGTAGCGATCAGGGCCGCACACAGCCAGCCGACCCGCCGGCGGGTGATTCCGGCGATCGAAAGCGCCGAGAGGTCGATGACGTCGGCCTCGCGGGGATCACCGCTCGCCTCGGATGGTCCCGCGGCGGCGATGGCTCGAACGGCGGAGTCGTCGTCTGCGGGCGGCTCGGTCGGCGGATGCGATCGTCGGTCGTCCACGGTCCCGGCCAGCGTAGCTACCCGCAGCTGACGTGTCAAACCGGGCCCTGTTGGACCGCGAGCCAATTCGTGCGCGGTTGTGACAGCCGAGCTGTCACGACGGCCGCTGAACGTGTTGTTAAACTGGCGCGGTTTAGAACAGGTGTACGGTTTGGAGGTCGCATGCGAACCTACGCGCCGGCGAGCACGGAAGCGGTCCTCGCCTCGCTGCTCGAGGAGCCGTCGATCGCGCGCGGCGTCCTCCACCACCGCCACATCCCGGCCCGGCCGGCAGATCACGGCCCGTGGCCGCCGTGGCTCCAACCGGGACTAAGGGCAGGCCTCGAGGCGCGCGGCATCGAGCGGCTCTACACCCACCAGGCGGAGGCGGTCGAGGCCGTCCATGGGGGCGAGGACATCACTGTCGTCACGCCGACCGCCTCCGGTAAGACGCTGTGCTACGCCCTGCCGGTCCTCCAGGCGATCGCCGACGATCCCGCGGCCCGCGCGCTGTTCCTGTTCCCGACGAAGGCCCTCAGTCAGGACCAGGTAGCGGAGTTCTCGGACCTGTCACGGGCGGCCGGGATGTCGATCGCCGCGGCGACGTACGACGGCGACACGCCGGCGCCGATTCGGTCCGCCGTACGGAAGGCCGGCCAGGTGGTCGTGACCAACCCGGACATGCTCAACTCCGGGATCCTGCCTCATCACACGAAGTGGTTCCAGTTGTTCGAGCAGCTTCGCGTCATCGTCATCGACGAGCTGCATACCTACCGGGGCGTGTACGGCAGCCACGTCGCGAACGTCATCCGCCGGCTGCTCCGCCTGTGCGCTCACTACGGCAGCCAACCGGTCATCGTCTGCTGCTCGGCCACGATTGCGAACCCCGCGGAGCTGGCCGAGATGCTCACCGGTCGGCCGTCGCGGCTGATCGACCGAACCGGCGCGCCGACGGGTGAGCGCCACGTCCTGCTCGTCGATCCACCCATCATCGACGCCTCGACGGGGGCCCGTGGCTCCGCCCATACGCTCGCGAACCGCTGGGCGCTGCCGTTCCTGCGGGCCGGCCGCCAGACCATCGTGTTCGGTCGCGCCCGGACCTCCGTGGAGATCCTCCTCACCGGTCTCCGCGAATCGCTCCGGGAGGGGTTCGGGCCGCGGTCGCGGGTGCGCGGCTATCGCGGCGGCTATCTCCCAACGGAGCGCCGGGCGATCGAGCGCGGACTCCGCGACGGCGAGATCCTCGGCGTCGTCGCGACGAACGCGCTCGAGCTCGGGGTGGATATCGGCCGGCTCGACGTCTCGATCCTCGCCGGCTACCCCGGATCCGTCGCGGCGACGTGGCAACAGTTCGGGCGCGCCGGGCGGCGCAACGAGCCGGCCGTGTCGGTGCTCGTGGCTTCTCAGGCGCCCGTCGACCAGTACGTGATCCACCATCCGGAGTACATCCTCGACGGCACTCCGGAGGAAGCGCGGGTCGACCCGGACAACCTCCACATCCTGCTCGCCCACCTCCGGGCTGCGACGTTCGAGATGCCGTTCGAACCCGGCGAGGTCTTCGGACCGGGACCGGCCGACGACCTGCTGGCGTTCCTGTCGGAGTCGGGCCACGTCCGGCAGGCGGGCGACGGCAAGTGGTACTGGAGCTCGGAGAACTTCCCGGCGTCGGAGATCTCGATGCGGACGGCTGCCCCGGAGAACGTCGTGATCATCGACACGAGTCCGGACCGGCCGCGGGTCCTCGGCGAGGTCGACCTGTTCAGCGCGCAGGTGCTCGTCCACGACCACGCGATCTACATCCACGAGTCGATCCAGTACCACGTCGACAAGCTCGACTGGGGCGAGCGCAAGGCATACGTCCACAAGATCGACGCGGACCATTACACGTACGCGAATCGCGCCGTGACCCTCAAGCCGCTCGACGTCTTCGGCGAGGCCCGCGCCACCTCCGGGCGACGCGTCCACGGCGAAGTGATGGTCGCCAGCCTCGTCACGCTCTACAAGAAGCTCAAGTTCGTCACGGACGAGAACGTCGGCTGGGGCCCCGTCGACCTGCCGGAGATCGAGCTCCAGACGACCGCCTACTGGCTGACGGCGGACGCCCTGCCCACGCGCTGGAGCCGGAACGAGCTCGACATCGCGCTGATCGGCGCCGGCCGTGCGATCCAGGCGATCGCCGCGGTGTTGCTGATGGTCGACCCGCGCGACCTCGGGCTCGTGGCGCAGGTCCGCTCGCCGCACCAGGAGGCGCCGACGATCTACCTCTACGAGTCCGTCCCGGGCGGGATCGGCATGTCGGAACGGCTCTGGCAACGCCACGAGGAGCTGATCGCCGGCGCCGCGGACCTGATCGCGGGCTGCGCCTGCGACGCCGGCTGCCCGGCCTGCACCGGACCGCGTCTCGAGCCGGACATCGACGCGAAGGCGCTCGCGCTGCGCTTCCTGCACGAGGTCGGGGCGGGGGCGGCCGCGCCTGCGGAGGCGCCCGTCGAGGCCGGTGCGGCGTGAGCTCGATCACGCTCGAGCGGCGCCTCGCGAACTATCGGGCAGCGGCCCGGCCTGACGCGCTGCCGTCAGTCGAGGGGCGGCGGCGGACGACCGCCCAGGCACGTGTCCTGGCCGAGGCGATCGGGGGCGAGGTCATCGGGGACGACCTCGACGCCGTCGTGCGGTGCGAGCCGTTGACCGTCGTGCTGCCCGTCGATCGCGACGCTCTCGCCCGGCTGCCGGGCCAGCCGCCCGCGGACGCCCCGCTCGTGTGCCTGGATACGGAGACGACGGGACTCGCGACGGCCGCAGGAACGATGGCGTTCCTCGTCGGCCTCGGCTGGTGGGAGGCCGATCGGTTTCGGCAGGCGCAGCTGATCCTGCCGGACCAGCCGAACGAGCCGGCGATGCTCGCGCTGATCGAGGCTCACATCCCGGCCGACGCCTGGCTCGTGACATACAACGGCCGCGGCTTCGACTGGCCGCTGCTCGTCACGCGATACCGCATGGCCCGCCGCGACCCGCCGGCCCACGCCGGCCACCTCGACCTGCTCCCGTTCGTCCGGCGGGTATTCCGGCACCGCATGACCGACGCGAGGCTCCGGACGGTCGAGACGGAATTGCTCGGCGTGGAACGGCACGAGGACGTCGAGGGTTGGCAGATCCCGGGCCGGTACCTCGACTTCCTGCGCGCAGGGATCGTCGAGCCGCTGATCGAGGTCGTCCGGCACAACCGCGAAGACGTCCGGTCCCTCGCGCGGCTGCTCGCCGATGTCCAGGGTCGGTTCGGCGGGTCGAGCGCGCTTGACGCCGCGGACCCCGGCGATCTCGCCGGGCTCGCCCGCGCGTACGCCCGCGAGGGCCGTCTGGGCGATGCGCTCGCCTGCCTCGACGCGGCCACGTCGACCAGGCACCGGCGCGGCGTCGGGCAGGACGACGACGCCTGGTGGCTCGCCGGCCAGCCGGTCGACTTCGGCGGCCGGCCGCGCCGCCCGGCTCTGGTCCTCGGGCCGCCGCGCGTGGATTCGCCCTGGACGGAGGACCGCATCCTCGTCGAACGAGCGCGGCTGCTCCGGAGGCTCGGTCGGTACGCCGAGGCGGCTGCGGTCTGGGAGGCGATCGGCGCCGGGGCCGGGCCGCTCAGCGCGCACGCCTGGATCGAGGTCGCGAAGCTTCGCGAGCACCGTCTGGGCGACCTGCCAGGCGCGGTCCTCGCGGTCGAGCGGGCCGCTGCCGTCATCGAGCGACGGCGAAGGCTCGGGCGGTTCGATCCCGCGCTCGATCGAGCACTCGCGGTGCGGCAGGGACGGCTCGTGCGGCGGCTCGCGACCCGCCGACGGTCGCCAGGTGTCCTGGGCAGGATTGCTGGCGTCAGATGAGCGGTCGCTGGGCCCGCTTCCCGGCCTCATAGCGAGCCCGTCCGTCGCGGACCGTGTCGAGGTCGGAGACCCCGGCCACGGGCACGTCCCACCACGACTCGCTGTCTGGAGCAGGGACGAGCGGATCGACCTCGACGTGGATCACGAACGGCCGCGCCTCGGATGACGCCTTGGCCTCGGCGAGGCAGGCACGCAGCTCCGCGACGCCGGAGACTCGCTCGACGCGGGCTCCGAGGCTCGCGGCGTTCGCCGCGAGGTCGACCGGCAGGATCTCGCCGTCGAGGCGGCCGGTATCGGGATTGCGGTAGCGATAGCTCGTGCCAAAGCGCTGCGAGCCAACCGACTCGGAGAGCGCGCCGATGGACCCGAACCCATGGTTCTGGACGAGGATGACGATGAGCTTGATCCGCTCCTGGAGCGCCGTCACGAGTTCCTGGCTCATCATCAGGTACGAGCCGTCTCCGACCATCACGAAGACGTCGCGGTCGGGTGCGGCGAGCTTCACGCCGAGACCGCCGGCGATCTCGTAGCCCATCGTCGAGTAGCCGTACTCGACGTGGTAGCCCTTCGGATCCCGTGTCCGCCAGAGCTTGTGGAGGTCGCCCGGCATCGAGCCGGCGGCGCAGACGACGACGTCGCGCGGGTCGCTCGCCTCGTTGACCGCGCCGATCACCTCGGACTGTGCCGGCAGCGGCGAGTGGCCGAGGCTGTACGCGCGTTCGACGGCCGCGTCCCAGTCGCGGGCGAGGCTCGTGGCGCGGGCCCGGTACGCGTCGTCGACGTGCCAGCCTTCCAGCGCAGCGGCGAGCGACTCGATGGCGACCCGGCCATCGGCGATGAGCGGGATCCCGGCGTGCTTCACGGCATCGAACGAGGCCACGTTCACGTTGACGAATCCGACATCAGGCGCGGCGAACGCCGACCGGGACGCCGTCGTGAAGTCGCTCCAGCGGGTACCGATACCGATGACCACGTCGGCCTCACGCGCGACTGCGTTCGCGGCCGCCGTCCCGGTCGAACCGATCGCGCCGAGGGCGGACGGGTGGTCGTACCGCAGTGAGCCCTTGCCGGCCTGCGTCTCGGCGACGGGGATCCCGGTCCCCTCGACGAGCGCTCGGAGGGCGTCAGTCGCCTCGCTGTAGATCACGCCGCCACCGGCCACGATCAGCGGACGCCGCGAGGACCGGATGAGATCGGCCGCGGCGGCGACGGCCGACGAGTCTGGCGTGGCGCGCGGAATGCGCCACACCCGCTCCTCGAACAGCTCCGCCGGCCAGTCGAAGGCCTCGGCCTGTACATCCTGGGGGAGCGCGATCGTCGCCGCGCCGGTCTCGGCCTGGTCGGTCATGACCCGCATCGCCCCGAGCAGCGCCGCCGGAAGCATCTCCGGACGCCACACGCGGTCGAAGAATCGCGACACCGGCCGGAACGCGTCGTTGACGGACACGTCTGCCGCGCCGGGCTGCTCGAGCTGCTGGAGGACGGGATCGGCGACCCGCGTCGCGAACACGTCGCCCGGCAGGAGCAGGACAGGCAGCCGGTTCACCGTCGCGGCGGCCGCACCCGTGACCATGTTCGTTGCTCCGGGCCCGATCGATGTCGTGCAGGCCATGGTCGAGAGGCGATTTCGCATCCGCGCGAACCCCGCGGCAGCGTGGACCATCGCCTGCTCGTTTCGGGCCTGCCGATACGGCAGCGCGCCCGGCGTCATGAGCTCGGCCTCGAGGAGCGCCTCCCCCACTCCGGCCACGTTGCCATGTCCGAAGATCCCGAAGCAGCCTTGGATCAATCGCTGCCGCCGGCCGTCCCGCTCGGTGTGCTGCGCGACCAGGAACCGCACGACCGCCTGGCCCACCGTCAGTCGGGCCGTCCTCACTGCGGCGGCGTCCCGCTGGCCGAGGCCCGATCGCCGAACGGCAGCCGCGGATCGATCGGCTCGTCAGGCCAGCCATCCTTAACCCACGCGTGCTCGGGATCGTCGCGCGCGAGCCACGCCCGCTCGCCGGGGCCGGCCATCACGTTCAGGTAGTAGAGGTCGTAGCCGGGCGGCGCCATGGCCGGGCCGTGCCAGCCGTGGGGGATCAGCACGACGTCGCCGGACCGAACCTCGGCCAGCACGTCGATCGGCCGGTCAGGCGTGCCGTACACCCGCTGATAGGCGACGCCGGGACCCGTCGGTCCGGGCCGAACCTCGTAGAAGTAGACCTCCTCGAGGACGGACTCGCCGGGTCCTGCCTCGTCGTGCTTGTGGGGCGGGTACGAACCCCAGTTGCCGCCGGGCGTCAGGACCTCGACGGCGATCAGCCGCTCCGCGTCGAACACGTGGGCGGCGCAGAAGTTCCGGACCTCCCGAGACGACGCGCCAGCGCCGCGCAACTCGATCGGGACCTCCGACGCCGCGACGCGCCGGAATGGCCCGCCCCGATCGGCGCGGGCGGCCGGCACGGCGAACCGTCCGCCGGTCTCGCTGGCGACGACGAGGCGGCTGCCGGGTGGAGCGTACGCAAAATCCGTGGAGCCGGCGAAGACCCCGCTGCGGCCTGCCAGTGCGATCGCGTCATCGCCGCAGACGACGCTGAACGAGCCCTCGAGCGGCAGGATGGCGACCTCGTCGAGGCCGGTCTCGAACGCCACGGAGCCACGGGGTGCGAGCGCAGCCACGCGCAGCCCGCTGAACGACCAGCCGGCCCGGACGGGATCGATGTCGAGCGACCACGGCCCGTTCGCGAGCTCGCCCGCCCGGCGGTGAAGGCCCGGCGTGGCGATGTCGGTCACCCGGCCGCCTTCACGTCGGGGTTCGGGACCAAGGCGTCGGTCACGAGGTGGAGCAGCTCGTGGTACGAGCTGATGAAGGTCCGAAGCGTTCGCGCCGTCGCCGGGAACGCGTCGAATTCGTCGACGCCGAGGCCGTCGGGCTCGTACGCCCGGACGAAATCGGGGAAGGAGGCGCGCAGCTCATCGACGATGGCCCTTTCGACGGGGACGTCGATGCGGGGCCGGACCTCGACCGACGATGCGTTGAACCGACGCTGCCACGCGGACGGCAGTGTGATCACGACGTCGCCACCGATCAACTCGGACCAGTGGTAGTGGTGCCGGATCGCCGCCCCGAGCAGCCGCGCCCGGTGGCCTCGCTCGCGGAACAGGCTGTATGCCCGCTTGAAGATGGCGACCCCGGACCAGGGCAACGCCGCCGGATCTGCGACGATCCCGTCGCGCTCTGTCTGAACCCTCAGCCAGTCCTCGATCCGGCCCATCATGATCGTGACGACCGGGCCCATCGAGGCCGTGTCCGCGCCGGTGGCCTCCCGCCGTGCCAGCCCCCGGTCGATCGCCGCCGCCGCGGCCAGCGCCTGCGACACCGTGAAGCAGACCGTGACGTTGACGCTCACGCCGCCCGCGGTCGCCTCCTCGATCGCCCGGATCCCGGCCGCGGTCGCCGGGAACTTGACGATGATGTTCGGGGCGAGCGTCGTGAAGTGGATCCCCTGGGCGAGCATCGCGCCGGGAGTCCGGTACAGCGTTGGGTCGGTCTGGACCGACAGGCGCCCCTGCCGCCCGCCGAAGGCCTCGAAGGCCGGCTCGAGCAGGCGGGCTCCGGCGATCGTCATCTCCTCGACGATGGCCCACGCGAGCTCGGTTTCCGTAGCCTCCCGGCGCTCCGCTGCGAGCGCCCGGACCCGCTCTCGCCACTGCCCTGGGTCCTGCTTCCAGACGTCGGTGACGATCGTCGGGTTGGCGGTCGCGCCGACCGCGCCGTAGCTGATCGCGTACTCCAGCTCCGGAATCGAGCATGAGTCATTCCAGATGTCGGTGGCCGTCGTCGCGACCGTCCGGCCCAGCGGCGTGTCGGCGAGCGGCGGCTTTGGGAGCGATGCGATCGAGGTCATTCGGTTGCTTCCTCCGACCGTCCGGACCGACCGATAACGGTGCCTCGTGGTTGACACTCGACCCCGCAATGGTATGCTCCGCGCCGCCTAGGGTAATCGATTACATCAGCCCGTGAGGCGCCACCCTTCATGACCGGATCATCGCCCAGCGCGTCTACTCCGCGCGAGACCGCGCCGGCATCCCGGCCGCTGCCCGCCGACACGGGGCGAGGGTCCCATGTCCCGGAGCCGGGAACCGGCGAGCCTGACACGCCGCGGGTGCCAGAGGGCTCGTCGACGCCGCGGCGCCGGCACCTCGCCGCCTCGCCGATCGGCGTCGTCCCGATCACGTGGAACAACGTCGACCTGACCGACCTCGCGCCCCAGGTTCCCGCGGACGCAGTCCTCGATGCGTGCGCCGGGCTCGCGTTCGAGGGCGTCCAGCTGGGGCGGGGGTTTCCCCAGGGCGATGATCTGAGGCAGGCGCTACGTAGCCGCGGCCTCCGCCTCGCGGAGGTCTACGCGGAGCTGCCGGTCGAGGCCGGCGGACCGACGGACGACGCCCTCGAGATCGGCCGGGCTCGGCTGGACCTGCTGACGGCCGCACGCGGCGATGTCCTCGTCGTGGCCTGCCGCGTCGGTGGCGGCCGCGAGGGCTGGGCGGCGCGTGGTGACGACCCGGCAGCGCCGCGACTGACGAGCGAAGGCTGGCACCGCCTCGCCCGGCTGCTCGACACGCTGGCGCGCGACGCGGCCGCGAGCGGCCGACGGCTCGCGTTCCATCCTCACGCGGGCACGTTCGTCGAGACGCCGGGCGAGGTGCGGCGGCTCGCTCAGCTCACGGATCCGGGCCAGGTCGCGATCTGCCTCGACGTCGGTCACTACCTCGTCGGCGGCGGCGACCCGGTCGCGGCGATCCGCGAGCTGGGTCGGCGGATCAGCCACGTCCACATGAAGGACGTCGACGGCACCGTCCTCGCGGGGCTGCGAGACGGCGAGCTGGGCGGCTTCGCCGACGCCATCCGGGCGCGCCTGTTCACCGAGCTGGGTCATGGCCTTCTGCCGCTCGACGCGGTCGTCGCCGCGCTGGCCGAGTTCGAGTACAACGGCTGGCTGATGGTCGAGCAGGACAGCTCCTGGCTGGCGCCCGAGGTCTCGGCCGCCGAGAGCCTGCGCGCCCTGCGCGAGGCGCTCGCCCGATGAGGGTCGCGCTCCTCGGCGCGGGTCGGATCGGCCGGCTTCACGCCGGGCTGCTCGCGGCGACGGAGGGGATCGACGAGGTCGTCGTCGCGGACGCGATCGACGATCGAGCGGCGGCGGTCGCGGCGGAGACGGGCACCCACGCGGCCGGAACCATCGACGCGGCGCTCGGCGAGGCGGATGCGGTGGTGATCGCGGCGGCGACGAACGCCCACGCCCCACTCATTCGCGAGGCGATCGGCCGTCGCCTGCCGACGTTCTGCGAGAAGCCGCTCGCCAACGATCTGGCCGCGACGGTCGAAGTCGCCGCCGCGATCGAGCAGAGCGGCGTCCCGTTCCAGCTGGGGTTCCAGCGACGGTTCGACGCGGGCTACACCGAAGCCCGGCGCGTCCTGCAGTCAGGCGAGCTCGGCACGCTCTACACGTTCCGGCTGGCCGGCCACGACCCGGCCCCGCCGCATGAGGACTACATCCCGGCGTCCGGCGGCTTGTTCCGAGATTTTTCGATCCACGACTTCGACGCCATCCGCTGGTTGACCGGTCAGGAGGTCGCGGAGGTCTACGCCGACGGTGCGGTCCGCGGCTTCCCGGTGTTCGCGAAGTACGGCGACGTCGACACGGCGGTCGCCACGCTGCGGATGGCGGACGGCGCGCTGGGCGCGCTGACCGTCGGCCGCCACGACCCACTCGGGTACGACATCAGGGCCGAGCTGTTCGGATCCAGGGACTCAGTGAGCGTCGGCTTGGGGCCGCGGACGCCGATCCGCTCCGTCGAGCCCGGCGTTCCCCCGTTCGAGGGCCCGGCGTGGCCGGACTTCCTCGACCGGTTCCGTTCGGCCTACGCGTCGGAGCTTGCTGCCTTCGTCAGGGTCGCCGCAGGCGAGGCGAGCAGCCCGTGCACCGCGCGCGACGGCGTCGAGGCGCTTCGGATCGCGGAGGCAGCCACTCGGTCACTTCACGAGCACCGTCCCGTTCGCCTCGAAGAGATCGCGGCGTGACGCCGATACGGACGCCGATCCATGATGAGCCGTCGCCGGCGCGGGTCACCCACGCCGCCCGGAAGGAGGTGACCGCGGCCGCGACGTCCCTGTCGTCCGGCCGATGAGGAGATCGCGATCCTTTCAGGAGCTGTGAGCCCACGGACGGTCCGCGGGCGCGAGGAGGAGATCAGCACATGAAGCTTTCCAGGAGCATCGCCGCGCTGGGCGCGATCGCCCTTATTGCGGGCGCCTGCAATACCGCCGCTTCGCCGGCCGCCAGTGGCGGCACGAGCGGGAGCGCCGATCGATCCGGCATCCTCATCGAGGTCGTCACCCACGGCCAGGCGTCGGACCCGTTCTGGTCGATCTTCAAGAACGGTGTCGACCAGGCCGGCAAGGACATGGGCGTCAAGGTCGAGTACGCCGCTCCCGATACGTTCGACATGCCGAAGATGGCCCAGCTGATCGACGCCGCCGTGGCCAAGAAGCCGGCCGGCCTCGTCGTCTCGATCCCGGACAAGGCGGCCCTGGGGCCGTCGATCCAGAAGGCAGTCGCGGCCGGCATCCCGGTTGTGTCGGCAAACTCCGGGTCCGACGCGTTCAAGGAGCTCGGCGTCCTGACCCACGTCGGCCAAGACGAGGAGATCGCCGGCCAGAAAGCCGGTGAGCTGATGAAGGCGGCCGGCGTGAAGAACGCGCTGTGCATCAACCAGGAGGTTGGCAACGCCGGTCTCGACGCCCGCTGCAAGGGCTTCACCGACGGGCTCGGCGCGACGGTGAAGGTCGTTCAGGTCGACCTGAAGGACCCGACGGCGGCCCAGCAGGCGATCGCCGCAGCCGTTCAGGGCACGTCCGGCGTCGACGGCATCCTCGCCCTCGGCCCGACCGGCGCGACGCCGACGATCAAGGCCATGGAGCAGCTCGCCAACAGCAGCATCAAGGTCGCGACGTTCGATCTCTCGAAAGACGTCCTCGACGCGATCAAGGCCGACAAGATGCTGTTCGCGATCGACCAGCAGCAGTACCTCCAGGGCTATCTGCCGATCGTGTTCCTCACCCTGAACAAGCTGTACGGCCTCCAGCCGGGCGGCGGCCAGCCGGTCCTGACCGGCCCGGGCATCGTCGACAAGACCAACGTCGACACGGTCCTCGCCAACACGGGCACGACCCGCTAGCCATTCCTTCGCCGGCGGGTGGTCTGGGGCCGCCCGCCGGCCCACGCTCAAGATGACGAGGTTCGAATGAGTACGGCCGTCACCGCGACCGAGAGCAATCGGCTCCGCAGTGTCAGCCGAACCCGCCTGCTCCTGGCAAGGCCGGAGTTCGGGGCGTTCATCGGCGCCGTCGTCGTCTTCCTGATCTTCGCGGTCCTCTCGATCCTGCGCGGAGACGTCGGCAAAGGCTTCCTGTCGATCCAGGGCGCCGCCAGCTTCCTCGAGGTGTCGGCCTACGTCGGGATCATCGGGGTCGCGGTCTCGCTGCTCATGATCGCAGGCGAGTTCGACCTGTCTGTGGGCTCGATGATCGGCGCGGCGAGCCTCGCCGTCGGCCTCCTCATCGTCCAGTTCCACCTGCCGGCCGCGATCGCGGTCGTGCTTACGTTCGCGTTCGCACTCGCCGGGGGTGCGTTCAACGGCTGGCTCCGCGTGAAGACCCGCCTGCCGTCGTTCATCGTCACGCTCGCCATGCTCCTGATCCTGCGCGGCGCCGGGATCGGGATCACCCGGGCCCTGACCGGCAACACGATCGTCAGCGGAGTGACTCAGGCCGCGGCCGGCGACCCGATCGTGCCGCTCTTCACTGCGAGCATCAACATCGGCGGCGGCGAGTTCAAGATCGTGCTGCTGTGGTGGATCGCCGCCGTTGCCGTCGCGACGTGGGCGCTCACCCGGACGCGCTTCGGCAACTGGATCTTCGCGGTCGGCGGCTCCGACCAGGCCGCGCGGTACGTCGGAGTTCCGGTGAACCGCGTGAAGATCCTGCTGTTCATGACGACGGCCGCCTCCGCCGCGCTGTTCGCCTGCATCCAGGTGTTCAGCTTCGGCTCGGCCGACGTCCTGCGCGGTGCGAACAAGGAGTTCGAGGCGATCATCACCGCGGTCGTCGGCGGGACGCTCCTGACCGGCGGCTATGGATCGGCGCTCGGCTCGGCGTTCGGCGCGTTCATCCTCGGGACGACCCAGCTCGGGATCAACTTCGTCGGGATCAACTCCGACTGGTACCAGGTGGTGCTGGGCTCGATCCTGCTGGTCGCCGTGCTCGCCAACACGTACCTGCTCCGCCGCGCCTCGGGGGCCCGCTGATGCAACCGACGGACGAGCGACCCTCCGTTCCCCACGACGACGCCCCGTTCACGATGCCGACCCGGACGGCCGACCGGATCGCCGCGTACGGCAAGTCGGGCACCGCCGGACCCGCGAACAGCGAGGTGCCCGTTCTCGAGGCTCGCGACATCACGAAGTACTTCGGTCGGGTGATCGCGCTCGAGGACGTCTCGCTGTCGGTCCGGCCAGGCGAGATCAACTGCCTGCTGGGCGACAACGGCGCCGGCAAGTCCACGCTGATCAAGACGCTCTCCGGCGTCCACCCGCCGGACTCCGGCTCGCTCTACATGGACGGCCAGCCGGTGACGCTCCAGTCGCCGCGCGATGCGCTCGACCGGGGCATCGCGACGGTCTACCAGGACCTGGCCGTGCTGCCGCTGATGAGCATCAGCCGGAACTTCTTCGTCGGCTCGGAGCCGACGCACGGCTGGGGCCCCTTCCGCCGCTTCGACGTCGAGGACGCCGGCCGGATCGCCACGGAGCAGATGCTCGAGATCGGGATCCAGGTCCGGGATCCGTCGCAGCTCGTCGGGACGCTGTCCGGGGGCGAGCGCCAGACCCTGGCGATCGCCCGCGCCGAGTATTTCGGCGCGCGCGTGCTGATCCTCGACGAGCCGACGTCGGCGCTCGGAGTGAAGGAGGCGGCGATCGTCCTCCGCCACGTCATCCGGGCCCGGGCAAAGGGTCTCGGCGTGATCTTCATCACCCACAACGTCCAACACGCGCTGCCGGTCGGCGACCGGTTCACCATCCTGTCCCACGGCCGGCTGGCCGGCGAGTTCGTGCGGGGTGAGGTCGACCAGGACGAGCTGCTTCGGCTGATGGGAGGCGGCGAGGAGCTGGCTGAGTTGGCCCGCGAGCTCGATGAGCTCATGGGCGCCGACAGCACCACGATCGAGCAGGCGGCGGTCCCGACTGACGTCACTCCGACGTCGCCCGACGCGCCGATCGCGGAGGTTGAGGCGGAAGAGCTGCCACCGAGCTCGCCCGACTGAGTCGGGCCGGCCGCGGCGGCGATCGGAGGGCGTCGATGTCGACCACGATCGACGACGTCGCGCGGCGCGCCGGCGTCTCGACGGCGACAGTGAGCCGCGTGCTTACCGGCCGAGGCCGCGCGCGGCCCGAGACGCGAGACCGGGTCGTCGCCGCCGCCCGCGACCTGGGGTACCGGCCTTCCGGCGTCGCCCGGTCGCTCCGCCAACGGGCCACGCGGACCATCGGGCTGATCGTCACCGACATCGAGAACCCGTTCTTCCCGCAGCTCGTCCGGGCCGTCGAGGATGCCGCCCGCGAGCTGGGCTACGCGATCCTGCTCTGCAACGCCGACGACGATCCGGAGCGCGAGTCCGGTTACCTCGAGCTGCTCGTCGACCGCTGGGTCGACGGGATCGTCATCGCCGCGAGCAGCCTGGGGGCGCGCCATCGCGAGTG
This sequence comes from Chloroflexota bacterium, assembly GCA_045804885.1. Classification (GTDB taxonomy): domain Bacteria; phylum Chloroflexota; class Limnocylindria; order Limnocylindrales; family CSP1-4; genus CF-46. The sequence goes on along the minus strand of JBJMMH010000023.1, from coordinate 5,849 downwards.
GCTCTCCGACGCCCCGTTGCCGATCGTCCTCGTCAACACCGAGGAGCGCGACGTGGGCGTCGCCACGATCGCCTCCGATAACCGCGCCGGCGGCGCGATCGCTGCCACGCACCTCCTGGGCCTCGGTCATCGCCGGTTCGGCGTGGTGACGGCGCCGCCGCGAAACGTCGACGGTCCGGCCCGGCTCGAGGGCACGCGGGTGGCCCTGGCCGCCGGCGGCATCGACGACGACGCGATCAGCGTGGCGGCCGGCGACGCCGGAGTGGCTGGCGGCGAGCGCGCCGCGGCGGATCTCCTGCGCAGGGACGCGGCGATCACCGCGATCGTGGCCTACAACGACCTGATGGCGATTGGCGCGATGCGGGCGGTCCGGGCCGCGGGACGGCGCGTCCCGGACGACGTCAGCGTCGTCGGCTTCGACGACGTGGACCTCGCGGCCTATGTCGACCCGCCGCTGACGACGATCGCGCAGGCGACGACCGAGATGGGTCACTGGGCCGTGGCCCGGCTGGCGGAGGCGCTTTCGCACGGCTCGGCGACGCGGGGGGCGGGCGACGGCGGCGCTCGCGATGGCGACGCCCGCGCCGGCGACGGTGGCACGCCCGCGCACGTCGTGCTGCCCGTCAGCCTCCGCGTCCGGGAGTCGACGGCCCGGGCTCCGCGCTGACGTGATCCCCGACCGGGCTTGGGCCGGGCTCCCTGGCATGTCCGTCGCTCGCCGACTCAACGGCCCAGCCCCGCGCCTCTGCCATCCGCTGCCGGATCGCGTCCCTATCCGGGACGCCATGGAGGCCGGGCCCCTCCAGGACGAGCGACGCCGCCGCGGCGGCCATCAGCAGGTCATAGCCGGCGGCGAGCCGGCCACCGACGAGGCGCGGCTCGATCCGGGCCGCAGCGAGGCCGGCGAGGAACACGTCGCCAGCGCCCGTCGGATCGACCGGGTCGCGGCTGGGCACCGCGGGGTAGTGCCGGAGACGAGTGCGGTCGCCCGCGCGTCGGGCGACGATGCCGCCCCGGTCGCCCTGCGTCACCACGAGCGTCGCGCCCGGCCGCAGGAAGCCCGTGAGCTCGTGGATCTGGACGTCGCGATCGACGTCGTCCCGGGACAGCCCGGCCAGATCCGCTCGGCGGACGACCGGATGCGGCTTCGGGCGGATGTGGCGGACGGCCTCGCCTGCGGTGAGCACGCGCAGCATCCCCTGCCAACCCAGCCCGACGAAGGCACCGTCCGGCGGGGCCGCCTCCCAGTCACCCGGCAGCTCCCCGGCGACCGGGACGAGCAGCCAGCCAACGCTGGAACGCCACGCCTCCGGGACCGCGTCAACGGGGATCGGGTCGGACGGCGAGTGGCACAGCTGAAGCCGTCCCTCGGGCCGCTCGATGTTGACGAAGATCGGGCCGCGCTCAAGGGGGACGAGGTGGATCTCGGCGCCTGCCGCCCTGATCAGGTCGAGCTCCGCAGCGGATGCCGCCTCGGCATCGACGCCGACCACAGCGAGCGTCGGGAGCCCGAGGCGGGCGATCGCGAGGGCGGTGTACGACACGCCACCGCCGAGGCGCCAGCCGCGGGGGTCGTCGTCGACGATGTCGCGCGCCGCCGCCCCGACAACGAGCACCCGCGGCAGGTCGCGGCCGAGATCCCGCGCCGGCCCAGGGTCGAGGTCGCGGTCGCGAGCGGCGTCGGAGGCGGAGGCCATCAGCCGTCGCTCGCGGGGAGCCGCCGTCCGCCGAACGTATACTTGGCGTCCATCGATCCCCTTCCCCACCGGAGCCGGCGTGTTCTTCTACGAGCTTCACGAGGGCGACGAGGAGATCTTCTCCGACGTCCTCCTCGCCCACGACACCGAGATGGACCCCGACGAGTTCTTGGAGCTCGTCCAGTCGATCCGGCGCCGCATCCAGGACACCTACGAGGACGATACGCTCATCGAGGCGATCGCCGTCGAGCTGGAGCGCGACCACGGCTTCACGTTCGTCTCGGACGAGCGGCTTTCGGCCGCGGTCAATGTGTCGCCCGAGGAGTCCGAGAACTTCCTCGTCCAGGTCGGCCCTGAGGACCAGGATGAGCTGGCGAGGGGTGCCGACTACAAGGCGATCCTGGCCGAGTTCGATCCCGACGCGGGAACCGGCCGCCCCAACTGACGGGACGCGGCGGCGGCGAGACCCAGGACTACTTGCTGAAGAGGATCTCGACGACGTCGCCGTCGCGGACGCGATAGGTCTTGCCTTCCGAGCGGAGCCGGCCGGCCTTGCGCGCGTCGGCCATCGAGCCAAGCGTCACGAGGTCGTCGTAGGCGACAGTCTCTGCCCGGATGAAGCCCCTGGCGAGGTCGGTGTGGATCGCCCCGGCCGCGTCGACCGCCGTCGAGCCCTCCCGGACCGGCCAGGCGCGGACCTCGTCGGGGCCGGCGGTGAGGAACGAGATCAGTCCCAGCAGACGGTACGAGAGGCCGATGACCCGGTCGAGGCTCGACTCGGCGATACCCAGCTCCTCCATGAACGCGTCCGCCTCGTCCGGCTCGAGCTCGCCGAGCTCCATCTCGATTCGCCCGGAGAGCGAATCGACGAGCGTGCTCCGGTGGTCGTACCCCTTCGCGACGGCCGCGACGAGCTCGCTGGCCCTGGGCAGGTCCGCCTCGCCGATATTGATCAGCACGAGCACCGGCTTCTGCGTCAGGAACCGGAAGCCGCGGATGGCCTTCTCCTCGCCGTCGTCGAGCTCGACGTCCCGGATCGGCTCGCCGGCCTCGAGGGCCTCCTTGAGCCGGACGAGGACGGCCTCCTCACGCTCGTTCGACTCTCGCTCGGCGGGCGAGCCGTGGCGGCCGCTGGTCTTCAGGCGCTCCAGCCGGCGGTCGACGAGGGCGAGGTCGGCGATGACGAACTCGAAGTCCAGCCGGTCGAGGTCGCGTCGGGCGTCGACGGATCCCTCCGGATGCGGATGGGCGTCGTCCTCGAACGCCCGCACCACGTGGAGCAGCGCGTCGCTCTCGCGGAGGCGGGCCAGATGCTCAGCGGGGAGCTCCTCGGTCCCCACCCGGCCCTCGGACGAGGCTGGCGGCGCCGGCAAATCGACGTACGTGACGTCGGCGTGGACGACCTTCTTCGGCCGGAAGATCTCGGCGAGCCTCTCGAGACGGCCGTCCGGGACCTTGACGACGCCGACGTGGAGCTCGAGGCCGCCGAACCCGCCGGTCTCGGCGTGGCCCCGAGTCAAGGTGTTGAAGACGGTCGTCTTGCCGGAGCCGGCAAGGCCGACGATTGCGATCTGCATCCGGCGATGCTACCGGGCGCGATCCTCAGTAGCCGCGCGACGGGTCCACGACGTTCACCAGTGGCGCGCCCTCCGCGAACCGCCGGAGGTTGTCGCAGAACAGCTCGACGCTCCGGTCGAGGACCCGGGCACTCGACCATGACGTGTGGGGCGTGACGATGACGTTCGGCAGGTCGTAGAACGGCGAGCCGGGCTGGAGCGGCTCGTCGCGGAACGTGTCGAGGATCGCGCCGCCGATGTGGCCTTCGCGTAGGGCTCGCAGCAGCGCCCGCTCGTCGACGAGGCGGCCGCGGGCGACGTTGATCAGCCACGCCCCGGGTTTCATCGCCGCGAGCGTCTCGCCGTCGATCATGTTCTCCGTCTCGGCCGTCAGCGGCGCGGCGAGCACGACGAAGTCCGATTCGGCGAGCAGCGCCGGCAGCGTCTCGGGTCCGCCGACCCGTTCGAGCATCGCCTCGCCGAACGAGAGCTCCTCGTCGGCCCGGCCGGCGAAGTCGGCCTCGGGCCCGAAATCGGGGCGGCGCCGCGTCGCCACGACTCGGCAGCCGAACGCCGTGGCCAGCGCGCCGACGGCCCGCCCGATCGAGCCCAGCCCGACGATGCCGACGGTCACGTCCCTGAGCTCGGTGCCCTCGAGGGGCTGCCACGTTCGCTCCCGCTGCAGCTCGAGCAGGCCGGGCAGCCGTCGGCTGACGGCCAGGATCATCATCATCACGTACTCGGCGATCGGCCTCGAGAAGACGCCCCGCGCATTCGTGATGACGACGCCGCGTTCCCGCGAGGCCGGCGTCAGCGCGCGCTCGACGCCGGCGGACGCCGAGTGGACCCAGGTCAGCCGCGGTGCCCGACCGAGGAGCCGATCGAACGCGTCCGCCGACAACCAGCCATGGAGCAGGACCTCGACGTCGTCCACGGGTTCGTCCGAGCGGCCCTCGATGCTGAGCGTGACGATCCGGGCGCCCGGCGCAGCCTCCCGGATCCGCTCCAGGTCGCGCGCCCGGTAGCGGGCGGAGAGGATCGGCGTCAGCGCGATCGCCGCAGGTGCGCCACCGCGCCCGGACCCCGCTCCGACACTCCCCGTGGCGCGATCGGCCATCAGTTGGCGAGCTCAGCCATCAGTTGGCGAGCTCGGGCATGACCCGCCGAAGCCAGGCCGTCGGCTGACTGACCTCGCCATGGCGCGGGAGCGAGTCGGGTCCGTCCCAGAGGCGCCGCAGCGCGCTCGCTCCGCCGGCCGCCGCGATCGCCCGGACGAACGCCTCGCCTGCCCGGTACTGCTCCATCTTCACGTCCATACCGGTGAGCCGCATGACGGCCCGCTCGAACGGCGAGCGCTTCGCGTTCCGCCGCTCGTGGAACTTCGCGCTGATCCGCTCGACGCCCGGCACGAGGTCCCGCCCGACCTCGTCCATCACGTAGTCGCTGAATCCTTCGAGCAGGCTCATCACCGCCTGCGTCTCCCGGAAGAGCCGGCGCTGCTCGTCGGTCATGAGGCGTTCGATCCAGTGTTCCGGCGCGGCGGAGCCGCCCTCGCCTCGGAGCGACCGGCCGAACGACCGGAGCGCCTCGCGCCCCAGGCCGCTCGCCTCGCGGCTGAACAGTCGGAGCTGCCGCTCGAGCCGCTCCGCGAGGTACGGCCGGAGCCATGGATGGGCCTCGAACTCGAATGCGTGCGTCGTCTCGTGGAGGGCGATCCATGTCCGGAACGGGCCGAGCGGGACGTCGAGGACGCGGGCCGTATGGCGGATGTTCTCCTCGACGAACAGCAGCCGACCGGGCGTCGCCTCCGCCGAGAGCAGCGCGACGTCGTACTGGCCGAGCACCTTCGAGCCCATGAAGCCGAGCAGGTAGCCGAGCTGGCGGGTCGTCACCCAGCGGTTGGCCAGCGCCATCGTCGCCTTGCCGATCCCACCGCCCGAGGGCATGACCTGGTCGAGCAGCTCGTCCTCGAGCGTACCGATCAGCGAGGCGAACGTCGTGACATTCGCCCGAACCCAGCCGGCCCGATCCGTGACACCCGATCGGTCGACGACGCCCGGCAGTTGTGTCCCGAGCGCCTCGGACAGGCGCGGCACGATCCTGTGCATCGCGGCCTGGTATTCGGGTTCCGTCGCCTGCAGCTCCTCGGCGGTGAGTGCCCCCGGCGCCGATCGCATCCGGCCGACGGCGATCCGCTCGGCCTGCGACCAGTCGACAAGGCCGCGCCGGGCCGACTGCTCCGCGCGCCGGCCGAGGACGGTCGCTGCGGCGCCGAGCGCGGACCCGACGAGGAACCCCGCCTGCCAGAGGCGATCGTCACGCCATGCCGGCCTGCCCGGCCCGCCTCGTCCGCCGGGTCCTGCGCGATCCGTCACGTCGGCACCTCCGTCGCCACTGCCGAGAGCTCGAGTCGATCGACGTCGATGAAGGCGTCGCCGAACAGCCGCTGGGCGACGGCTCTGAACGCGTCCGGGTCGCCGGTCGTGAGCTGGGTGTGGATCGGCCGCGGCGGCGCGTCGGCGGGGCCGCCCGACGACGCCTCGAGACCATTGATCGCGAGCAGCTCCGTCAGCGCCGACGCGGTCGCCGTCGCCGA
>JBJMMH010000022.1:0-9910 GCA_045804885.1 Chloroflexota bacterium | reverse complement strand
TTTCCGGTGGGAGCGGCAAACCGCGGGCTTCGCGAGTCGCAAGGGCGGCCGAGCCACGAGCAGAGCTCGTCTTCACGCACGGTCCTGACCTCGCGTCACGCTCTCGGGTGCCTTCAGGACGTCGCACGGCGCGATTTGCCGGTGGCGGTGGAACTCGCGATGACTAGCCGGCCGCGCCGAGTGCCTTGACCGCGGCCGACGCGCCGCCGACGAGCGGCTCGCCGTGGCCCACGAGCAGCGTCTCGAACGTCAGCTCGCCGATCTTCACGATCGACTGCTTCGCCTGAGCCATGTCCACGGTGAACTGGCCGCCCGGCGGCGTCGGTTTGCCGCCGTCGGTCCTGAGCGCGTCGCCCGCGACGAGGACCCCGCCGACCGGATCGTGGATCGAGATGCTGCCCGCGGTGTGGCCGGGCGTCGTCACGATCCGAAGTCCGAACACCGCGTCGCCGTCCGCCACGGCCGTGAGTGGCCGCGGGACGCTGATCGCGGGGATGTCCTCGCCGCCTGCGTAGCCGGTAGCGTCGGGCGCCCGCTCGAGCACGTCAGGCGCGCTGCCCTGATGGTCGTTGTGATGGTGGGTCAGGATCAGGTGGCCGACCGCCGACCAGTCGAGTCCGACGCGGCCCAGCGCCGCCTCGATCTCGTCGGCGCTGCCGGAGACGCCGGTATCGACGATCGCGGCCTCGCCGGCGCGGACGAGGACGTAGGCCGATACGAAGCCGAGGTTCACTCGCTCCCACGTGACCGCGTCGTCGCCGCCGGACGAGGGTGGCCCGGACGGCGGTCCGCCCGCAGCGGACGTGCCCGGCGGCGTCGCGCTGGGCTGATCGCCGCTACGCCCGCCGGACGAGCCGGCCGGCGACAGGGAGGGAAGGGTCGAACCGATCGCCGACGGTCCGCACGCCGCCAAACCGACGACCGCGAGGGCGAACGCACCCTTGCCCATGTCCGCGAGAAACGTCCGACGATCGAGCGGCTGCCAACTGTCCAGGGCTGCGACCTCCAGGCGGGTTTCCACCGTACACGCTCCGGTACGAGCCCGCGCCGACGGGCGGTTCGCAGGGACGCCGTTCTCGTGCTTGCCGCATCGCGTAACGTTGCAGCGATGCTCGACCGAGGGGTTCGAGCCCGTCACGCGAGCCGCTGATGTCCGACTCCTCGGCCGAGGTCCAGCCAACGGGCGCGACCGCAGGCCGACCTCGTCTCAGGCTGCCTCACACCCCGGCCGTCATCCGGACCACGGGCGCGAACCTCCGCCAGGCGTTCGCGAACGACGGCATCCGGCGGCTGGGCCTGACGTGGATGCTGGGAATCGCGGCCGACGCCGCGTTGACCGTCGTCACGATCGTCACGGTCTTCAATCGGGGTGGCTTCGTCGCAGCCGGCGTCCTCGGCGCCGTCCGGATGATCCCGGCCGTTGCGGCGGGGCTGCTGTCGGGAACGTTGATCGAACGCTTCCGGGGCGACCGGTTCCTCGTGGCGATCGGGCTGATCCGCGCCGCGAGCGCCGCCGGGATCGCGTGGACGATCTTCTCAGCGGGCCCGACGATGGCCGATCACCAGGGGACGATGATCGCGCTCTTCATCTTCTCGACGATCGCCGCGACTGCGGCGGCCCCGGTCAGGCCGACCCAGACGACGCTGATGCCGGCGATCGCCCGGAGCCCCCAGGAGCTCGTCGCCGCGAACACCGTCTGGAGCACGGGCGAGGGCATCGGTGCCTTCGTCGGGCCGTTCGTCGCGGCGGTCCTCATGGGCCTCAACCAGCACGGCCTGGTCGCCGGCCTCGCGGCGGTCACCTTCCTCGTGACGGCGTTCGTGTCGGCCGGGCTCCGGTTCGAGCACGCCGCCGACGCTGCCGGCGGCGCCGCGCGCCGCGCCGGCCGGGGCCTCCGGCTCGGGGACGGGATCCGGGCGATCCGGAGCCAGACGGTCCTCGCCTGGTCGATGGTCGGCACATGGGGCCAGGTCGTGACGCGGGGCCTGCTCAGCGCGATGACGGTCGTCGCCGCGATCGAGCTGCTCCGGATGGGTCAGGGCGGCACCGGGCTCCTCGCCGCGGCGTTCGGCCTTGGCGGCCTGCTCGGGGCGTTCTTCGCGATGACGTCGGTCCGCTCGGACCGCCTGATCCGGACCCAGGTCGTCGGGCTGGTGTTCTGGGGCTTGCCCCTCACGGTCATCGGGCTCGTGCCGATCTCCGAGGTTGCCCTCGCCGCGATGGTCACGATCGGCGTCTCGAACGCGACGTACGACGTCGCGCTCTTCACGACGTTCCAGCGGGCGACCGCCAACGAGGACCGTGCACCCGTCCTGTCGGTCCTCGAGGGGGTGATCGGCGTCGGCGCCATTTCCGGCAGCCTCCTCGCACCGCTCCTGCTGTGGATCTTCGGGCCGCGACTGGCCATGGTCGTCGGCGGCGCGATCCTGCCGGTGATGGCCCTGCTGATCTATCTCCGGATCGGCCGCGTCGACCGCATCATCGTGGTCGACGATGAGGCCGTGGGATTGCTCCGACGGGTGCCGATGTTCGCGGAGCTGCCGCTGACCGCGGTCGAGCGGCTCGCGGCCGGCCTCCGTCCCGTGACGTTTGCCGCGGGGACGCCGTTGATGACGCAGGGCGAGCCCGGCGACGAGTTCATCGTCATCGCGTCGGGCGAGGTCGAGGTTTCGGTCGATGGGCGGCCGATCCACCGACTCGGCGAGGGCTCGGGCGTCGGCGAGATCGCACTCGTCCGGCGGAGCCCCAGGACCGCGACCGTCGTCGCCACCACAGACGTCGCCGGCTACGCGATCGACGCCTCGACGTTCCTGGCCGCGATCGCCGGACCCGCGGCGGCCGCGGTCACGGAGCGGCTGGCCGACGCGAACCTCAACCGGGCAGGCAAGGTCGCGGCGGCCTGAGGCTCAGGAGAGCGCTGCGCACAGGTCGACGACCTTGCCGTTGATCTCCGCGGGCTGCAGCGCGAGACCCGTCGCGGCGTCGACGACGAAGTGGGTCCTGCCGGTCATCAGGTAGATGCCCGGGTCGAACGCCGACAGCACGTCTTCCGGGTAGAACCAGACGAGGACCGACCCGCCGCCGTGGATGTCGATCACGCCGTCGGATCGGAAGAGGTAGTGCCCGGTCCCGAAATAGCTGATCTGGAGCGAGCGGCCGGTGTCGAGGTTGGTGATCGTCGACCGGAACCCGCCGGTGTAGCGGACGACCTGGTCGCCGTTCGGCTGCGGCGGAAACTCCATGGCCTTCGAGTTGGAGAACGTGTCGACGACCTCGACCGGGAAGTCGCACGTGCCCGCGAGGACGTCCGCCGGTATGCCCGACGGCCCGATCCGGGTGATCGTCGGCGGGCCCTTGGCGGCGGCCGGTGCAGCCAGGGTCAGGCACAGCAGGCCGGCGACGATCGGTGCGAGGAATCGGCGGCGCATGGTCGGTCCTCCTCCGACGGGCGAGCGACGGAGGCGGCGCGCTCGTCCCGGGCGCTGATCGTAACCGGATGCGACGGAGGAGTCGGCGCGGGCGGTACGAGGCGACCGGGACGACCGCGAAGGAAGCTTCAGCGCAGGCCGCGATAGAACCCGCGGACGTCGCCGATCAACTCGTTCGGCGCCTTGTGGGCTGCGAAGTGGCCGCCGCTGGGATACATGTTCCAACTCACGATGTTGCTGTGGTCGCGCTCGGCGAAGCGGCGGATGCCGCTGAAATCGCCGCCGAATCCCGCCAGCCCGAGCGGGGCCGTCGTCGGCGCGGTCGGCCGGTTTTCGGCGTGCGCGTTCTCGTAGTAGAGGCGGGCCGCCGACGCGGCGGTGCCGGTCAGCCAGTACAGCATCACGTTGTCGAGGGCGAAGTCGGGGTCCAGGTCCTCGCCGAGCAGCTGGCCGTTCCACGCCAGCAGCCCGAGCGGCGAGTCGTTGATGGCGTAGGCCAGCGTCTGGGGCTGCTCCGACATCAACTTGTTGAACGCGAACTTGTTCTCGACGAACCACTGCAGGGTCTGCAGCTCGCCCATCTCCTCCTCGGTCATCCCGCCGAACTCCGAGGGGTCGCCGGACGGGAACGAGAAGATCTGGGTCACGTGGACGCCGACGACCCGGTCAGGATCGAGCCGACCGACCTCCGGCGAGATCATCGAGCCGGCGTCGTTGCCCATCGCGCCGTACCGCTCGTAGCCCAGCCGGCGCATGAGCTCGACCCACGCGGCGGCGATCCGGTAGTTGGTCCAGCCGCGCTCGCGGGTCGGGCCCGACAGGCCGTAGCCGGGGATCGACGGGATGACGAGGTCGAACGCATCTGCAGGGTCGCCGCCGTGCGCTCGCGGGTCGCTGAGGGGCCCGGCGATGCCCAGGAACTCCACGATCGACCCGGGCCAGCCGTGGGTCACGATGAGCGGCAGCGCGCTGCGCTCCGGCGAGCGGAGGTGCAGGAAGTGGACTGTCTGGCCGTCGATCTCGGTCGTGAACTGGGGATTGGCGTTGATCCGGGCCTCCGCGGCGCGCCAGTCGTAGCCGGCCCGCCAGTGATCGGCGAGCGACCGGATGTAGGACTGCTTGACACCGTCGTCGACGTCGCCGGGGAGCTCGTCGGGCCAGCGCGCGCGATCGAGTCGATCGCGAAGGTCGTCCAGGTCCGCCTGGGGAACGTCGAGGGTGAACGGCCGGATGTCGGTCATCGAGCGTACCTCCTGTCTCTCGCCACGGAACGGAATAAAGTATTCCGTTCCATTATGACCAACGCTGGCTATGCTGTCCAGATGGAATCTCACGAGCCCGGGCTGAGCGGTCGGCGGGCCCAGGCACGACGGAACGATCCGCGGATCCGCCAGGCCGCCCGCGAGGTCTTCACCGCCGATCCGGACGCGCCGATGTCCGCGGTCGCCGCCCGCGCCGGCGTCGGCATCAGTGCGCTGTATCGCCGATACGAGAGCAAGGAAGACCTGCTCCGGCAGGTGGCGCGGGACGGTCTCGCACGCTATCTCGAGGAGGCCGAGGGGGCGGTCGCCGACGACGGCGATGCGTGGGATATGTTCTCTGCCTTCATGGGCCGACTACTCGACGCCCAGACCGTCGCGATCACGATGAGCCTGGCCGGAACGTTCGCCCCGAACGAGGAGCTGTTCGACATGGCGGAGCGGGCGGCGGTCCTGAACGCTCGAATCGTCGATCGCGCGAAGGCCTCCGGCGGCCTCCGGTCCGACATCGTCGTCGACGACCTGTCCCTGATCCTCGAGCAGATCTCGTCGATCCGGCTCGGCGACGACGCGCGGACCCGGGAGCTTCGCCAGCGCTACCTGGCGCTCTTCCTCGAGGGGCTCCGGTCCACCGCCGACCCGCCGCTCCCCGGTCCACCGCCGATGCCCGAAGAGCTCGCCTCGAGGTGGTCGCCTCGGGCGCGGAACGACTAGGAGGGCCTGCCCGGACTGGTGAGGCGCCGACCGCCCGCGTGCTACGGTTGACGCTCGCCCCGCTGTGGGGCGTGCGTCGTGTGGTCCCTCTCTCGAACCGACCGTGCGCCTGCAGTAGCTCGTTCGAGATACTTTGGAGGGTCTGCATGACCACCGGCACGATCAAGAAGGTCGTCTCCGACCGCGGTTTTGGCTTCATCGCCGCCGAGGACGGGAAGGAGTACTTCTTCCACCGCAGCGGCCTCGCGGCATCGCTGGACTTCGACCGCCTCGACGGCGGCGAGCGGGTCTCGTTCGACATCGAGCAGAGCCCGAAGGGCGCTCGCGCCACGAACGTCCAGGCTGCCTGACCAGCGAATCCCAGCCGCCCGCCAGCGCGGGCGGCTTCTTCATGTGAAACGCACAGGAGGTTCGAGTGACGAAGCACTCGAAGTTCGAATCGGATCAGCGGGCGGCAGAGACGGCTCGCATTCAGGAGATCGAGGCGGCCTGGATGGGCAGCCTTTCGAAGGGCGATCGCGACGCCTTCGTGGCAGCGGTCACGGCGGCCAGGAACCGGCCGCCGCAGGGGCCGCCGCCCAACATGCCGCCGGGAACGCGCCCGAACCCGCCGAAACACGAGCCGCGGCCGACGAAGGAAGAGCGAAACAAGCGCCCACGGAGCTGACTTCTGCCGTGCGCCCCGGCATGCGATACTTGTCGCATCGCCGATGTGGCGGTGCGTGCCAGTCGTCCTCTCTTCTCGAACGGACCGTGTGGCTGCAGTCGATGTTCGAGAAGACTTGGAGGTCACTGTGACCACCGGTACCGTCAAGAAGCTCGTCTCCGATCGCGGATTCGGCTTCATCACCGCCGAGAACGGCAAGGACTACTTCTTCCACCGCGACGGCCTCGCGTCGTCGCTCGACTTCGACCGCCTGGTCGGAGGGGAGAAGGTCCAGTTCGACATCGAGGCCAGCCCCAAGGGCGACCGCGCGAAGAACGTCCAGCCCGCCTGACCCCGGCGTCAACAGAAAACCGCCCGCAGCGATGCGGGCGGTTTCTTGTTGCCCGGCGGGCCTACGGCGCCAGGCGCTGCCAGCCCGTGAACCCGTCGGCGGCCCAATCCAGGACGCGACCGTCGCCGCCGGTCGCCGCGTCGATCAACCGGCTCTCCTTCCGGTTCGTGTTCTTGACGATGATCGATCGACCGTCGGGCGAGAACGTTCCGCTCATGTCGTCCTCGGCGGGATAGGCCGGTCCGATCGCGATCGCGGGCGAGCTGCCATCGACCGGTTGGACGAAGAGCTGTCGGGTGTCGCCGACGAACCGCACGAACAGGATCTGCCGGCTGTCCGGCGAGAACGTCGCGAAGCCCTGGCTCTTCTCCTGGAAGAGGCTCCGATCCTCCCCGGTCGCGAGCTCCAAGAGGTGGATCCGAAGTTGTTCGGCCCCCGACAGCCAGTCTGTATACGCCACGTATCTGCCATCCGGCGAGGGCTGCGGGAACATGTAGCCGCTGTTCCGGTCGCCGTCGGTCGGGGAGACTGCCCGGAGGCCCGTGCCATCCGGGCGAACGGCGAAGATGCCCGCCTGGACGCCGCCCTTCGTTGACGCGACGCCGCGGAACACGACCTCAGCCCCCGTCGGACCCAGGAAGTTCGGGAACGTCGTAGTCATCGGCTGGCTGAGTTTCAGTTTCTGCGGTCCATCGCCGGACTCGAGGTCGACGATGTAGAGATGCTCGCCGAACTGGGACCCGCCGGCTTGCACGACCAGCCGCTGATCGTCCGGCGACCAGTCGAACCAGTCGGGTGCCACGAGATCGCCGGACAACGGACGCGGATTGGTCCCGTCCGGCTCGGCGACGAACACCTGGATCTTCTCGTTCGGCGACCCGGCCGTGCCCGCTGTCCGACGCAGGAACACGAGGCGGCTGCCATCCCGGGTGAAGCCGGCCGCGAAGTCGTCCGCGGGGCCGGCGACGAGGGTCCGCGACGCGCCCTCGAGCGAGTCGCGACCGCCGATGTCGCCGCCACTGTCGTACACGATGGCGCCGTTGCGGGCCGGGCCGAACGGCGGTGGAACATGCCGTTGCGATCCCGCGATCAGGAGCGCCGCGGCGACGAGAACGAGGAGCAGCGCCGCGACGACGATGGGCCGCCACGGAAACGCCGGGAAGTACGCACGCTGGGCGATCACGCCCATGGGAAGCCACCTTTCAAGGAAGGTCCAGCGCGGGCGCTGCCGGGTTGCGGCGGCCTGCGCCAGGAGGTCGTCGACGTAATCTGGCACTCGCGGCGCTGCGATCGCGGTCAGGATCTCCGGCAGCTCCTGCTGGAACCGATCGGACCGGTCGAACGCAGTCATGCGATCTGCCCTCGGGGAAGCTCGGTTGCTTCCAGGCTCGAGGCGATGTTCATGTCGGCGCGCATGGCCGCGAGCGACCGATGCAGCCTGGACTTCGCCGTTCCGAGCGGGATCCCGAGCGCCTCCGCCGTCTCCGGCAGCGGCAACCCGAGGAAGAAATGAACGACGACGACCGCACGCTGGTCGACGTCGAGCCGGCGCAGTGCCCGCTCGACCTCGTCCCGGTCGACGACGAAGGAATCAATGTCGCCGACGGGGAGGTCGGCCGTTGGGGTCAGCTCGACTTCGATCACCCGCCTGCGACGCCGCCGCAGGATGCCGAAGCAGGAACGTACGGTGATGCGGTGGATCCAGGCATCGAACGCGTCCGGGTCGCGCAACCCGGGCAGGTCCCGCCAGGCTCCGACGAGCGCCTCCTGGACCGCGTCGCGCGCGAGCTCCGGGTCGTGGAGGATCAGTCGGGCCGCTGCGTCCAGCCGCGCGATGCGCTCGCGGACGAGCTGGCCGAAGGCGTCATGATCGCCCCTGCCGGCGCGCTCGACGAGCTCTCGCTGGTCCACAGACGTCCACCTGTGACGGCCCGACCGTTCGGTCGTGCTCGAATCCTACGGTGCCGTCGAGCGCGGATTGGTTCCCATAAGCCGCCGCCGAATCAGACCGCGACGCGGAACGGCCCTCGGAGCGTCCGAGTTTGTCCCGGCGGGGGAGGTCGCGCAGACGCATCGGCGACTGGCAGAACGAGGACGTACTGGCCGTCCTTCTCCGTGTAGGCGACGGCCGGCCGGCGCCATCGGAGGAAGTCGGCGGCGAGTCGAGACACGGCGATCCGGGTGTCGGGCCGCTGTCCTCGGCCCCAGATCGAGCTCGTTCGGGGATACCAGGGGTCGACGATCCGCACGTGGGTAACGCGGAAGTCGTCGGTCGTCGCCGGATCCGCGGTTGCCTCGAAACCGGACATCACCCAGGCGTGGGCACCGCGCCACATCAGCAGCCCGACCGGCCTGCGGGTTAACGCGATCGCCCGCGCCGCGGCAGTGATCGCGCCGTCGCGCGTCCGAACGGAGACGACGACGTACGGTCCGTAGCCCAGCCTGTTCAGGGCACCGGCCCAGCCCTCCGGCTCAGACCCCGGCCCGACGAGCCGGTCGCTCGACAGGGACCGGGCGAGGCGGTCGAGCCGACGCTGCGAGGGCACGGATCCGTCGGCGGCGTCGCCGCTCACGGTGAGGTTGGCCATCGTCTGAATCGCGGCCGGGACGCACCAGTCGCTGCGGGCCTGGGGCACGAAGTCGCCCTTCTCGTAGAGGTCGATGGCGAACCGCGGGGCGCCGGAGGCCACGGACACCGGCAACCCGCCGACAGCCATGACTGCGCACAGAAGCCCGGCGAAGGCGAGGCGCCACGCTCTACCTGGCGACCGGTTCACGACCTCATCTCGACTGCCACGACGGGCCGAGAGTCTACCCGGCGCCCACGCGAATCGAGAGGGGCCCGCCTGGGGACGCTGGGACCAATGCCGGTCTCCGTGGACACGCAGTGACCATTCCCCTGAGGGCGCCGACGCGGATACTCACGAAGGAGCCCGACGCCGCCGCCGTGAGGATTCACCATCAGAACCCGCTTGCTGAAGCTGATCCGGCTCGTCGTCGCCGTCGCGGTGACGATCGGCGTCGCTGTGGGCACGGGCGCGCTGGCGCTCTACCTGACCGGCCCCAACGGCGCGTTCACGTGCGCCATCCCCACGCCGCCCGCGGACCCCGACCGCATCCCCCGATGGCTGATCGTGGCTGGAGTTCCGGCCCTCGTCACTGGGTTCGTCGGAGCGTTCTTCGCCCTGGGCGCGGGGCGGGTCCTGTGGCAGCTCGTCGCGCTGTGCCTGGCCGTGGCGCTCGCCGCTGCGACGTTCTATGGCGTGTACGCGCTGCTGCCCGCGAACTGCCGACCGTAGCAATCGCGGGCTGTCAGCCGACGCTGCCGACGCTCGTTCCCGTGCCGAGCGTTAGCGACGGCGTATCGCTTTCTTTTCGTAGGCCCGGGGGTCAGCTCTTCTTCTTGCTGCCGCCCTTGCTGGCCATCTTCTCGAGCTCTTTCTCACTCATGTCCGTGCGGGTCTTCTTGCCTTCGCGCTTGCGCTGGAGCTCGGCGCCCATGAACTTGCG
>JBJMMH010000021.1:0-3327 GCA_045804885.1 Chloroflexota bacterium | reverse complement strand
CGCCGACGGATGCAGATCATCTGCCAGGACCCGTTCGGGTCGCTGAACCCGCGGATGCCGGTTCGGGACATCATCGGCGAGGGGCTCCTGGCCCTGGGCGTCACCGACCGCAAGATCCGCGACAAGCGCGTCGAGGACTCGCTCGAGATCGTCGGGCTGCGACGCGACTACACCCGCCGCTACCCGCACGAGTTCTCTGGCGGCCAGCGCCAGCGCATCGGGATTGCCCGGGCGCTCGCGCTCGGGCCGGACCTCGTCGTCTGCGACGAGCCCGTGTCGGCGCTCGACGTCTCGATCCAGAGCCAGGTCCTGAACCTCCTCCTCGACCTGCGCCGCGACTTCAACTTGACGTACCTGTTCATCAGCCACAACCTCTCGGTCGTCCAGTACTTCAGCGACCGCGTCGGCGTGATGTACCTCGGCAAGCTCGCCGAAGAGGGCGACGTCGAGCAGCTCTACCGCGACCCGCGACATCCGTACACGGTCGCGCTCCTGTCGGCCATCCCGAACGCGGATCCCCGTCGCCGGAAGAAGCGCCTGGTCCTCAAGGGCGACGTGCCCTCGCCGGCCGCGCCGCCGTCGGGCTGCCGCTTCCACACGCGCTGCTGGCTCCGCGAGAAGCTCGGCAACCCGGAGCGCTGCGTGACCGAGGAGCCGATGCTCCGGCCGATCGGCGAGGGTGGCCACCGAACCGCCTGCCACTTCGCAGAGGAAGTCAGCGACACTGTCGTCGATTCCGTCGTGGCGACACAGTCGGTGCTCGAGACGGCGGTCGCCGAGCCGGCGTGATCCCGGCCCGGACGGCGGGTCGCCAGGGCGGTCCGCGCGCGACGTCACCAAACCTCCGTGGCGCACTGCCTCGCGCCGGGGCCTGCCTCCTCATGGTCGCCGTCGTCGTCGGCAGCCTGGCCATCGCCTGCGGGCCCAGCGGTCCGGTCGTGCCGACGGTGGCGCCCGCGTCATCTGCAGCGAGTCCCACCGGATCGGGCGGCGCGCTCGCCAGGACGACGCCCTGGCCGGGCAACGCCGCGCTCGGGATGGAGGCGCTCGGGATCGCCGACGGCCAGATCGGCGCGGCCACGAGCGACCTCTCGAAAGGAATCGCGACAGAGGACCTCAAGCTCATGCGATCGGCCGCCGCCGGTCTCGCCGGCGTCGACGCCCTCCTGCCCAACATGACGAAGATCCGGCTCGAACCGGCGATGCGCCCATTCGCCGACCGCTATGAAGCGGCGATCAAGGCGATCAGCGCCGGCGGCAAGCGGCTTCGGGACGCGATCGACAAGGGCGATGCCGCCGCGATCACGGCCGGGACGCAGGATCTGCTCAAGGGGTTGACGATGTACACCGCGCTCCAGGGCGAGCTGGCTGCATGGATCGTGCAGATGCCCGAGCAGAAGCGGATGCTCACGCGCTAGTCCGGCTCGACGCTCGCCCGGTCCTCGTTGCCCCGAGCCGCGGGCCGCTATTCTCCGTGCGTGACGCCTCCGTCGCGGCTCCGCATCGCGCTCGCCCAGATCGCGCCACGGCTCGGGCTGTTCGACGAGAATCTCGCCGTCCACCACGACCTCGTGGCGGAGGCGCGCGCGAAGGGCGCAGGCCTCGTCGTCTTCCCCGAGCTGGGGCTCACGGGCTACCTCCTCCAGGACCTCGCCTCGGAGGTCGCGATCCGCCTCGACGACCCTCGGCTCGCCGGCCTCGCCGCCGCGACGGAGGGGATGTCGGCGATCGTCTCGTTCGTCGAGGAGTCCGGCGACCACCGCCTGTTCATCGCCGCGGCGCTTCTCGAGGACGGCGCCGTCCGCCACGTCCACCGGAAGCTCTTCCTTCCGACGTACGGCCTCTTCGACGAGCGGCGGTTCTTCGCCGCGGGCGATGTCCTGCGGGCGACGCCGTCGCGGCTCGGGGTCGGGCTGGGGATCGCGGTGTGCGAGGACTTCTGGCACCTTCCTGTCCCGGAGCTGCTCGCGCTCGACGGCGCTCAGGTCCTCATCAACGTGTCGTCGTCGCCGGGACGCGACCTTGCGGCGACGAACGAGGTCGGTCTCGGGACGGCAGCGTCGTGGCGGACGCTCATGCGCACGTACGCCCAACTCACCACGTCGTTCGTCGTGTTCTGCAACCGCGTCGGCGTCGACGAGTCGCTCTCGTTCTGGGGCGGGTCGGAGGTCATCTCGCCGACCGGGAAGGCGCTGTTCAGCGCGCCGATGTTCGACGAGGGGCTGTTCGTGGTCGACGTACCGCTCGCGGACCTCCGCCGGGAGCGGGTCGGGCTGCCCCTGCTGCGCGACGAGCGGCTCGAGCTGCACGCCCGCGAGATCAACCGGATCATCGCCGAGCGGGCGGGCCTGGCGAGCGACACGACCGCCGACGAGCTCGCCGAGGCCGGGCTCGACGTGGCGCCGGGCGATCCGATTCGCGCACCGATCGGCTTCCGCCGGCGGGCGGTGGCAGCGAAGGACGCTCGCCGATGACGAGCGGAACGATGACCGAGCCGCCCGAGCCGCTGTTCGAGCTGCCGGCGGAGCTGGCGATCGAGACCGATGTCGCCCGCCAGGTGATCGGGCAGTTCATCCGCGGCCAGCTTCGCCAGGCCGGCTTCGAGCGCGCGGTCCTGGCCCTGTCCGGTGGGATCGACTCGGCGCTGGTCGCGTATCTCGTCGCCGAGGCGATCGGCGCGGACAAGCTCCTGTGTGTCTCGATGCCGTACCGGACATCGTCGGACGCATCGAGGACGGATGCCGCGGCCGTCGTCGCGGCGCTGGGGACGCCGTTCGAGACCGTCGAGATCAGCCCGATGGTCGACGGCTTCTTCGCGAGCCAGCCGGATGCGTCACCGCTCCGCCGGGGCAACTTCATGGCCCGTCAACGGATGGCCGTCGCGTACGACCGCTCCGTCACCTGGGGCGGCCTCGTCGTGGGGACCGGCAACAAGACCGAGTCGCTCATCGGGTACACGACGTTGTTCGGTGACAACGCCTGTGCGTTCAACCCGATCGGCGACCTGTACAAGAGCCAGGTCCGGCAGCTGGCCGCGGCCATGGGCGTGCCCGAGGCGATCATCCGCAAGGCGCCGTCGGCCGACTTGTGGCCCGGCCAGACGGACGAGGACGAGGCCGGGTTCAGCTATCCGGTCCTCGATCGGCTCCTCTTCTGGCGGGTCGACAAGCGCAGGTCCGACGAGGAGATGGCCGCTCTCGGGTTCGACCCCGCGCTCGTCGCCCGAGTCGACCGGATGATCGCGACGTCCGAGTTCAAGCGGCAGGTCCCGCCGATCGCGAAGCTCGGTCCCCGAACGGCCGGGGTGGCCTACCGCTATCCGCGGCG
>JBJMMH010000020.1:0-9461 GCA_045804885.1 Chloroflexota bacterium | reverse complement strand
TCGCTCAACGGCTGGCTGCACCCCTTCGACTGGCCGGGCCTCGGGAACGCCGTGACCACGAGCGCGAGCGTGGCCATCCTCTCGACGATCTTCGCGACGATCCTCGGGACGATGATCGGCCTGGCGCTCACCCGCTACCGGTTCCGCGGGCGTGGCACCCTCAACGGCTTCATCTTCCTGCCGATGGCGACGCCGGAGATCGTCCTCGGCTCGAGCCTGCTCACCTTGTTCGTCGCGACGGCGCTCCCGCCGCTCGCGGGCAGCGTGCCGACGCTCTATCCCACCGGCTTCCTGACGATCCTCATCGCCCACGTGATGTTCAACATCAGCTACGTCGTCGTGACGGTGAAGGCGCGGCTGGCCGGCTTCGACCGGCGGCTCGAAGAGGCCGCGATGGATCTCGGCGCCAACGAGATCACGACCTTCCGCAAGGTGACGTTGCCTCTGATCTTCCCCGGGATCATGGCGGCGGCGCTCCTGGCGTTCAGCCTGTCGATCGACGACTTCGTGATCACGAACTTCGTCTCCGGGACGACGAACACGTTCCCGATCTGGGTCTACTCGGTGCAGCGCAACGCGTTGCCCGTGCAGATCAACGTCATCGGCTCGATCATCTTCATCGGCGCCGTGGTCCTCGTCGGGCTGACGACGCTCCGCTCCGGGCGAGCCGCCCGCATTCGCTGACCGAAGGAGTTCCGTGGTCGACACCGCGTCGCCGGCGCCCACAGCCGCCGTTCCAACCTCCGCTCCCCTGCCCGATCGTTCCGTCGTGCCGCCCGTCTGGGGGCGGATCACGAATCTCGTCGTCGACCGCGGCGAGGGCTCGTGGCTGATCACGACCGACGGCGAGCGCTATCTCGACTACTCGAGCGGGATCGGGGTCACGAACACCGGCCATGCCCATCCGCGGGTCGTCGCCGCGGTCCAGGCCCAGGCTGCGAAGATCCTCCACGCCCAGCAGAACATCACCTACCACGAGCCGGGTCTGCGGCTGTACGAGCGACTCGGCCACGTCCTGCCGCCGCGCTCCGACGGCGCCGAGTGGGGCGCCTTCCTCTCGAACAGCGGGGCGGAGGCGGTCGAGGCGTCCGTGAAGCTCGCCCGGATCGCGACCGGCCGGCCGGTGATCATCGGCTTCCGCTACGGCTATCATGGCCGGACGGGCCAGACGATGGCGCTGACGACGGCGAAGGACGTCTACCGCGGCCACTTCGAGCCGCTGCCGGGGTCGGTCTATCACACGGCCTATCCCTACTGCTTCCGGTACACAGGCGGCTCGCACGCGGCGGACGAGAACTGCATCTGCGACTGGGAGGCCCAGCTCGACCTGACGTTCCACCAGTACGTCTATCCCGAGCACGTCGCGGCGATCATCGTCGAGCCCGTCCTGGGCGAGGGTGGCTACATCGTCCCGCCGCCGGGCTTCCTGCCGCGGCTCCGGGAGATCGCCAGCCGGCACGGCATCCTGCTCATCGCCGACGAGGTCCAGACGGGCTTCGGCCGGACCGGCGAGCTGTTCGCGATGCAGCATTGGGGCGTCGAGCCGGACATCACCGTGATCGCCAAGGGCATCGCATCGGGTTTGCCGCTGAGCGGGTTGATCGCGAAGCGGGCGCTGATCGACAAGTGGCCGGCCGGGTCGCACGGCGGGACGTACGGCGGCAACGTCGTCGCATGCGCGGCGGCCAACGCGACACTCGACGTGATCGAGGACGAGGGGCTCGTCGCGAACGCCCGCGAGCGCGGCGACCAGTTCCTCGCCGGTCTGCGAGCCCTGGCGCCGAAGTACCGCTCGATCGGCGACGTCCGCGGCCTCGGCCTCATGCTCGCGTTCGAGTTCGTCAAGCCCGGCGAGGGCGACGGCCGCACACCCGATCCCGACGTCGCGAAGCGGGTCCAGGCGGAGGCGCTCGCACGCAAGCTGATCGTTCTGACGGCCGGCACATACGTGAATGTCGTGCGGATCATTCCGCCACTGGTCACGACCGCGGACGAGATCGACCTTGCCCTCAGGACGCTCGACGAGAGCCTCGCGGCGGCCCGTGACTGAGGCGCACGCCCCCGCCCGTTCCCCCGATACCGCGGAGATCGTCGTCGTCCCGGCCACGCCGGAACGCTGGGAGGACGTCGTCACGATTCTCGGCGGGAACGGCGACAGGGGCTGCTGGTGCCAGGCGCCGCGGGGCGTCGCGGTCGGCTACGGCAAGACCGAGCCCGGCGCACGACGCGCTGCCCTTCGCGAGCAGATCGATGATCAACCGCCGCCCGGGATGCTGGCCTACGTCGAGGGCGAAGTCGCGGGCTGGTGCGGATTCGGCGTCCGGCCGCGCCTCCCCCGGCTGGAGCGCTCGCGGACGATTCCGAAAGTCGACGACGAACCCGTCTGGTCCGTGCTGTGCTTCAACGTACGCGTCGGCTACCGGCGGCGAGGCGTGGCGGCGGCCTTGCTCGATGGCGTCGTCGAGTACGCTCGCCGGTCCGGCGCGCCGGGCGTCGAGGCTTATCCGATCGACCCCGACGGCGATCGCGTCGACGTCGCGTTCGGCTACGTCGGAGTGACGCCGATGTTCGAGCGCCTCGGATTCAAGCGGATCGTCGAGACGAGCGCCCGCAGCGACCGGCGGCCGCGGATCCTGATGCGGCTGATGTTCTGATCCGTCACCCGACTGGGGGCGGCGTCGGGAACCGGATGACCATCTTCTGAGCCTCGCGCCGGAACTCGCGAACGCCCCACACGGCATGAAGCCCGACGAGGAGGACGAACACGAGCGCCCCGATCACGACGGCGGCGACGTCGCGTGCGCCGAGCCAGGCTGCGACGAGCGCGACATACGCGCCGCCGACGACCGAGACGATGACCATGATCATGCCCATCGCCGTGACGAACGCGTGGAGGACGTTCGCGGTCATCGAGCTCAGCGATGGCGCCGCCACGTGCCCGGCGACGCTCGCGGGGGCGCCCGAGGAGGCGAGGACGCCCGCGACATCGTCGTAGTGGCTCGTCAGGAAGTACGGCTCGAGCCCCGGAACCATCTCCATGTAGGCGTGGCGGATCCGATTCATCCCCTGCAACGCACGCGCTTCGTCGGCGTTCGCCTGGGAGAGCCGGACAGCGGTCGTCTCGCCGATGAACCAGACGACCGGGAGGATCACGAGCGCGAAGAGGATGAACCCGTCGCGCATCACCGACGCGACCAGGGCGAGCGCAACGGTCGCCGCCGAGAGCGCCGCCAGGAACATCCCGGCCCGGGAGAAGCTCTCCGTCCAGGCGAGATTCCGCTGCGACAGCAGGCTCCAGTGCTCGGTCGTCAGGATCGTGAGCGCGCGCGGGTCGGCGAGGTGTGCCGGCGCCCGTGTGTCGGCGCCATCGCGCGGTGCCGCCGCCGGCCGTTCGGCCGGCGCCATCCTCGTGTGCTCCTCCACCGCTCCCCTCCTCCATCGATCCGATCGCGCCTCATCATGCCCCATCCCGGCACGCTACGATCGCGCCGATGACGAATCCCGCCGCCGCGCCGCCGGCCCGCCCGATCGATGCGTTTCTCGCCGAGCTCGGTCGGCTCAGCGTCGACGACCTTGCCATGGTGGCGCTCCCCGAGCCCGATCCTGACGAGCGGGCCGCGCTCCTCCAGCGTGCCGTCGACGCCGCGCACGCCGCGAACCGTCGGGAGGAGCTCGCGACCGCCCCAGGACGGGCTCGCGACCAGTTGTTCCGAGCATGGTCGCGTCGCGGCTATGAGCCCACGTGGTTCGGGCTGAACTGGGGACGCTCGCTGGGTCGTGCCGACGATCGGGCGCGCCTCGTTGCCGCCGTCGAGGACGCCGCCGTGGCCGCGGTAGTGGCCGACCTCGTTTCCCCCGAGGACGTCGGCGCGCTCCGCGAGCCATTCGACATCGCCAGCTCCATGGCCGGCGCCGGCCCTTCGTCGAACCCGATCGTCCGGGGATCGCCGGGTGAGCGCGCCGCGGTGGTGTTCGCGTCCGCGGTCGCGATCAGCGCGGCGGTCCTGACCGGGGCGTTCGTGCTCGGTGGCGCGGTCGCGGCGGGGTTGCTCGCGCTGGCCCAGCGCCGCCGCAGTCGCTGACTAGTTCCCGGCGCGGAGGCGGCCCAGGATCTCGTCGTGGAGTAGCCCGTTCGAGGCGACGAAGGTGCCCGTGTCGATCGCTCGGCGGCCATCGAAGGCGCTGACCCGGCCGCCTGCCTCCTCGACCAGCACCGTGGGCGCCGCCGCGTCCCAGGGCGACAGCCCGACCTCGACCATCGCCTCCGCGGCGCCATCGGCCAGGAGCGCGTAGCCCCAGAAGTCGCCGAACCCGCGATCGCGCCAGGCGGCCGCGACGAGCGCGTCGAATCCGGGCGCGAGTCCAGACGCGCGAATCTCGCTCCCCGACCCGTACAGCACCTGGGCGTCCTCGATCACAACGACGCTCGAGACGCGGATCCTGCGGGGCTCCTCGTCCGCGCTCCTCGCCCACGCTCCGCCGCCCCGGCGCGCCCACCACCGCTCCCGGAGCGCCGGCGCCGACATGACCGCGGCCTGCAGCTCGCCGTCCCGCTCGACCGCGAGCAGCGTCCCGAACAGCGGCACGCCCCGGACGAAGTTGTGGGTGCCGTCGATCGGGTCGATGTACCAGCGGGTCGGCGCGTCGCCGGCCTCCACTCCGTACTCCTCGCCGACGAGGCCGTGGTCCGGGTAGGCGGCGTTGATGCGCGCGCGGATCGCCCGCTCGATCGCGGTGTCGGCCTGCGTGACGAGGGTCCGGTCCGGCTTCGTCGAGATCTGGAGGTCGCGCCGGAACGTCGAGCGAGCGAGCGCGTCGGCCTCGTCGCAGGCCGCGTGGGCGAGGGCGAGAAGGGCCTCCAACTCCGCCTCCGGTGCGCGGGCAAGCGAGGCCGACCAGACGGCGCCGAATGGAGGGAGCTCGCGCGTCACGAGCGGAGCCGCCCGCCGGCAGGGTCGTAGAGCGGCTCGCGTGCCACCTCGAACCCGACCCAGTCGCCGAACAGCGCCACCTCGCCCCTGGTCCCGACGTCGCAGTCCGAGGGCAGATAGGCGTAGGCGATCGAACGCTCGACGGCGTAGCCCTGGCCGCCTGACGTGACCCGCCCGACGACCGAGCCGCCGACCCGGACGGGCTCGTTGCCGAGGCAGACGGCCCGCGGGTCGTCGAGGACGAGGCAGCGCAACCGGCGACTCGGTCCCGCGGCCTTCGCGCCGACGAGCGAGTCACGTCCGATGAACTCGGCCTCCTTGTCGAGCTTGACGGCGAACCCCAGACCGGCCTCGTACGGGTTCTCGTCGGGCGTGATGTCCGACGACCAGACGCGGTAGCCCTTCTCGAGCCGCAGCGCGACGATCGCGCGATAGCCCGCGGCGACGAGGCCGTGGGCACCCCCGGCATCCCAGAGCGTGTCCCACAACGCGTTCCCGAACTCCGTGTGGGCATAGAGCTCCCAGCCCAACTCGCCCACGTAGGTCACTCGGAGCGCGTACACGGGCACCCGCCCGATCGTGATCGGGCGCGCCGTCATGAAGGGGAAGCCGGCATCCGAGAGGTCGTCGGTCGTGAGCGGTCGAAGGAGGTCCCGTGCCGCCGGGCCCCACACCCCGAAGCACACTCGGCCCGACGTTATGTCGTTCAGCAGCACGCTGCGGTCGTGGGGCAGGTGCTTGCGGAGCCAGCCCAGGTCGTGCTGGCCGAACGCCGTCCCGGTCACGAGCATGTAGCGGTCCGGCGCGACGCGCGTCACGGTGAGGTCCGTCTCGATCCCGCCGCGCGAGTTGAGCATCGACGTGTACACAACGCGGCCGACCGGCACGTCGACCTCGTTCGCGCAGAGCCGGCCGAGGAACCGGGCGGCGCCCGGCCCGATCACCTCGATCTTCGCGAAGCTCGTCTCGTCGAAGACGGCGACGGCGCCCCGCGCGGCCAGTGCTTCTGCCGCGATCGCGGGCGACCAGTGCTCGCCCGCCCAACCCTTCGGCCGACGGGCTTCGAGAGCCGCCCGGCCGCCCCAGCGGGGGTCGTCGGCGTTCGGCTCGAACCAGTTGGGGCGCTCCCAGCCTGACTTCTCGCCGAAGACGGCCCCAAGCGCCTTCAGTCGATCGTATGTCGGCGACGTCCGGAGCGGCCGGCCCGCCTGTCGCTCCTCGTTGGGGTAGTGGATGTCGTAGTACGTCGAGTAGACCTCGGTCGTCCGAGCCAATGTCCACTCGCGCGATCGCCAGTGCTGGCCGCCGAACCGCCGGATGTCCATGTGCCACAGGTCGAGTTCCGGCTCGCCATCGACGATCCACGACGCGACCTGGCGGCCGATCCCACCGGCCCCGGCGATCCCGTGGGCGCAGAACCCGGCGGCGACGAAGAACCCCCGGACGTCGCTCTCGCCGAGGATGAACTCGTTGTCGGGGGTGAAGCCCTCCGGGCCATTGATGATCCGCGACACGCCGGCGTCGGCGATCGACGGCACGCGCCGGACGGCGCCAGCCATGATCTCCTCGAATCGCGGCCAGTCCGGGGCGAGCAGCTTGCCGTTGAAGTCCGCCGGGACGCCGTCGAGCGACCATGGCGCGGGTTGGCGCTCGTAGCCGCCCATGCACAGCCCGCCGACCTCCTCGCGGAAGTAGACGAGGTTGTCCGGGTCCCGGAGCTGTGGCATGCCGGCGTGGACGCCGTCGAGCGCCTCCGTGAAGAGGTACTGGTGGGCCATCGGCACGATCGGGATCGTCACGCCGGCGAGCCGCCCGATCTCCGGCGCGAATATCCCACCGGCATTGACGACGACGTCGGTCGCGATCCTCTCGCGCGAGCCGTCGTGCCGCTCGACCTCGACGCCGGTCACCCGGCCGCGCCCGACGCCGATTGCAACGACCCGCGTGTGCGCCCGGACCGTAACGCCGCGGCGCCGCGCGCCGGCCGCCAGCGCCTGGGCCAGTCCCGACGGGTCGAGCCATCCGTCGGTCGGCAGCCAGACCGCACCTAGGACGCCGTCGGTCGACATGAGTGGAAAGCGCTCGCGCGCGTCAGTTGCCGAGATCAGCTCGATCGGCAGCCCGAACGTCTGGCCCCAGCCCGCCTGTCGCTGAAGCTCCTCGAAGCGGGGCCGCGACGAGGCGAGCCGCAGCGATCCGACCGGGTGCCAGGAGGGATCGACACCCGTCTCCGCCGCGAGCCGCCCGTACAGCGATGCCCCGTACATCATCATCTTCGTGAGCGTCACCGAGCCGCGCAGCTGGCCGACGAGGCCGGCCGAGTGGAACGTGGATCCGCTCGTCAGCTCCGCCCGGTCGACGAGCACGATGTCGGTCCAGCCCCGCTCGGCGAGGTGGTAGGCGATCGACGTCCCGCCGACCCCGCCGCCGATGATCACCGCCCGGGCATGGTCCGCCATCCGCGCCTCGCCTCCGCGTCGCACCCGCCAACCGATCGGGCGTCCCCCGCCCGCCAAGCGTATCGGGTCAGCCGTGCGTCCGGCTGTTCAGTGGCAGAGCGCGCTGCCGGAATCCGTAACCCTCCCCGTCGAAAGCCAGGTCCAGTCGTAGCCACGGGGATGGAGCGTGAACTTGATCACGCCCAAGTCGACCGCGAGACGGAGCTCACTGTTCGCGACCGGCGCGGAGAACTTCCGGAGCTCCGCGCCGCCTGTCCCGACGACGAATTCGCGGATGCCGCGTGCGGCGTCCGGATGCTGGTCGGGATCCTGTGGCGCGAACCGCTCGTAGTCGTGATCGTGGCCGTTGACGACCACGTCTGCACCGGCCGCATAGAGCGCCCGCCAGAACGGGTCCACTTCGGGGTCGTTGCCGTGCCTGTCGCCGGAGCTGAACCTCGGCTGGTGCCAGATCGCCATCGTGCACGTCGCCGGGTGCGCGCCCAGGTCGGCGGCGAGCCATCGGCCCTCGTCGGAGTCCGCGTCGCACCCGCCGACCTTCGAGCAGTTCGCGTCGAGCATGACGATGTGCCAGGCGCCAACGTCGAACGAGTACCACGTGTCGCCGTCGCTGTTCAGCGCCGCGTCGCCGAAGTAATCGCGGTAGCCCTGGGCGTTCTTGGTCTCCCAGTCGTGGTTGCCCGCCACGGGCCGTGTCCTGTCCTTGAAGCGGCCCCACGTCGGACCGTAGCAGTCGCGAAAGTCGCCATCGCTGCCTGAGTCATAGGCGTTGTCGCCGGCTGTGAAGACCGTGCCGACGATGCCGTCGATGAGATTCGCAGTGGCGGTGTCACCTTCCAGGCTGCAGCTCGCGATATCGCCGGCGCCGACAAGGACCGCGTCACGGGATGGCGCGGCCGATTCGCCAGGGGCGGTCGAACCACGCGCGCTCGACGACGGCTCGGCGGTGGATGGGCTCGACGAGGCGGCAGCGGTGACCGGGCGCGAACTCACCGGCGTCGGCGCGGCGCCCTGGGGCGATCGCGCCGACCGGAGGAGGGAATAGCCGCCGAGTAGCAGGACCAGAACGGCGAGGAACACGATCGCCCCGAGCGGGACGTCGCGACGAACAGCAGTCCTGGCCGGAGTCGCGCCTTCGACCGCTGCCTCGTCCGAGTCGTCACGAGGGTCGGCCGGCGGCTCGATGGGGCGCTCCACGGCTAGAGGGTAGCGGTGGCGGCCCCTATCGGGATTTCAGCCGGCGGCTTCGCGTAACGCGCGCTCGAAGCCTGGGGTCGTCGCCCCGGCGAGCAGCCGATCGAAGTGCTCCCCGGCGTATTCCGCGAAGTCGACGTCCAGCGTGCTGATCCCCTGCTGCAGGACGCCCCACATCGCTTCCCGGAAGTCCGACACGACCCGCATCAGCGTCAGCCGGGCGAGTCGGTCCCGGCGTACGTCCCCGTCGTATGCCGCGAGCAGGAGCGTGTCCTCGTCGGGCGTGAGGCCGTGGTTGACCGAGAAGTTGCCGAGGTCGAAGAACGGGTCGCCCATGCCGGCGTACTCCCAGTCGACGATCACGATCCCGTTGAGCGACTGGAGGAAGTTGGCGGCGAGCAGGTCGTTGTGGTTGGGCCGGGAGGCGTGCTCGGGGTCGTCGGCGACGGTGGCGACGATCTCGTCGGCCCGCGCGAGGCTCTCCTCGAACTCGGCCGGCAGCGTCCCGTCCCGGGAGCGGGTCACCTCGGCGTACTCGCGCACGACCTCCTGGACGTGGAAGCGCGTCGGCAGCTCGATATCCGACTCGTGGTACGAACGCAGCCCGCGCGCGACCTCGGCGAGCGCGTCCGGGTCGCGCAGCTCTCCGGACGTCAGCTCGCGGCCCTCGACGAAGCAGGTGACCAGGCAGGCGGGGTCCTCGAGCATCGCCGCGACCTTGGGGCCGATGCCCAGCTCGGCCGCGTGCTTGGTGGCGAGCCGCTCGGCCTCGCGATCGATCCCGAGCAGGTTCGTGTCCTTGCCCGGCAGGCGCACGACGTAGTCGTCCCCGCCGAAATGGACGCGGTAATTGCGGTTGGTGATGCCGCCGTCCAGC
>JBJMMH010000019.1:0-10840 GCA_045804885.1 Chloroflexota bacterium | reverse complement strand
ATCAGCCTGACCGATCAATTCCCGGATAGCGGAGCGTGGCGGCTCAAGGATTCGGACATCCCGACGTCGAGTCCGGGTAGCCGCCAAGCATCGCTATCCCGAATCCGATCAGCCACGCCGATCAAGGGGTCCGTAGTCGATCGCCGACGCCGGCCGCCGGACCCGCGACCAACCCGTTGGTGCCACGAACGGCATCGCGGCGCAGCGGGACGAATTCTGTTGGCCTAGGACGAGGCCGCTCCCCCGCCCTGGATCGCGTGGAGCGTCGGGGTCGCGAGGCGTTGCCGCCGGCGGAGATCGAACCGATAGCCGGCCGGCAGCGAGTGGAGGACCACGCCGCTGATCATCAGCGGCTTGTGGCCCTTGATCTCCCAGGCGTCCGTCTCCGACGCGGAGCCGTCGACGACCGTGATCGAGCCCCGGCCGATGACCTCCATCACGTGATCCGGGCCGACGACGCCGGCTGTGTCCTCGTCGACGCCGAGCCCGAGCAACGACGGATTCTGGGCGATCAACGAAAGCAGCCGCCCCAATCGGTTCCGCTGCTGGAAGTGCTGGTCGACGATCACGCCCGGCAGCATCCCGAGGCCGGCGGCGATCTGGGCCATCCGGTGCTTGGGTGTCGCGCCCGACGCCCCGAACGCGATCATGTGCGAGGACATCGCCGACGCCCCGGCGGACGTGCCGGCCGCCACAGCGCCCTTCCGGAATCGCTCCAGGATCGCGTCGGCCAGGCGCGTCCCGCCAATCGTCGACGACAGCCGGAGCTGGTTGCCGCCGGTCAGGAAGACGCCGGTCGCGTCGCGGACGGCGAGGGCCGCGGTCTCGTCGTTGGCCTGTGGTCGCGTCACCGCGTGGAGCGTGTGAACCTTGGCGACGCCCAGCTCGGTGAAGATCTGGCGGTATCGCTCACCGGCTTCGGCGCCGAGCGACGACGCGGTCGAGACCACCGCGACCGTCGCGTCACGGCCGCCCGCGAGCGTGACGAACCGGTTGAGGATCACCCGGTCGCGGACCTTGTCCTCAGCCCCTCCGATGATGATGACGGTACCGTCGCCCATCCACGGGAGGATAGCCGACCAGTCGGCCCGGGGACGTCACGCATCCGACGCATCTCAGCCGGCAGCTTCGGCCGGCTCCTCCGCGATGGCGTCGTCCGCGGCCGTCGCCGCAAGCTCGTCGCCGGCGCTCGAGAGCCACGTCCACGCGCCCCAGCCGAGCGGCAGGAGGCCGACGACGATCGGCGCGAGTCCGAACACGAGCCCTGTCGCCGCGAGCGCGACCCCGGCGCCAACGGCGAACGGCGCGATCGTCGGCGCCGGCAGGCGGCCGGACTCGTCCGCGAACGGCCGGTCGACGCCGGCCGTGCCGCCGACCGCGACGTCGGGCGAGGACGGACCGTCGGTCAGGTCGGCCCGCGCGGAGACCGGTCGGTTGGCGCTGCGGAGCCGCCGGGAGCGGCGATCGACCGCCAGGCGCAGCGCGATCACGCCAGTCGCCAGCCCGAACCCTCCGAGCAGCAGCGTGCCGACGGTCTCGTAGGTGATGAGCCAGTAGAGGAGCGCGACGCCGAGGCCGAACGCCGCCATCAGCAGGAACACCCGGGTCTCCTGGGCCTGCTCGACGACGGCCCGACGGACGAATCTCATGACGAGGCCCCGGCGGCTCGCTCGCGCGCGCTCTCACGGGCGTCGAAGACCGGCCGTTCCGATCGGATCGGCGGCAACGACGTGAAGTTGTGATGCGGCGGCGGCGACGTCGTCCACCACTCGAGCGTGTTCCCCTCCCAGGGATCGTTCGGCTGATCCGGCGGCCGGCGCAGGGCCGTTACGACCGCGATCAGGAACGGGATGACGCCCAGCCCCAGGAGCAGCGAGCCGATCGTCGAGAGCAGGTTCAGCTCCGTCCAGCCGGGGTTCGCGGCGTAGTCGGGGTAGCGCCGCGGCATCCCCCACGCGCCCAGCTGGTACTGCGGCAGGAACGTCAGGATGAAGCCGACCACCCAGCTCCAGAAGTGGAGCTTGCCGAGCCGCTCGTCGAGCCGCCGGCCGGCCATCTTGGGGAACCAGTAGTAGACCCCCGCGAAGATCCCGAAGACGCTCCCGCCGACCAGGACGTTGTGGAAGTGGGCGACGACGAAGTACGTGTCCTGGAAGTGGTAGTCGAGCGGCGCCGACGCCACGATCACCCCGGTGATACCGCCGATCAGGAAGAGATAGATGAAGGCCGTCGCGAACAGCATCGGCGTCGGGAACGTCAAACGGCCGCGGAACATCGTCGCGACCCAGTTGAAGATCTTGATCCCGGTCGGGACGGCGATGATGAACGACGACAGCGAGAAGAAGGCCACGTTGATCGCCGCGGTCGTGAACATGTGGTGGGCCCAGACCGACATCGAGTAGGCCCCGATCAGGATCGTCGCGAACACCATCGAGCGGTAGCCGAAGAGCGGCTTGCGCGAGAACACCGGAATGACTTCTGACAGGATCCCGAAGAACGGCAGCGCCAGGATGTAGACCTCGGGGTGACCGAAGAACCAGAAGAGGTGCTGCCACAGGACGGGGTCGCCGCCGGCGGTCGGGACGAAGAACGACGCACCGAACCGGCGGTCGAGCAGGAGCATCGCCAGGGCGCCGGTGAGCGCCGGGAACGCGAACAGGATCAGGATCGAGGCGACGAGGATGTTCCAGCAGAACTGCGGCATCCGGAGCATCGACATCCCCGGCGCCCGGCGGGTGTAGATCGTCGTCGTGAAGTTGATCGCCCCGAGGATCGTCGCGACGCCCGTCAGGGCGAGGCCGACGATCCAGAGATCGGTTCCGGTCGTCGTCGAGTAGTGCAGCTCGCTGTTGGGGGCGTAGCCCGTCCAGCCGACGTCGGCGGCGCCGCCGGCCGCGAAGTAACCCGACAGGACGATGAGGCCGCCGAACAGGAACAGCCAGTACGAGAGCGCGTTGAGGCGGGGGAAGACCATATCGGCCGCCCCGATCTGGAGCGGCACGACGTAGTTCGCGAAGGCCGCGACGAGCGGCGTCCCGAACAGGAACATCATGATCGTCCCGTGCATCGTGAAGGCTTGGTCGTAGGCCTGCTCGTCGACGAGCTGGAGGCCCGGCGCGGCGAGCTCGAGACGCATCACGAGGGCCAGCAATCCTCCGACCAGGAAGAAGGCGAACGCCGTGACCAGGTAGAGGATCCCGATCCGCTTGTGGTCGGTCGTCGTCAGCCAGGTCAGGAGATCGGAGCGCTCGCCGCGGACGGCACCGGTCGCGCCGAGCGCCGGATCGATCGCGGTCACGGCGACGGCTCCACGGAGGCAGGTCCGGGAGCCGCAGAGGCCGCGGGCCGGCTCGCGAGCCAGGCGTCGAATTCCGCGCGTGACACGGCCCGGATGCTGAACGGCATCCGGGAGTGGTAGATCCCGCAGAACTCGGCGCACTGGCCGCGGTACGTGCCGGGTTCGTCGATCGTGACCTCGAACGTCGACTCGCGACCCGGGATCGCGTCCCGCTTGAACAGGAACACCGGCACGAAGAACGCGTGGACGACGTCGTGGCTCGTGACGACGATCCGGACCGGCTCGCCGACCGGCAGCACGGCCTCGGGGCCGTCCGGCGTGACGCCCGACACGGCGACCGCGGATGCGGGATAGCTGAACGTCCAGCCCCAGCGGAATGCCTCGACCCGCACCTCCGTCGCCGGCGAGCTCGTATGGGCGTCGACCCGTGACAGGACGGCGAGCGTCCCCGCGAACAGCCCGAGAATGATGAGGACCGGGATCCCGGTCCAAACAAGCTCGAGACGGAGGCTTCCGTGCGTCTGGTCCGGCAGCGGATCGCCGGGCTTCGCCCGATGGCGCAGGATGGCCCACGTCGCCAGACCGAAGACGACGACCGCGATCACGGCCGCGATGGCAACGAACACGGCATAGAGCGAGGCGACGGACTTCGCCTCCTCCGTCGCCGGCGCCGGCAGGCAGCCAGCGGCGACGGCCGGCAGCAGTGCCACCGCCGCGACTGTAGCGGCTGCGGGTCGCCGGCGACCGGTCACGGCTCGACCTCCTCGAACCCGCCCGCAGCGTCTCGCCGCAACGCGACGCCGCCACGCCGCTCGACGTCCGACGCCTCGTCCAGCCGGCGCCTCCACGCGACGCAGATCCGGTACGCGACGAGCCAGGCGACGATCGGCAGCACGAGCGCCAGCACCCGGAACACGAGCGTCAGCGTCTCGAGGTCGGTCGAGAGGTAGAAGGCGAGCACGTCGTTGCCGCCGGCAAGGGTGAGCACGCCGAACAGGGTCAGGATCGCGACGCCCGTCGCGGTCCTGATCGGGTGGTCGGGGATCCGATCGAGGATGTGGTGCTCGCGGCCGCCGTCGCGGGTTCGCCATGCCTCGAGGAACGGCCACAGCGCGACGACCGTGAGGATCGCTCCCGGGACGACGATGCCGGGGATGAACGGCGACGGGATCGTGACGCCCAGGATCGTCGGCTCGAACGGCGGGAAGATCCGGAGCGCGCCGTCGAGCCAGCCGACGTACCAGTCGGGCTGCGCGGGCGAGCTCACGACCGTCGCGTCGAACGGCCCGTAGGCCCAGATCGGGTTGACCTGGACCAGCCCGCCGACAAGCGCGACGAAGGCCGCGGTCATGAAGAACAGGCCGGTCGAGACGAAGGCCTGCGTCGGCCAGAACGCGGGGCCGATCACGTTCGTCTCGGCGGCCCGGCCGCCCCGGAACTGGGTGTGCTTGTGGACCACGACGAACGCCAGATGAACGGTGATCGCGCCGATGACGAGGCCCGGCAGGAACAGGACGTGAACGACGAAGAAGCGGGCGATCAGCGCCGTCGTCGGGAACTCGCCACCGAAGACGAGTGACGCGAGCCACGGCCCGACGAACGGGATCGACAGCACCGCCGAATAGGCGATCCGGGCGCCGGTCCCCGACAGCAGGTCGTCGGGCAACGAGTAGCCGGTGAAGCCCTCGCCCAGCACGAGTGCCATGAGCGTGAAACCGACGACCCAATTCAGCTCCCGTGGCCGCCTGAACGCGCCCGTGAAGAAGACGCGGCAGAGGTGGAGCACCACCACCGCGACGAAGATCAGCGCCGTCCAGTGGTGGATCTGGCGCATCAGCAGTCCCGCCCGGACCTCGAAGCTGATCGTCATCACCGAGTCATAGGCGGCGGATACTTCGCGGCCGTGGAGCGGCCCGTACGGCCCGTCGTACGTCACGGGCGCCGCGCTCGCCTGGTAGAAGAACGTCAGGAACGTCCCGGTCGCGACGAGGATCACGAAACAGAAGAGCGCGATCTCGCCGAGCAGGAACGACCAATGGTCGGGGAAGACCTTGCGGAGCGCCGTCCGGGCGATGCCGAAGGCGCCGGTCCGCGAGTCGAGCCACCGCGCGGCACGCTCGAGCTCCGTCGGCTCCTCGTCCGCGGGTTCGCGGCGGTCGGCCGCGTCAGTCGCCATGGCTGACGTTCCAGAACGACGGGCCGACCGGTTCCGGGAAGTCGCCGAGGGCGACGAACGTGCCGTCCGGACCCAGCTGGATGGGGAGCTGCGGAAGCGGCCGGGCCGCCGGCCCGTTCACCGGCCTCGCGCCTGCCAGGACGTCGAACTCCGACTGGTGGCACGGGCAGATCAACGTGTGCTGGGCGGAGCGATAGAGGCCGACCGGGCAGCCGGCGTGGGTGCAGACCTTGGAGTAGGCGACGAAGCCCTCCGGCGCCCACGCCGCGTGGTCGAGATCGAGCTCGAGCAGCGACGGATCGACGCGGATGAGGAGCGTCGCGGAGTTGGGATCCGCGGCATCGCCATCGGGGAATACCGTGAGCAGCCCGCCAATCGGCAGGTCATCCACACGGACGGGTGGCCCGCCGTTCGTCGCGAGCTTCGCACCCTGCTTCCACGACGTCTGGAAGAGCGACCGGCCGGGCGCCGGACCCAGGGAGAAGACCGGGACGGCGAGGGCGGCGGCGAGCCCGGCCAGCGTCCCGAGCAGCGCGCCGATGAGCAGCTTCCGCCGGGTGAAGCCGGACTCCTCCATGAGGGTTTCGGCGAGCTCGTCGGTCGCCTGGGCGCCGCCGCCGATGGGATGCCGCTCCTCGATGTGGATCGCAGCCGGCATCAGCCGCTTCGACCAGATCACGACACCGACGCCGATGCCGCCGAGACACAGCGTCAGGAGCACGCCCTCGAGCTGGGTGTGGCCGCCGAGGATGTACACGACGAGCAGCGAGACCCCGGCGACGAACGAGGCGCCGAACGCGGCAAGGACGAGGAGCTCGGCCCGGCGCTCCGCACGGAGGCCGCGGCTGTCGGCGGGCCGCGTCATGGCGCCGGCGGTCCCGATCCGGCGCCGCTCGCGGGCTCGCCGCCGGCACCAGTCCCGACGAGCGCGCGGTCCCGTCGCGAGCCGGCGAAGCGGGCGATCAGCACGAGACCCGTCAGACCAACGACGACGGCAACGAAACCCTCCGCTACCGGACCGGTACCGCCTATCGGGGCGCCGCCAGGTGTGGGTGCGGACCGCAGGAAGCGGATGTAGGCTATGACGTCCTCGCGGTGCTCGTCGGTCAGGTCGAAGGGCGGCATCACGCCGGGGCCGATCGTCACGGCCTCGGCGACCTCCTGGTCCGTCGCCTGGCCGAGGCCGACCGCCGCGAAGCCGCCGCCCACGGCGTTTCCCGCACCGGTCGCCGCATGGCACGCCGCGCAGTTCGCCGTGTAGAGCTCGAAGCCGCGAGCCACGTCGCCGCCGCCGCGGACAGCCGGGATCGGCGGGCCGTCGCCGAACGACGTCACGTAGTCGACGAGCGCCTTGATCTCCTCGTCGCCGAACGCCGGGTCCTGGCGGACCGGGCGCTGCTCGGGCGAGCCGAGCGGCATCCGGCCGGTCCGGAGGTAGAAATCGACCGAGGCGGCACCGACTCCGACCAGGGACGGACCGCCGGTCGTACCCTCACCGTTGGGGCCGTGGCAGGCCGAGCAGCTGTTGAGGTACAGCGCCGACCCGGGTTTCGTGAGGTCGGCGGCGCCGCGGACCGGCGTCGTTCCGTCGCGCTTCGCCGCGACCACAGCGGGGCCGCTGAACGCGACGACAAGCCCTCCCACGACGAGCAGCCCACACAGCCAGCCGACGAGCGCGATGAGCGGTCCTGCGCGGTCGCCGCCCCGCGCGCCGGGGGCGCTGCCAACGCCCCGCGATGCAGTACGGTGCCTCGGATGGGCGGGCTTCATGCGGCCGCAGCGGTCGTGAGCGCTGGCACGGTCGCGCTGCTGCTCGCGGCGAGCCTGGCGGCGACCGTCGGCTGGTCGAGGGGCCGCCTCTGGCTCGACCGGGCGATCGCCGTCCAGGTCGTCGCGACGCTCGCGGCCGTGGCGTCGGGACTGCTCGTCCTCGCGGACGGGAGCCGGCCTGCGGAGGCGCTCCACTTCCTGTACGCCATCGTGCTCGCGGGTCTGCCCCTGGGTCTGCGTGCGATCGCCGGGCGATGGCCGACACGGCGAGTCGGGACGTGGCTCGTCCTGGGGTCGCTGGTCGCCGGCGGCGTCGTCATCCGCGCGTTCATGACCGGGAGCTGAAGTCCTCGCCTGGGGCCGGGCGGCATTCCGAGTGTACGCCGGTCCCCGGGGGCCGTCGCCCGGACCGGTCCACGCTGGGATTGCAGGTGCGTTTCACCCGACGGCCGGGCGATCGGCGCATGGGACAATGCCGCGATGGCTCGAGACGGCGTGCCGAATCAGGTGGCGCGGTCGGTCGGCTTCGCCGCCCCGATGCGTAGGCGCCTCGACGTCCAGCGCCGGGCCCTCCGGCGCGAGGTAACCCGTCTCCACGATACGCGGCGGATCATCGCGATGACCCTGCTGATCCTTACGTTCGGCTTCGTCGCCGCCGGCATCGTCGCCCGCGGCGAGCCGGCCGGCGCCGATGCCCGGGCCTATTGGGCCGGCGTCCGGATCTGGCTCAACGGCGGCGACCCGTACCATCCGACCGGGCCGTTCCTGCCCTACGTCTACGCGCCGTGGATGCTGCCGCTGTTCGCGCCATGGGCGCTCCTGCCATGGGACGTCGCCTGGTTCGTCTGGCGCGGCGGGACGATCTTCCTGCTGCTCTGGACGATCCACTGGGCGTACAGCCGGCGGCCGCTCGAGACGGCCATCCTCGTCGCGCTCCTTGCATTCCCGTTCGGCGCGAACCTCGACACCGGCAACATCAACTTGCAGCTGACGCTGCTGCTCTGGGGGGCGCAATTCACGGGACCCGTCGTCGCGGGTCTCTTGTGGTCGATCGCGACATGGATGAAGTGGGCGCCGGTCGTGTTCCTACCGATCCTCGCGCCCCGGGCCCGTCTCTGGGGCCTCGTGTTCCTCGCGACGTCGGCGCTCCTCAGCCTCGCGACGCTGCCGCTGACGATCCTCCAGCTCCAGGCGCTGTTCGGCTTCGGGGCGCGGCCACTCCGGCTCGACTATCTCGTGTTCCTGTGGGCCCTGGTGCCCTACCTCTGGCGCAAGCCCGAGCCGTTCGCGTTCCTCCATCGGTCGTGGTGGCGAGCCAGGTTCGGCGCGTTCCGGCTGCCGCCGCGCCGGGAGATGCCGCGGCGCGTTCGCGAGTACTTCGGGCTGGGTGCCTGACCGACTGCCGTAGGCGCGTCAGCCAGCGTCGC
This sequence comes from Chloroflexota bacterium, assembly GCA_045804885.1. Classification (GTDB taxonomy): domain Bacteria; phylum Chloroflexota; class Limnocylindria; order Limnocylindrales; family CSP1-4; genus CF-46. The sequence continues at coordinate 2,169 of JBJMMH010000019.1, read as the reverse complement.
TCGCCAGTGCCGGCGGCAGGCCCGCCCGCCCGCGGCGGTCCGGCTCGGCCACCGGCCGGAGCGCGATCGCCGCGACGATGTAGTAGGCGGCTCCGAGCAGGTACGCCGCCCGCGGTCCCGTCCCGACGCCGACGATCGTGTTGACCGCGTCGATCACGAGCCCGCCGGTCATCACGGCGAAGATCGTGGAGGCCGTCGTCGCGACGTTCGAGAGGCCCATGTACCGGCCCGAGGACGCCCGCGGGATGATGTCCGTCATCAGGGCCCAGTCGACCGCGAGGAACGTCCCCGCCGAGGCGCCGAACAGCGCCGCGCCGATGACCGCGATCGGGACGCCGGGTGCCACCGCAGCCAACGTGATCCCGACGAAGCCGATCACGCAGCTCGTGTAGATGACGGGCTTCCGGCCGATGCGATCGGAGATCCGGGCGCTCGGTACGATCGACACGAGGTTGCCGAGGACGACCAGGACAAGCGCGATCGTGTAGACACCGCTGGCCGCCTTCTCGTCGAGGCCATGGGTCTGCTTCAAGTAGGTGATGAGCAGGTTCACGAGGACAGACCCGGCCATCAGGAAGAAGAATCGCGACGCCAGCAGCCACACGTATGAGCGCTCGCGCAGGATGTCCGTACCCCACGTCTCACCGCCGATGGACGCCCACGACCGCCCCGCCCGATCCTTGGGTGGCCGGCCTGGCTCGACCTTGAGGACGACCGCCGCCATGGTCAGCAGCTCGACGACCGCGACGAGGACGATCGAGAGCTCGATCCGGCCGATCAGGACCGCGATGCTCACCGCGAGGAAGCCGACGACGTTCCCGAGGATCTGCATCAGGCCGACCATCGCGCTCGCGAAGCCGACCTGTTGATCGGCGACCAGATCCGGGACGTACCCCTGGAACGGGCCGCGGGCGATGTTCGTGCTGAACGACAGCAGCAGGGTGAACGCAGCCAGGGCGAGCACGGAGTTCGCGCTGGCAATCCCGACGAGGAACACGAGATCGAGCAGCGAGCCGACCACAATGTATGGCTTGCGGCGGCCCCATCGGCTGACCGTGTAGTCGCTGATCGAGCCGACCGTCGGCTGCACGAGGATCGAGATGATCCCGACCGGCAGCGAGATCAGGAACAGCGTCCGGCCGATCTCGAGCTCCGGCACGGCATAGGGCCCGAAGTTGAGCTGGTTCTGGGCGAACAGTCCGACGGCACCGTCGATCGCGGTGAGACCCAGCCAGTAAAGCGAGATGCGCGCGAGATGGCCGAGCGGCAGCAGCTTCGTCGGCCGGCTGGACTCGTCGATCGCCCCGATCGCCACGGCGGTCATCGGCACCCTCCCTCTTCCCCCGGCCATCCTACGCCCCGTCGATGGACGTTACGACGCGGGCGCCGCCAGTCCGTTGCGATCGAGTGTGACGGCCGCTCCGACGCGGACGAGCTTCCGGTCGGTTGCCGCCGGCGCGACGAAGCGGAACAGCGAGCGGTCGAGCGAGTAGATCCCCGTCGAGGCGATGCCGATGCGGCCGAGACGGAATGTGAACACGGGGTTCTCAGTGTTGCCGGCGTACGCGGCGACGTCGCCGCCGGCCGTGATCGTCGCGAGGTTGGCCTGGCCGTGGAAGACGGCGTGGAGCTCCGCGAGCATCGCCCCGGGCGGCGTGCCGTTCCAGTGATCCTCGAGCCACCGCTCGCCGACCTCCGTGTCGGCCTTGCCGTGGATCCGGCCCTCCTGCCGGTACCGGCGACGCCAGCTGGCGATCTCGCGGAGGTCGCCGTTGTGGCTGAACGCGAAGCGGCCGGCCGGGTCGTCAAAGGGTTGCGTGTCCGGGATGCCGAGCGTCGAGAGCTTCGAGGGGCGTCGCAGATGGACGAGCGCCGCCGTCGCCTCGACCCGACCTACCTCGGTCCGTCCGGCGTCGTCCGCGAAGGCTCGGACGTCGCGATATGAACAGAGCCGGCCGTCGGTCATGGTCCACGCCGCGCCCCAGCCCCAGCCGGCGATCCCGAATCGCTCGAGGCGCTCGGTGAACGGCCAGAGCTCGTCGAGCCGGAACGGCTCCGCCGATCGGGCGACATAGTGCTCGCACATCGGCCCGATGATACGCGTGGCGTTGATGGCCGCGAGGGGTACGCCCTTTGCCGACTCCATCCCGAACGTTTCGCGGACGCGCC
>JBJMMH010000018.1:0-6038 GCA_045804885.1 Chloroflexota bacterium | reverse complement strand
GACGCCGTCGAGGCCGGCCGCGATCATCGCCGCAAAGGCGAGGTACGTGTTCGAGGACGGGTCGGGGCAGCGGACCTCGACGCGAGTGCCTTCGATCGACTTACCCGGTGAGACCATCGGCACGCGGATGAGCGCCGATCGGTTGGTTCTGCCCCAGGTCAGGTACGTCGGCGCCTCGTAGCCCGGGACCAGCCGCTTGTAGCTGTTCACCAGCGGGGCGAGGACCGCGATCAGTCCCCGGGCATGGCTGAGGATGCCGGCCATGTACGACTTGGCGAGCGGCGAGAGGCCGTACGACGACTCGGCGTCGGCGAACGCGTTCTGCGAGCGCTCCATCGAGTACAGGCTCTGGTGGGTGTGCATGCCCGAGCCGTTGATGCCGTGGATCGGCTTCGGCATGAACGTCGCGTACAGGCCGTGCTGCTGGGCGATCGCCTTCAGCGCGAACTTGAACGTGATCGCGTTGTCGGCGGTGGTGAGCGCATCGCTGTACTCGAAGTCGATCTCGTGCTGGCCCACGGCCACCTCGTGGTGGGCCGCCTCGACACGGATGCCGAATGCCTCGAGGGCGTCGACCATGTCCTGGCGGATCTCCTGCGCAAGGTCGGTCGAGAAATCGAAATAGCCCGCCTGGTCATGGGGCAGTGGCTCAATGCTGCCGTCGTCGGCGCGCCGGAACAGGAAGAACTCCAGCTCGGGGCCGGTGTTGACGACGAACCCGAGCTTTCGGGCTCGTTCGACCTGCCGGCGGAGGACGCCTCGCGGATCGCCGACGAACGGGTCGCCCGCCGGCGTGAAGACGTCGCAGATCACCCGCGCCGTGCCCCGCGTGCCGGACCCCTTCTGCCAGGGGATCTCGGAGAACGTGGCCATGTCGGGCATCAGGTACTGGTCGCTCTCGGCGATTCGAGTGAAGCCCTCGATCGAGCTGCCGTCGAACCACGTCCCGTGCTTCACCGAGCCCTCGAGCTGATGGATCGGGATCGTGACGGCCTTCACGTGGCCGATGATGTCCGTGAACTGGAGCTGGATGAAGCGGATGCCGCTTTCCTGGGCTGCCTTGATCTGGGCCACCGGGTCCTTGTCGGCCACGTCGATTCACCTCCTTGCATGAGCGCGCCCGGCCGCGTGAGAGTCACGGCCGGGCGACCTGGCTGTCAGAGCGGCGGTAGGGCCGCCGCGACTTACATCTCGCTGTACAGGTAGAACTCGTACGGGTGCGGACGGAGCGCGACCTCCTTGGCTCCCGCGCGCTTGAACTCGAGATGCGTGTCGATGACGTCCCTCGTGAAGACGTCACCACGGAGCAGGTACTCGTGGTCGGCCTCGAGCGCGTCGAGGGCCTCCTCGAGAGAGCCTGGCGTTCCGGCAATGTCGACCTTCTCCGCCGCCGTCATCTCGTAGATGTCGCGGTCGACGGGCGCCGGCGGCTCGATCCTGTTGATCACGCCGTCGAGGCCGGCCATCAGCTGGGCGCTGAACGACAGGTATGGGTTGCACGTCGGGTCCGGCGAGCGGAACTCGAGCCGGCGTGTGCCGGGCGTCGTGAAGTAGGTCGGGATCCGGACGCAGGCGGAACGGTTGCGCTGGCTGTAGACGAGGTTGATCGGCGCTTCGTAGCCGGGGACGAGCCGGCGGTACGAGTTCGTCGTCGGCGCCGCGAACGCGAGGATCGACTTCGCATGCTTCAGCAGGCCGCCGATGTAGTGGCGGGCGGTGTCCGACAGCAGCGCGTAGCCCTCGGCGTCGTAGAAGATGTTCGTCCCGTCCTGCCACAGGCTCTGGTGGGTGTGCATCCCCGAGCCGTTGTCGCCGAACAGCGGCTTCGGCATGAACGTAACGACCTTGCCGGCGGCCGCGGCTGTCTGGCGGACGATGTACTTGTACTTGAGGACCTTGTCGGCGGTCTCGACCAGCGTGCCGTAGCGGATGTCGATCTCGGACTGGCCCGGGCCGCCGACCTCGTGGTGGTGGACCTCGACGTCGATCCCTCCGGCCTGGAGCGCGATCACCATCTCGGAGCGGAGGTCCTGGAGCTTGTCGAGAGGCGGTACCGGGAAGTAGCCCTCCTTGGGCCGCGGCCGATGGGCGAGGTTCGCGGTGCCGTTCTTGCCCGAGTTCCAGATTCCCTCTTCGGAGTCGATTTCGTACATCCCGCGGTAGCCGGTCTGGTCGAACCTCAGCGAGTCGAAGATGTAGAACTCGATCTCGGGACCCCAGTACGACGTAGTCGCGATTCCGCTCTCGACGAGGAACCGCTCCGCCTTGCGGCCGATGTAGCGCGGGTCGCGGGAATACGGCTCGCGGCTGCCGGGCTCGGCGACGTCGCAGAAGATCGCCATCGTCGGGACGTTCAGTGTCGGATCGACGAACGCGGTCGTCGGATCCGGCATCAGCAGCATGTCGCTCTCGTGGATGTGCTGGAAGCCGCGGATGCTCGAGCCGTCGAAGCCGATCCCGTCAATGAACAGGTTCTCGCCGAGCTCCTTGACGGGGATCGAGAAGTGCTGGGCCTGGCCCGGGAGATCGACGAAGCGGAGGTCGACCATGAGCACGCCGCTCTCGCGGGCGAGCGCCATGACGTCTGCGACGGTCGACGTGGGCGCGGCGACGCCGCTCGGGATCCGCTCCAGGGTGGTCATCCGATGTTCAACCTCCTCGATGCGGGCATCTTGTGCATCGCGCACGAGATCGCGGCCAGTCGACCGGCTATCGACAGGCTAGCACCGACGTCGGTTGCGGTTCAGTACCGGTCGCGCGGCATCAGGTTGTGCATCATGCACAACAGAGCTAACCGCGCCGGAGGATCCGCGCCGCCACGCTCAGCGCGAAGCGCAGGTCCGGGTCGGCGAGGTCCCAACCACCAAGCTTTTCTAGCCGCTGGGCACGGTACGCCACCGTGTTCCGATGGACGCCGAGGCGGGCCGCTGCCTCGCCGAGGCTGCCGGTCTCGAGGATTGCCGCGAGCGTCCGGAGCCGCTCCTCCTGGACCGCCTCGCGCCCGACGAGTATCGGCGCCAGCAGCTCCCGCGCCTGACGAAGCCCATCAGGCAGGTTCCGGACGTTGGCGAGGAGAAGGTACGCCGGCAATCGCGACGCCCGGGCGACCGCGGGCCGCTCATCCAGCAACTCCGCGGCCTCCAGCGTGGCCCGGGCGGACGCCTCGGCTGCCGGACGAGCGCCGGGCTCCTCGAACGACCGGGAGACGGCGACGACGCGACCGAGAAACGCCGCGATCCGCCCGGCAATCGCCAGTCCCTCGGGGTCGTCGCCGGGTGCAGCCGCCACGAGCCGGAGCTCGAGGCTCTCGCTCGTGCCGCGAAGCGCGAGGCGGCGCGGCGAGACCAGCAGCCGCAGCTCCGCGCGGGTCTCTTCGCGGGCGGCAATGTCGTCGGGCCGGTCCGCGGCTGCCTGCCTGGCGAGGACGACCACCCAGGGTGGACCGTCGGCCGGGAGGGGGTCGCCGCGCCGCGTGTCCTCGCGGGCTTGTCGCACGGCGGCGTCGCGGGCGAGCTCGAGAGCCAGCAGGGCGGCGATCCGATCGGCCGCGATCCGCTCGAGCTCGTTCGGCGGATCGTCGCCCAGGAGCACGAGTCGACCGCCGGGCCCGGCTTCGTCGGCCGGGGCCGGAATCGGGACGCGCAAAGCTGCGGCCCCAGGGCTCGCGAGGTAGCGGGCGACGGCGGCGCCGGCACCTGGCAGCTCAGCCGGGGCGTGGACCGCGATCGGGTCACCCCGCCGGCCTTCGATGACGACTGCCCGACCCAGAAACGTCCCGATCGCCGCGGCGAGCACGTCGAGCCCGCGCCCGAGCAACGCGAGCCTCGCGAGCTGCCCCTCGAGGTCGGCGGCGCGCCGGTCGAGCTCGGCCCGGCGGTTCACGAGGAACCCGATAACGCTCCGCTCGAGCGCAATCGGATCCGCTCGGCCGATGCGCAGCGCCGTGAGACCCGCGTTCGTGGTCGCGTTTCCCAGAGCCTCGACAGAGTCCGCGCCACCGTCACCGTCGACGAGGACGACCGCGGGAACGCGAGCCCGGGCGAGGGCCGCCGCCAACTCGTCGACCTGGGCCGGGCTGGGCGCGACGACGGCGAGCGCGGGCCCCGGGATGATCGCGAGGTCGCCGGTCTCGAGCGCGTCGAACGCCGGGACGCGAGCCTTGAGCACGCGGACCCAGGTGACCTCACGCTCGCCCCGACCGGCGTCGAGCGTGGTGGAGCCCACCGGACGGGCCAACGGGAGGATCGTCCGGACGAGGTCGCGCAGGCTAGCCACGCCCGGCTCGGCTCAGGCGCTGCCGGCGGCCGCCGGCGCGGCGGGCGTGTCCGGTCGCCGCGCCGCGACAAGGTCGTCGAGCAGCCGCCCGAATTCCCGCTCCACGTCCACGTAGCGATCAAACCGGGCGACGATGGCGACGCGGCCATCGCCCCCGACGCGCGCCCAGATCCGCCGCCGGGGGAGGTAGAAGGTGATGGCGATGCCGATGATGAGGCTGAGGAACGCCAGCCAGACAATCGGCTTGCCAGGGTCCTTCTTCGCGATGAGCAGCGTGTAGTCGGCGAAGCCCTTGACGCCGACGCTGATGTCGGTGCCCTGGAGCGCGAACGATTCGCCGACTCGCGGAGCCAGCGGCTCGAGCGGTTCCGTGGTCGGCTGGCCGCTCGAGTCCTCGCCGGTGATGAGGCTCGGCTGGACGATGACCGTCGCGATCCCGTCGGCGTCGCGACGCAGGAGGAACTCGAGGAGGACGTCGCGGCCGGGCACGATCAGCGAGCCGTACGGCATCCCGCCGGCCTCGCTGTCGAACGGGACCGGCCCGTTCCACAGCGGCTTCCCGTCCCTGTCACCGACGTAGATGTCGGGTGCCGGTCCGAAGTTGTTCTCGTGGAGCGTGTAGCCCTCGACCTCGAGCGGGTCATTGACGCGGATCGTCTTGTGGGCGATCTCGGCGCCGTTCCGATACACGGCGAGCTCCGTCGTGAAGTCGCGCGCCTGCCCCGTCTCGATGAACCCCGGCGCCTCGAAGTCGAGGTTCTTCACGACGAGGAGCCCCGGCGAGCCGACCGGCTGGACGGTCAGGGAGCCGCCCTCGACGATCAGCAGCGGCTGCTCGTCGCCGAATCTCGTCGTGACGGCGGCAGCGACGATGAACAGGATCAGGCCGGTGTGGGTCAGGAGCGTCGCGAGCTTGGTGTACTGGTTCCGGTCGCCGTAGACGTGCTGGCTGCCGTCCTCGGCAACCTCGAGGCGGACCGTGTACCGATGACGCCGAAGGACAGCGCCGACGGCCGGCGCTTCGATCCAGCTGGTCGCGGCGCGATCGGGCAGCTTCGGGTCGTAGAACGGGTCGGGCTGGACGACGCGGACCTCGTGCGACTGACGCCACAGCCGTGGAGTCCGGTCGAGTGTGCAGACGACGATCGAGGCCGCGAGGACAACGAGCGAGACGATGAACCACGTCGACGTGAAGATGTGAAAGACCTGGAGCCGCTCGAGCGCATTCACGATGCCGACGCCGAGGACCGTGTCGTACCGATCGTGGATCCGGGCCATCGCCTCGATGTAGTCGGAGGTGGACCTGAAGGCGAAGGTCGGCAGCTGCCGGACGGTCATCCCGACCAGCGCAAGCAGTGACAGCACGATGATCTGGGCCACGGCGAAGTTGACCGAGGTCAGCAGGTCCCAGATCGCCCGGCCCAATCTCGCGGGCGGGTTGAGCTCCGGCGCACGGGCGCGGGCGATGGTCGCGGCCGGACTGGCGATCGGAACCGCTCCTAGCGGGCGGCCGGTGCCGGAGCCGGCGGCTCGCTGGCGGGCTCGTATACCTCGCCTTGGCCGCCGTTGCCAAGCGACGCAGCGGTCGTCGGCGACGAGGCTGTGCGGGCGGCGGCGAGTGCCTGCTCGAAGTCTGCGACCAGGTCGTCGAGGTCCTCGAGCCCCACGGACACGCGGAGCAGACCCGGCGTGATTCCAGTCTGCGCGAGCGCGGCGTCATCGAGCTGACGGTGGGTGGTCGAGGGCGGGTGGACGACCATCGT
>JBJMMH010000017.1:0-2516 GCA_045804885.1 Chloroflexota bacterium | reverse complement strand
GCCTGACATGGGACACAAGGTCCATCCGTACGGCTTCCGACTGGGTGTTTCGCGCACCTGGACCGCGAAGTGGTACGCAGACAAGGAATACACGACCTCCCTCAAGGAGGACATCGCGATCCGCACGCTCATCGAGCGGCGGCTCGCCAACGCCAGCGTCAGTGGCGTCGAGATCGAGCGTGGCATCAACCACGTGACCGTCACGATCCACACGGCCAAGCCGGGCATCGTCATCGGCAAGGGTGGCGCGAACGTCGAGGTCCTCCGCCAGCAGATCGGTGGCCTCAGCAACCGGAAGGTCAAGCTCGAGATCAAGGAGATCCGCCAGCCGGAGCTCGACGCGCATCTCGTTGCGATGAACATCGCCGGTCAGCTGGCGCGCCGCATCGCGTTCAAGAAGGCGATGAAGCAGGCGATCCAGCGCTCGATGAAAGCCGGCGCGAAGGGCGTCAAGATCGCCGTCGCCGGCCGCCTCGGCGGCTCGGAGATGGGTCGCCGCGAGTGGGATAAGGAAGGCCGCATCCCGCTCGGGACGCTGCGTGCCGACATCAGCTACGGCCAGGTCCACGCCCACACGACCTACGGCCGCATCGGCGTCAAGGTCTGGATCTACCGGGGCGACTTCGCCCCTGAGCCGGTACGACGACCCGAGCTCGCCGGTGCCGGCGCGCAGGCCGGTCAGGGGGGCTGAACCATGCTGATGCCGAAACGCGTCAAGCATCGCAAGGTCATGCGCGGTCGCATGTCCGGTCTGGCCAAGGGCGGTCACACCGTGGCATTCGGTGAGTACGGCCTCGCGACCCAGGAACCGGCGTGGATCACGAGCCGCCAGATCGAGGCGGCGCGACGCGCGATGACGCGCTCGGTCAAGCGCGGCGGCAAGATCTGGATCCGCGTCTTCCCGGACAAGCCGGCGACCAAGAAGCCCGCCGAGACCCGGATGGGCTCCGGCAAGGGCGCGCCCGATCACTGGGTGGCCGTCGTCAAGCCCGGCAGGATCCTGTTCGAGATGGCCGGGGTCGACCACGACGCCGCTGTCGAGGCGATGCGTCTCGCCAGCCACAAGCTCCCCGTCGCGACCCGCGTGGTCGTCCGGGAAGGCGCGAAGGAGGCCTGAGGTGGATCTGAACAAGATTCGCACGCTCTCCGACGCGGAGCTGGACGATGCCCTGCGCGAGGCGAAGCAGGACCTCTGGGGAGCGCGCTTCGCGCTCTCGACCCGACAACTCAAGGACTACAGCACGATCCCGCAGACGCGGCGAACGATCGCGCGGATCCTGACCGTCCAGCGCGAGCGCAAGCTCGGCCGGACCGCTTGAGGGATATCACGCGATGACAGGAGCGAACACGAAGGTGCAAGTGAAGCGGAAGACCAAGGTCGGCCGCGTCGTCAGCGACCGGATGGACAAGACGATCGTCGTGTCCGTGGAGCGGCTTGCCCGCCACCGGCTGTACAAGCGGGTCATCCGCCTGACGACGAAGTTCAAGGCGCACGACGAGACGAACGACGCGCGCATCGGCGACACGGTCCTCATCGAGGAGTCGCGGCCGATGTCCGCGACGAAGCGCTGGCGATTGGTCAGCGTCATCCAGCGTGCCGGCGAGCACGGGCTGCCCGGCGAGGCGGTCGTCGGCGAGGAGGCCGCGGTCAGCGAGGCGATCCACGCCGCGGCGCACCCGGGCCGTATCAAGACATCCGGCGACGGCGATGAGGGCGCGGAGACGACAGCCCCCGTCGCGTCCGACGTGGCCGATCAGGCGGAGCCCGCGATTGGCGGGACGGCAGCGGCCGGGACGGCAGCGGCCGGGACAGCGGCGGCTGGGACAGCAGCGGCGGAGACCGAAGGCGCCGAGGAGCGCTCGGAGGCGGCGTCGTGATCCAGCCCCAGACCCGTCTCAAGGTCGCCGACAACACCGGCGCCCGGAGCATCCAGTGCATCCGGGTGATGGGTCGTTCCCTCAAGACGACCGCTGGGGTCGGTGACGTGATCGTCGCGAGCGTCAAGCAGGCGATCCCGAACGCTGCCGTCAAGAAGGGCGACGTCGTGCGCGCCGTGATCGTTCGCACGAACAAGGAATACGGCCGCGCCGACGGAAGCTATATCCGCTTCGACGAGAACGCGGCGGTCCTGATCAACAACCAGGGCAACCCGCGCGGGACGCGCATCTTCGGCCCGGTGGCCCGCGAGCTCCGCGACCGCAACTACATGAAGATCGTGTCGCTCGCGCCGGAGGTGCTGTGATGCCGGCGAAGCACGGGCGATCGCCCAAGGTGCCTGAGATCCGCAAGGGCGACACCGTCGTCGTGCTCGCCGGCAAGGACGCCGGCAAGCGAGGGACGGTCGACCGGGTCATCCGGCGCGAACCCTCGCCCGGTGGCACGCGCAGCATCTTCCGGCGCGGGTCGTCGGCGGGCGGCGTGAGCGTCGTGGTCGAGGGCATCAACGTCTCGAAGCGCCACACCAAGCCGCGCCAGGGGTCGACCTCCGGGATCGGCGGCGTGCCGCGGATCGAGC
>JBJMMH010000016.1:0-4082 GCA_045804885.1 Chloroflexota bacterium | reverse complement strand
CGCGCTCTGGCGGACGCCGGCCACGAGGCGCAGCCTGTGGCCAAGCTCGGGGAGGCTCCCGACGACACCGTCGGCGAGACCCCGATCCTGGACGTCATCGCCACGGGCGAGGTGCGGCTCGTCGTGAACACGCCGACGCCGCGCTCCGGGGCGATCCGCGACGCCGCGGAGATCCGCCATGCCGCGACCGCGGAGGGGATCCTGTGCCTGACCGCGATGGAGACCGCCGTCGCGGCCGCCGAGGCCCTCGAGCCGACGATCGCCGATCGCCTCGCGATCGTCCGGCCGCTCGGGGAATGGGCGCCGAAGGGAGAGCCCCGTCAGCCCAGGCTGGTGGCCACGGCCTGAGTCGCGGTCGACGCCGGCTGCTGCGGGGTCACGACGATCGCCTGGCCGAGCGACCACAGCGTCAGCGTCGTCAGCGCGACCATCACGACCGCGAGCGGGACCTGGCGCAGGGTCAGCGCGCGCCCGACCAGCTGTCGTGGCGCCTCGAGCGAGGCGACCACGTGACCGCCCCACGCCCCGAGCATGTGGCCGCCGACGACCGCCGCGATCTGGATCGTCCAGACGAGCCCGGGCGGCAGGACCGACTGCGTCGGCTCGAAGAACGCCCAGCCGAACCCGCCGAGATCCCAACCCTGCTGGAGCGGGTCGGCGAGCGCGACGACGATCCGCTGGCCGTCGATGAACAGGTACGTGAAGTAGTGGGCGATGAGGTAGCCCACCGCGATCGGCAGCAACCCGGCGCCCGTTGCCGACGTCCCGACCAGCCGCGCGACGACCAGCGAGCCTGCGACGATCGTCCCCAGAAACGCCACGAGCTGGAGCGTCTTGACCGGAACGTCCGGCGCGCCGAAGACCGAGAACCACGGCGTCGTCTGCGATAGGCCATCGAACAGGATCGAGCCGGTCCCGATCCCGATGATGGCGATGTCGAGCGTCGTCCAGCCGCCGTCCAGGAGACCCGTCGCGAACGGTCGTCTCCGGACGGCGCCGGTCGCCGCGTCGAGCCCGTACAGCGCCAGCCGGTTGAGCAGCCCGAACCAGACCGAGAACGTCTCGCCGCTCCGGCGCCAGGCGTCCCGGCCGAACTGGGCCATCATCGCGAGCGTGAACGCCGTGTAGCCGACCAGCACGACAAACAGCATCCGCGAGCCGTTCACGGAGCCGACGAGCTCGAGCCAGACGAAGAAGACGAGGCCGATCGCGGCCGGCCACTTGCCGAGGGCAGCCGGGTACGATGCCGGCTCCCACCCCCCGATTCCGATCGCTCGTGCGGCCCGGGCGCCGATGTCGTGGAGCGTCGAGAACGGGTCGAGCCAGTGCCAGACCGGGAAGAGCAGGGCCGACACCATGGCGATGCCGACCCAGCCGTAGACCCACAGGAAGAGCGTCTTGACGTCGCCCGCGCTCTGGCCGCCGACGATCCCCTGGACGACGATCCACGTCCAGCCGATCAGCCCGATCGCGCGGAGTCCGTACCGCAGCCACGCCGGCGGAACCCTGCCCGGACCCGGCGGCGGCGGCTCGGCGCGGACGTCGGCCAGCATCACGAACGCGAACGACAAGGCCACGGTCAGCGCGGCTCCGGCGAGGTAGACGACGAGTGGCAGGCGCGACTGGTACGTGACGTTGAGGGCATGGGCCGACGCGACGGCCGGCGCGGCGAGGACGGCGAAGACGACCGCGGCGACGAGCCCTGCGCGGATCGCGCGACCTATGGCGCGAGCCGGCCCTGGCGGACGCGGCGTCACGGCGGGCTGCTGGTCGTCGAGCGCCTGCGGATGAGCCAGTAGCCAAACCCACCGACGAGGATGACGGCGACGATGATCGGGATCAGGAGGTCCGTGGTCGAGGTGCTCGCGGGCTGGCCGCTGCCGGATGGCGACGCCGATGCGACCGGGGACGGCGGCGGCGTCGGGGCGGCGGTCGGGGCCGCGGTGGGGCTTGCCGCCGACGACGGGGTCGGACTCGGCGTGGCGGCCGGTGCGAATGTGAACGTCGTCACGCCTCGGTCGAGATCGCCGTCCTCGGCCGACGCCGACGTCCACCGAACCTCGTAGGCGCCGGGCTCCAGCGCGGGCAGGTCGAGCGTCATCCTCTTCGCGTCGCTCGGATCGACCTCGCCGCCCGACGCGACCTGGGCGCCGGCCGCCGTGACGACGACGATCGAGCTCTTCGCCGGGTCGAGGTCCTCCGTGAACGTGGCGACGACCTCGGCAGGGACGGTGTCGACGGTCGACTTGTCGGCCGGCGTCATCGTGTCGAGCTCGGCGTGCGCGAATACTCCAGCGGGTGCGACGACGCCAAGAAGCGCGACGGCAATGACGAGCAGGGTGACGGTTCGGCCGCGGCCGACGAGGCGACGCTTCATCGGCCGGAGTGTACGGGCAGCGCGGGTGGCCCGCTGTCGGGCCGAACGGCCCGAAAAGAGGGTCCGACCGGGACCGCCTGGGAGGCGACGGTCCCGGTCGAGCCACGGGGCAGGAGTCGGATCGGGGAGGGGAGACTCCCCGGACTCGCTGGCTTGGTGGTCAGGCGGCGTGGCCGGCGGCGCCATCGTGCCGCTCGACGCCAGTGCCCGCGACGGCGGTGCCGACGTCGATCAGCCATCGCCCCAGCCGGACTCGAGCCGGCCGATGGTCGCCGGCCCGGCCGCCGGCAACGGCCGGGCCGGCTTGTGTGGTGCGCTGCTCGCGCGCGAGGCGCTCGGCGCGGAGGCGCTCGCCTTCGTGCCGGAGGGCGCTGATGTGGTCGTCGACCAGGTTCTGGTGGAGGTTGTCGTCCATCGGTCCTCTCCCGTCGTCTCTATACGTCGTTATCTCTGTGCTGTTAGTCAGTTATCTAACATTGAGCCCTGGGAATGGGCCGCGGCGATCGCACCGCGACCCTCAGGCCGCCCGGGCGAGGCGACGTGCCTAACCGATGAGGAACCGTTTGATGTCCGCCGAGGCGTCGTCGAGCCTGTTGCGGCGGAGCGAGTAGTAGATGACGGTCCCGGACTCCGTGATCGTCACGAGGCCCGCGGATCGCAGCAGCGCCAGGTGGTGCTTGATCGTCGGCTTCGACAGGTCGAGCTGCTGGGCGATCTCGGTGAGGTAGAGGTCGCGCCCGGCGAGCAGCTTCAGGATCCGCAGCCGGGTCTCGTCACCGAGCGCCCGATGAAGCCGGACGACCGACTGCGGCGCGGCCAGGGGATCGCCCGCCTCGAGTGCGTCGTCTGAGACGGGGTAGCCGAAGAGTCGCCAGTCGGCCGAGTTCATCAAGAAGTTGTAAGGCCGCGAGAAATAGCTGGGGGCGAGGATCACGCGACGGACGCCGGACTCCGGCAGCCAGCGGATGCCACCGGTCGTGCGCTCGATGAGGTCGGCCGGCGCGAGCGTCTCCCGATCAGCTGCTCGGAGTGCGTAGTCGCGCTCAATGATCTCCGTGATGCGCGGCTCGATCGGGGTGAAGACGTCGGCCCAGTAGGTGAGGATGTCGACGAGGTCGCGCGCGGTCCGATCCGGCTCGCGAAGGACCTGAAGTCGTGCGTCCCGCTTGTAGTCCGGCATCGTCTTCGCGATGGCCGGCATCACCGTCTCATCCCCGTCGAGCGCACGCGCCACGAGGTCCCGAAGGCCGGGTTCCTCGCTGCCCTCCTCGAAGATGCCCAGGATCACCTCGCGGCTTGGCGTCGCGGCCACGGCGGCGACCAGATCCGATGCCGTCCGGACCTTCGGGCGGTCGACGGCGATCACCGCGACGTGCGTGCAGATCCCCGCTTCGAACAGCGGATTGAACTTTGCGGCCACGTCGGGCGGCATGGCGGCCTTGGACTCGGCGAGCCACTTCCGATCCTCGGCAGGCAGATCCTCGGTCTCGCCGGCGTCGTCCCAGAGGCTGAAGACGAAGTCGAACGCCGGCCGCACGTCCCAGTCGATACGGAACGACGCCGGGCCGCGCGACAGGTCCCGGACGGCCGGCCGAGGCTGCGGGCTGTCGACGCGTCGCTCGCGGGTGGTTCGGGTCGCTGGCCTGGCTGCCATGAGGTGGATGGAACTCCGGTGCGTGGGTCGGTCGTGTTAGATGGAAATCTA
>JBJMMH010000015.1:0-5731 GCA_045804885.1 Chloroflexota bacterium | reverse complement strand
ACGAGCTGGCGGGCGTTATCGCCGGTGGGCGGATCACCCGGCCGGAGCTTCTTGTAGACCTCGATGAGCGCTTCTTGCTGCGTCCGGGTCAGGTCCTTGTCGAGCGTGTTCGCGACGAACGGATGCTCGGGGTCGACGTCCACCGGGGCGAACAGCGCCGAGATCTCCTCGTTCGTCTCATAGCCGACGGCGCGGAGGAGCGTCGAGGCCGCGATCTTGCGCTTGCGGTCGACCTTGACCCAGAGCTGGTCCTTGTTGTTGGTCTCGAACTCGAGCCAGGCCCCGCGGTTCGGGATCACCTTGGCCGAGAACAGCATCCGGCCCGACGCCGGATCCTCGACCTCGCTGTAGTACACGCCGGGCGAGCGCACGAGCTGGGAGACGACGACGCGCTCGGCGCCGTTGATCACGAACGTCCCCATGTCGGTCATCCACGGGTAGTCACCCATGTAGACGCGCTGCCGCTGGATCTCGCCGGTCTCCTTGATCGTGAGCTCGACCTGGACGTAGAGCGGTCGGCTGAACGTCAGGTCCTTCGTCCGGCACTCCTCCTCGGAGTACTTCGGGTCCCCGAACTCGTAGTCGAGGAACTGGAGCTCCATCACCTTGCCGGTGAAGTCCTTGATCGGGCTGATCTCGTCGAACAGCTCCCGGAGGCCCTTCTCGATGAACCACTTGAACGAATCGAGCTGGAGCTCGATCAGATTCGGGATCGGGAGGACTTCGGGAATCCGGGCATATCGCGTGCGGGCGGACGCCACGGCTGTCCGGTTCGACTCAGCAGCAGACAGCATGAAGCACCACTCCTTGACGGAGGTTGGGGAAAGGGAGAAGGGCCGCGCTCACAGAATTGGATAGGATACCGCGTCGCGGCCATATGTCAAACGAGGCCAGCCGCAACCGCGGCCGGCCTCGAAAGGTCCCCGGAGTATTAACCCTGAGCGGCCGTGGCGCAAGCGCCCTTTACCGCTCCCGACCGGTGTTTGGCCACCCCGTCTCTCGGCCGACCTGGCCGCGACGGTCACCGGCCTACTGGATTTCGACCTTGGCACCCTGCTCTTCGAGGGCCGCCTTGATCTTGTCGGCCTCGTCCCGGGCCACGCCCTCCTTGACGGGCTTCGGTGCGGCGTCGACGAGGTCCTTGGCCTCCTTGAGCCCGAGCCCGGTCAGCTCGCGGACGACCTTGATCACCGGGATCTTGTTCGGGCCGATCTCCGCGAGGACTGCCGTGAACTCCGACTGCTCCTCGACCGCCGCGGCACCGTCGCCGCCAGCCGCGGCGCCGCCGGCCGCGGCCGGAGCGGCGGCCGCAACCGCGACGGGGGCGGCCGCGGTGACGCCGTAGCGTTCCTCGAAGCGCTTGATGAACTCCGAAAGCTCGAGGACGGTCATCTTGTCGATCGCCTCGAGAAGG
This sequence comes from Chloroflexota bacterium, assembly GCA_045804885.1. Classification (GTDB taxonomy): domain Bacteria; phylum Chloroflexota; class Limnocylindria; order Limnocylindrales; family CSP1-4; genus CF-46. Next base: position 4,317 of record JBJMMH010000015.1, on the reverse strand, counting down.
TCGTCCTGGGTGAGGACTGCCATCGTGTGTATCTCCTTCACTCGTCCGCCGTGCCGGCGGGATTCAGTTCGTGATGTCGCGCGGCGGGCGCCTAGGCGGCCTCGCCCTGCGCCTTCTGGTCCCGGATCTGGGCGAGCGCCGACCCAAGGTTCCGGATGTTCGCGCTGAGGAGCCCGGCCAGCGTGCCGAGCGGCGACTGCATGCCGCCTGCCAGCGTCGCGAGGAGCACCTCGCGCGACGGCAGGCTGGCGAGGGTCCGGACGGCATCGGCGCTGATCGCCCGGTCGCCGAGGACGCCTCCGGTGATGGTCACGACGCGGTATGGCCGCGTCGCGTCGAGCACGGCCTTCGCCGTCGCCGAGTCGTCGTTGCCGAACGCAATCGCCGTGGGGCCCGTGAGCATCGGGCTGAGCGCCTCGCCAATCGAGTCCTGGGCGGCGATCCGCAGGAGCCGGTTCTTGACCACGCGGTAGGTCACGTCCTGCTTGTTGAGGGCCCGACGAATCTCCGCGATCTCCTTCACGGTGAGGCCGCGGTATTCCGAGACGATCAGCGTCCGGCTGCCCGAGAGCACCTCGCGCAGCTCGGCGACCGCCTCGCGCTTGGCCTCCGTCGGCATGGTCCACCTCTTGCTTCGGCGCGCATCCGGCGCGCGGCGGTGGGCGCTGTCGACAGAAACGTCGACGCCCCTGCGACGGCGCCTGGTCGGCGTGCCTGATCTGCAGGGGCGCTGAGCACACCACTCCCGCGGTGGGCCGCTGGTCCTGCCTCGGCGTGCTGGCCGCCGTCCCCGTCATCGATCGCTCGATGCCGATCCGGTTCGGCCGATTGAGCCCCGACCGTCACCCGGCTCTCGCCGGGTCGCGGTCCGCGGGCGCAGGCTGTCTCTGGCGGTCCGTCGTTCGTTCACTTGTGGCGACGCGCCGCAAGGGCGCGACCGTCGCCGCGTATGGTAGCCGCCCGGTCGTTGGAGCGCCGGCGTGCTCCGGCCGCTAGGCGGCCGCCGCGACCGCGAGCGTCTGCGGCACGTCGACCCGGATGCCCGGGCCCATCGTGCTCGCGATCGTGAGCGTCTTGAGGTACTGGCCCTTGGCCCCGCTCGGGCGAGCCCGATTGACCGCGTCCACGAGCGCCGCGAGGTTGCCGGCGAGCGCGTCGGCCTCGAAGCTCGCCTTGCCGACCGGGACGTGGATGATGGCGCTCTTGTCGAGCTTGAACTCGACGCGACCGCCCTTGACCTCGCTGACGGCCCGCTCGAGATCGAACGTGATCGTGCCTGCCTTGGGGTTCGGCATCAGGCCGCGCCGGCCGAGGATCTTGCCGAGGCGGCCGACCATCCCCATCGAGTCTGGCGTCGCGAGCGCGACGTCGAATTCGAGCCAGCCCGCCTCGATCTTCTTCACGAGGTCGTCGCCGCCGACCTCGTCGGCGCCGGCCCGGAGCGCCTCCTGGGCCTTGTCACCCTGGGCGAAGACGACGACGCGGACCGTCTTGCCGGTGCCATGCGGAAGGACGACCGTCCCGCGGACCATCTGGTCGGCGTGGCGGGGGTCGACGCCGAGGCGGAGGTGGGCCTCGATCGTCGCGTCGAAATTGACGGTCGTCGTGTCCTTGACGAGCTGGGCGGCGTCGGCCGGGCTGTAGAGCTGCTCCCGATCGACGAGCTTGGACGCCTCGAGATACTTCTTGCCGTGTGCCATCACTTCGGTTCCTTTCTGACGGCCCGTGGGGCCTCCCCTCTCTCGCGGGGTCTACGGCCGGCAGGCGCCGGCGGCTCCGTGCGCTAGCCGACGACCTCGATGCCCATCGAGCGAGCCGTTCCCTCGACGACCCGCGCGGCCGCCTCCAGGTCGTTCGCGTTGAGGTCCGCCATCTTGATCTGGGCGATCTCGCGCACCTGGTCCTTCGAGACGCGGCCGACGGCCTCGCGCTTCGCCAACCCCGAGCCCTTCTCGACACCGGCTGCCTTGCGCAGTAGGTCGGCCGCCGGTGGCGTCTTGAGAATGAATGTGAACGAGCGGTCCTCGAAGATCGTGATCTGAGCGGGGATGATCTGGCCGCGCTTGTCCTGCGTCTTCTCGTTGTAGGCCTTGGTGAACTCGATGATGTTGATGCCGTGCGGGCCTAGAGCGGTGCCCACGGGCGGCGCGGGCGTCGCCGCGCCGGCGGGCAGCTGGAGGGTCAGGACGGTGCGGATCTTCTTGGCCACGGGTCGGGGGCGTCCTTTCTCAGAGTTTCTCGACCTGGAGGAAGTCCAGCTCGACTGGCGTCTCCCGGCCGAAGATGCTCACGAGGACCTTGACCTTGTTGCGCTCCGGGTTGACCTCGTCGACCGTGCCGATGAACTCGGCGAACGGCCCGTCGGTGACTCGGACGCTCTGGCCCTTCGTGAACGCGACGCGGAACTTCGGCGTCTCGACGCCCATGTGCCGCAGGATCTGCTTGACCTCGGTCTCGTCGAGCGGGATCGGCTCGCTCCGGACGCCAGGGATGTTCGCGCCTCCTACGAAGCTCGTCACTCCCGGCGTGTTCCGGACGACGAACCAGCTGTCGGGGTCGAGGATCATCTCGACCAGGACGTAGCCCGGGTAGACCTTCTTCTGGACGGTGTGCCGCTGGCCCTGGCGGATCTCGATCTCGTCCTCCATCGGGACGAGAACCTGGAAGATCTTGTCCTCCATCCCCATCGACTCGATGCGGTGCTCGAGGTTCGCCTTCACCTTGTTCTCGTAGCCCGAGTACGTGTGAATGACGTACCAGCGCTTCTCGGGCAGCTTCGCCGTCTCCGTCGTCGTGGTCTCGGTCATCACGTGCCCGCCTCGACGATGAACCCGATCGCCGACTGGAAGGCGGCGTCGAGCACCGTGATGTAGACGCCCACGGCGAAGCTGACCGCGAACACCAGGACCGTCAGGTTTCGGACCTGCTCGCGCGTCGGCCAGGAGACCTTGCGGAGCTCCGACCAGGACTCGTTCATGAAGCGGCGGATTCGAGTCACGTCGTGGGTTCTTCTCTCGCGCTACGGTGATTGGCGACTGGGACGGTGCTGGCAGGGGCGATAGGACTCGAACCTACAACCGCCGGTTTTGGAGACCGGTGCTCTGCCAATTGAGCTACACCCCTGCGATGCTCACTTCGCTTCGCGGTGAAGCGTGTGGCGGCGTTCTCGGGGACAGTACTTCATCAGCTCGATCCTGTTGGGATCGTTCTTCTTGTTCTTGCGCGTTGTGTAGTTCCGCTGCTTGCACTCGGTGCAGGCCAACTGGATGGGCGGACGCGCCTCGACCCTCGCCATCGTCCCGGCCCTACGCCTGGATGCCCGTGACGGAACCGGCGCCGACGGTCCGGCCACCCTCGCGGATCGCGAAGCGCTGGCCGACCTCGAGGGCGATGGGCGTGATGAGCTCGACGGTCATCTCGACGTTGTCGCCGGGCATGATCATCTCGGCCCCGTCGGGCAGGCCGATCGCGCCGGTCACGTCGGTCGTCCGGAGGTAGAACTGCGGCCGGTAGCCGTTGTAGAACGGCGTGTGGCGGCCGCCCTCCTCCTTGGTCAGGACGTAGACCTGGGCCGAGAACTTCGTGTGGGGCGTGATCGAGCCGCCCTTCGCGAGCACCTGGCCGCGCTCGATCTCCTCGCGCTCGATGCCGCGAAGCAGCGTCCCGACGTTGTCGCCGGCCTGGCCCTGATCGAGCGTCTTGCCGAACATCTCGACCCCGGTGACGACGACCTTCCGCGTCGCGTGGACGCCGACGAGCTCGACCTCGTCGCCGATCTTGACGACGCCGCGCTCGATCCGGCCTGTCGGCACGGTACCCCGGCCCTTGATGCCGAAGACGTCTTCAATCGCCATCAGGAACGGCTTGTCGATCGCGCGCTCCGGAGTCGGGATGTAGCTGTCGACCGCGTCCATCAGCTCCTGGATGGGCTTGTAGGCCTCGTTCGACGCATCGTCGGGGGCCTCCAGCGCCTTCAGGGCGGAGCCGCGGATGACCGGCAGGTCGTCACCGGGGAAGTTGTACTTGCTGAGCAGCTCGCGGACCTCGAGCTCGACGAGGTCGAGGAGCTCCGGATCGTCTACCGCGTCGACCTTGTTGAGGAAGACCACGATGTACGGGACCTCGACCTGGCGAGCCAGCAGGATGTGCTCGCGAGTCTGGGGCATCGGGCCGTCGGTCGCGGCCACGACGAGGATCGCGCCGTACATCTGGGCCGCGCCCGTGATCATGTTGTTGAAGAAGTCGGCGTGACCCGGGCAGTCGATGTGGGCGTTGTGGCGGGCGTCGGTCTCGTACTCGACGTGGGCGATCGCGATC
>JBJMMH010000014.1:0-8735 GCA_045804885.1 Chloroflexota bacterium | reverse complement strand
AGCTGGTCCTCGACGAACGCTTCGACGTGCTCGCGGTGGATCGCCGCGACGGCGCGTGGCATTCCGTGGCCCTCTAGGTAGGCGTCAAGCCGCTCCGCGGCGTCCAGGTAGGCCTTGATCGTGTTCGGGCTCTTGTCGGCCGCACGAAGGTGCCGGCCGAACGATTGTGCGTTGGCTCGGATGTCGGACGCTGCGGTAGACTCCGGCGCACTGAGCGTGAAACCGTGGGCCCGTAGCTCAATGGCAGAGCAACTGACTCTTAATCAGTTGGTTGGAGGTTCGAGTCCTCCCGGGCTCACCAGCAACTCGAAATGACGCGAGCCCGCCGGATCGTTCCCGCGGGCTCGTTTCTGTCTGGGTTACGCGCGGGTAGCGCTACTCAGCGTCCAGATGTGCCCTTGCCCGTGCCAGCGTCGCGTGGGCGGCCTCGATGCTGACGCGCGACTGCCCGAGCGTCTCGGCGGTCGCGTCGCTCTCCGACGTCAGCCGCTTGTAGATCCGCTTGAGGTTGACGAGCTCGGCGCTGACGACCCTCCGCTCCGGGGCGTCAGCCGGCAGTTCCTCGAGTACCCGCTCGGCCTCCCGCCAAAGGGAGAGGACATCCTCGATCGGCAGCGCCATCGCCCGTTTCTCCCGTCCTTAGGGCGTTTGCGCCTCGATCTTATACCGGAACGTGGCAAGCGCACGACAAACCCGCTGCCGGGGACCGGGGCGTCGATCGGGTCGGCGGATGCCGCTCCTCAGCAGCCGGTCGGAGCCGCCATGTCGTAAGCAGCCTGGATCTCGTCGACGAGCGCCGCAGCGACGTCCGTCGGGATCGACGTCCCGGCAGTTCGAGCCTCCCTGGCGGAAACGTAGCCGTCATGGGCTCGGCCGAGCGCGCTTCGCATCGCCGCGTGGTAGTCGGCCCAGCACGCGGTCGGCGGATGCTCGTCCAGCCATGCGGCGAGAAGATCGATGCGTCGCGCACCGTCATCGACGTCGAAAGCCGTCACGGTGTACGCATTCGCCTTGATGAATTGGGCGTCGTTGATCGCCTGACGGAGGCCAGACGAGCCGCCGAAGCCCTGGCGCTCGACCCAAGCCTCATAGCCGACGGGTCCGCTTGACGCGTCGGCCGACGCGGCAACGCTCTCACCGGGGCCAGGAGTGCTCGATTGGGGAGTCGCCGCGGACGTGGCCGTTGCCGCCACCGCGCTCGGCGTCTGGGGCTGAGCAGCAGTACAACCAGCGATCGTGATCGCCAGTGCGGCGCCAATGAGAAACCGCCCGCGACCTGACGAACCGCGACTTGCCGGGGTGTGCATATGCCCTCCGGTGCTTGGACGTGACGGTGTGACCAGGACGCGGGGCGAGCCGGCGACGACACCGTTGGGCGACGGGCCATCCCCGGAAACCACCAGGGCAGGGAGCCAGTGTAGCCGCTCGGATCAGGCCGGCGGCTGGCGCCTGGCGCGCGCGCCACGACCGACACGCTGTCTTGCGCGCGCTCGAGAGCGGCCTGCAGCGTCGTTTTCCACGGTCGTGCAAGGCGCCAGCACCGGCTCGTCCTGCTCAATCGCGCGGCCGGCGTGTTTCCTACAGCGATGGAACGACGTCAGCAAATCGCGGCGGTCGTCAGGGCGCTGGCAGCAGCCATCCTGGCGCTGCTCGTGGCAGCTTGCAACTCCGGCGGTGGTAGCGGCGGCAACGGCGGCTACTGATCCCGATCGCGCGACGACCATGTCGGCCTCACGACAACACTCCTCGCGGCCCGCCGATTCGGCGATCCCGAGATAGCCCCGAGATGCGCCCCTTCTAGGTTGCGGCCAGGCGATCGCGGCGCGACGGGCGCTGCAGCCGGGGGAAGCGCCAAGGGGACGCCATGCCAGCACGACCTGGTCCACGAGACGATCCGGCCCCGCCGCGGCCGACGAGCAGCTGTTCCGACGACGCCTGTTGCACGAGCCCGTGTGACCCGCCGTGGCTCTCCGACGACGAGTGCCTGATCTACTACGACACGAGGCTGTTGCGGCGGCCGCTCGGCAAGGACCAGCCGGTCCTCGGCCGGTTCGACGCCGCGCAGCCGTTCGTCGAGTTCCGGATCACGTTCGAGCACCGGATCTGCCGCCGCGGCAAGCAGCACGGCCCGCTGCTCTACACGGTGACGCTGCTGCCGGGCGAGAAGGTCAACCTCTACCACAGCGAGCGGTATCGCCGGACGACGAGCGAGCAGGATCGGTTCTCCGTCACCACGACGTTCATGCAGTTCACGTCCGCGATCCACCAGTCGCGTGTCCAGAACTCGTTCTCGGTCCTGAACGACCTGCTGACGAGCGCCAAGACCGGGACGTCCGTCTCGGTCGGCGGCGGGCTTGCGGGTCTGCTCGGCGCGCCGAGTGGAAGCGTGTCGGGCTCGGTCAGCGTGACCGACCGCAACCAGGTCGCCGTCGGCTTCGTCTCCGACCAGTTCAATCAATCCGTGTCGCAGGCTTCGCTGCTGACCCACGCCGAACGCTCGGTCGTCGTCAGCACGTACGAGGACAAGGAGATCGCCGACGTCACGGTCCGGACGATCCAGAACGACAACGCCTGCCGAGCGGTGACGTACTTCATCCGCCAGGTCGTCGAGCTGTACGCCGTCACGACCGTCGTCTACGAGATCCAGTTCCGGATCGCTGCCGCGGGGTTCGGGAGCGAGTTCCACAAGCTCGAGGATCTCGACGAGATGCCGCCCGAGATCGGTTCGGCGGTGAAGAAGGCCATGGCCCTGCTCCCCAGGCCAGGCGACGCGGCCGAGCGGCCACGCCCGGTGTCGCTCCCCACGGACGGCACGGTGTACGACCCAGAGCTCGCGAATTGCTGCTCGTGCGAGCCCGAGCGGGCGCGGCGCGAGGAGCTCGACAACGAACTGCTCGCGCTCGAGGTCGAGCGGCGGCGAGCGCTGATCGCGAAGGGCGAACTCGGCCCATTCGAGCCGCCCGCCGTTTCCGAGGCGGTGACGGCGCCCGCCGGCTGATGCACCGACCGGCCAAACGAAACGGCCCCCGGGCGGAACCCGGGGGCCGTCTGCTACTGCGTGTGGCGACTAGTTCGTCGGGAGGGCGAGCCAGTCGAGCGTAGTACCGGCCGGCGCATTCACAGCGGTGCCGGTCGAATTGTTGAGCTGGAACGTGAAGCCGTTCACGGTCTTCGACGTGACGGTGAGGTACACGTCGAGGTGCGGACCGAAGTCCGGGACGCTCGTGAACGCGTAGCTGACCCGGTAGGTGGCGCTGGCCAGCGGCACCGAGAAGGTGACCGTCGTCTGGCCGGTCGGCGTGCCCGTCGAGCGGAGCGTGGCGCCGCCCGCGCGGTACGTCATGAGGCCATCAGCGCCGTTGGTGCCGGCCGGACCCTGGGGTCCGACGTCGCCCTGCGGGCCGGGATCGCCCTGCGGACCGGGATCGCCCTGGGCACCCGCCGGCCCAATCGGACCGACGTCGCCCTGGGGACCGGGATCGCCCTGGGGACCGGGATCGCCCTGGGGACCGGCATCACCCTGCGGGCCAGCCGGGCCAGCCGGGCCAGCGGGGCCGACAGCGCCGTCATCACCAGCGGGGCCAGCGGGGCCAGCGGGGCCGACAGCGCCGTCATCACCGGCGGGGCCGGCAGGACCGGCAGGACCGGCAGGACCGGCGGGACCCTCGGCACCGGTGCCGGCGCCCTCGATGAAGTACCCGGTGACGTCAAAGACGACATCAGCCGTGGGTGAGCCGTTGCCGGCCACGTACGTGACACTGAGCATGCCGCCTGCGCCGAGACCCGTCGTCACGGAGTTGGCGTGGGGACCGCTCGCCGTGAAGTTGAGGCTCGAGGTCGTCGGATTGTTGTCCGGCGAGAGTGTCAGCGAGAAGTAGCCCGCCTTCGTCTGGCGGTCGACCGTCAGGTTCCCGGTGACGCCGGTGGCATCGGTCGGGACGTTCTTGGTGTCGTCGGCGGGGACGCGGTCCGTCACCTGGAAGGTCCGCGCGATGCGGTTGTGGAGCTTCCCGCTCAGGCCCACGCCCGTGCGGGTATCCAGGATCCGGTTTGGAGTCAACGGGACGTAGACGTAGCCCGTGGCGGTGATTGCGTTGACTGACAGGTTATGGAAGCGATTCGGCGTCGCAGTGTGCGCCGATGCCCCCGTGACCATCGTGCCCGCGAATCCGAGAGCGACCGCGAAGGTGAGCGCGGCGCGTCTCGGCGATGTCCGCCGGGCAGTCGTGGCGGCGTTGGTGTCCGACATCCCCTGGTGAGCCTCCCGTGAGTGGATGGAGCCGCTCCCGATCGCCCGCCGTGACGGATGCGAGCGGGGATGCGGCGAAGAAACGAGTGCGCTTGCCACTCTCGGGTGACTGGTGCGTCGGTGCGCTGGACCAAAGGTCCTGTCGATTCGCGGCGGACGGGTCATCTCGCCGTGGTACGACTCATCCGGACCGCTCCCGACTGCTCCGACCACCATCTCGCGCGGTCGTGGGTGGTACCCTTCCGCTGTTCCTTGATGGCCGGTCCAGTGAGGCCGGCGTACCGGTCCAGTGAGGCCGGAAAGGAGGCCGATCGAGTGTGTCCGCGCGTCCACCGAGCCCGCTGGGCCGGTGGCGTTTTCATGTCGCGGCGGCCCCGGTGACGCTCGCCGACGTGTTCGCCGGCCCGGTTCCGCCGCTGCCCCGACCGGCGTCGATCGTCGACCCCCGTGTAGGCGACAGCGGCGAGGCGCTGTTGGCTCTCGAGGACGGGACCGTCTTCCCGGGCATCGCGTTCGGCGCCGATCAGGCAGCCGGCGGAGACCTCGTCGTCAATACGTCGCAGACGGGCTACCAGGAGGTCTGCACCGATCCGTCCTACGCGGGCCAGGTCGTCGTCATGACCTATCCACTGATCGGCAACTACGGCCGACTCGTCGACGACGACCAGTCGACGCGGCCATGGCTTCGAGCCCTCGTCGTGGCGAACGCGACAGCGGCGGTCGTGGACGACGTCCGGCAGCTCGCGTCGTTGCTCCGTACGTCCGGGATCCCGGCGATCGCCGGCGTCGACACCCGCGCCCTGGCCCGACACCTCCGGTCGAGTGGCTGCCTCCGCGGAATCGTCACCGAGCCCGGGTTCATCGACCGTGAGGCCGCAATCGAGCGAGCGAGGTCCGTGCCACGCTGGGAGGACCAGGACTTCGTCGGGCAGGTGTCGCCGGGATCGATCCTCGACGTCGGCAGCCACGACGAGGGTGGGCCGCTCGTCGCGATCGTCGACTACGGCCTGAAGTCGAACATCGTCCGCGCGATGCGGCGCCGGGGCGCGAGGGTCCGGATCCTGCCGCACACGATCTCGACCGCAGTCGCGCTCGCGCCCGACATCGACGGGGTAATCCTCTCACCGGGACCGGGCGACCCGGCGCGCCTCGACGCACCCGTGGCACTTGCTCGCGCGATCATCGACGACGGTCGGCCGTTGCTGGGGATCTGCCTCGGGCACCAGGTCGTCGCCCGCGCAGCGGGTGCCGAGACGGGCCGGTTGCGCTTCGGCCATCACGGCGCGAACCACCCCGTCCGGGACGTGGACCGAGGGCTTGTCCAGGTAACGGCCCAGAACCACGAGGTGCAGGTCCTCTCCGAGTCGCTCCCGCCGGACGGCGGGTTCCACGTGAGCCAGGTGAACCTCAACGACGGCTCCGTCGAGGGACTGCGCCACGCGACGAAGCCCATCGAGACGGTCCAGTACCACCCCGAAGGCGCGCCCGGGCCGCTGGACGCCATGGCGGTGTTCGACCGGTTCGTGACCGCCGCCGGGGCGCGCCGCGCGTGACGGGGAAGCCGGGCTCGGTCCTGATCCTGGGTTCGGGGCCCGTCGTCATCGGTCAGGCCGCGGAGTTCGACTACGCCGGAACGCAGGCTTGCCGGGCGCTCCGGGCCGAGGGCGTCAGGACGATCCTGGTCAACAGCAACCCGGCCACGATCATGACCGACCCCGGCGTCGCAGACGCGATCTACCTCGAGCCCCTCACGGTCGACGCTGTCGAGGCGGTCATCGCACGGGAACGTCCGGACGGGCTGCTGGCAGGCCTCGGCGGCCAGACGGCACTCAACCTCGCAGTCGCGTTGTCACGTGATGGCGTATTAGCACGCTACAACGTGACGATGCTCGGGACGCCGCTCGAGGCGATCGAGATGGCGGAGGACCGCGAGCGATTCCGCGATCTCCTCGATCGGATCGGCCAGCCGTACGCACCGAGCGCGATCGTCGAAGGGGCAACGGACGTCGACCGGCGGGCGTCTGCCGATCGCGCGCTCGAGGAGATCGGCCTGCCGGCGATCGTCCGTCCCGCGTTCACGCTCGGCGGCACAGGCGGCGGCATCGTCGGAACCGAAGACGCCTACCGCGAGCGCCTTCGGGCCGGCCTTCGCGCGAGCCCCATCGGGCAGGTCATGGTCGAGAAGTGCCTCGTCGGCTGGCAGGAGATCGAATACGAGGTGATGCGCGACGCCGACGACACCTGCATCGCGGTCTGCTCGATGGAGAACGTCGACCCACTCGGCGTCCACACCGGGGACTCGATCGTCGTCGCGCCGGTCCAGACGCTTCCCGATCCTGTCCACCAGCGGTTGCGAAGCGCGGCGCTGGCGATTATCCGGGCGCTCGGCGTCGAGGGCGGCTGCAACGTCCAGTTCGCGCTGTCGCCGGACTCGCGTGACTACGCGGTCATCGAGGTCAACCCCCGCGTCTCGCGGTCGTCCGCGCTCGCATCGAAGGCGACGGGCTATCCGATCGCGAGGGTTGCGGCCCAGATCGCGATCGGCCGGACGCTCGCCGACATCCCGAACGTCGTCACGGGGACGACCGTCGCTGCGTTCGAGCCGGCTCTCGATTACGTGGTCGTCAAGCTGCCCCGCTTCCCGTTCGACAAGTTCCCGACGGCCGACCGGACCCTCGGCAGCCAGATGAAGGCGACCGGCGAGGTGATGGCGATCGACCGGACGTTCGGCTCGGCGCTCAACAAGGCGCTCCGCGGCCTGGAGCAGGCAGGCGTCGGGCCGCTCTCGGAAGACCCGAGCTGGCGGCCAACCTTCGACTATCTCGGCAGCGTCTTCGGCCGCAACCCCGACGCGGACGTCGCTGACGACGAGCCGATCCGCTGGGTCGACGAGAGGGGTCAGGCGTGCGAGTCGACGCGGTTTGCCCAGCGCTCCGCCGCGCCGATCGTCCTCCGCCGCTTCCTCGAGCCCTCCGACTCGCGCCTCTGGCGGCTCCTCGGCCTCCTTCGCCGCGGCGTCCCCGAGGCGACGATCCAGGAGGCAACCGGGATCGCTCCGTGGTTCCTGGCCGAGATGGGCCGGAATGTCGGCCTCGAGCATGAGGTCGCCGCCGCCGGCGCGCGGCTGGCGGATCCGCGAGACGACGAGGCCGCCACGCGTCTCGCGACCGCGAAGCGAGCGGGCTTCGGCGACCGGGAGCTCGCCGCGATCGCCGGAATCGCAGAGAGCGAGATCCAGGCAACGCGCGAGGCGCTCGGGCTTCGTCCGGGCTACGCGATGGTCGACACGTGTGCCGCCGAGTTCGCCGCCGAGACGCCGTACTTCTACTCGACCTATGCGGCCGCCGGATCGGAGCCTGAGGCGCCGCGCGTCGAACGCCCGGCCGCCCTCGTCATCGGCAGCGGTCCCGTCCGGATCGGGCAGGGGATCGAGTTCGACTATTGCGCGGTCCAGGCCGCCGCGACGCTTCGCGATCGTGGCTGGCAAGCCGTGATGATCAACTCCAACCCGGAGACCGTGTCGACGGACTTCGACGCGAGCTCCCGGCTGTACTTCGAGCCGCTGGATCCCGAGAGCGTCCTGAACGTCATCGACGCCGAGACACGGGACGGCGAGTCGCCGCTCCCCGCCGTGGTTGCGTATGGCGGCCAGACGCCGCTGAACCTGGCGGCGCCCCTCGCGGAGGCCGGGGTTCCGCTTCTCGGCAGCGATCTCGAGACGATCGACCAGGCGGAGGAACGGACGCGCTTCTCGGCGCTGCTCGACCGCCTCGGCATTCCCCAGCCCGAAGGCGGGATGGCCCACTCGATCGAGGAGGCCCTCACGCTCGCCGAGCGGATCGGCTACCCCGTCATCGTCCGGCCGAGCTTCGTGATCGGTGGCCTGGCGATCGACTTCTGCTATTCCCCCGATGACCTCGTCCGCCAGCTCGCGGCAGCCACGGTCGTCGACCCCGACCGGCCCGTCCGGATCGACCGCTATCTGGAGGGGATCGAGGTCGACGTCGATGCGGTCAGCGACGGAGAGACCGTCCTGATCCCGGGCCTCCTCGAGCACGTCGAGCGGGCCGGCGTCCACAGCGGCGACTCGGTCGGCATGTTTCCGCCGCAGACGGTCGGGGAGGGGGACCGCGACCTGGTCGTCGCGACGATGGAGCGGATCGTCCGCGCGCTCGGCGTGCGCGGCCTCTGCAATGCCCAGTTCATCGTCCGAGAGGACGGGGTCTACCTGATCGAGGTCAACCCGCGCGCGTCGCGGACGGTGCCGTTCATGTCGAAGGTCACGGGCGTGCCGATGGTCGAGCTGGCGGTCCGGATCGCGCTCGGCGAGACCCTCGCCGATCTCGGCTGGCCGAATGGGCTCCTCGCGCCGCCGGCCTTCGTGGCGGTCAAGGCGCCGGCGTTCTCGACCGCGAAGCTGCGTGGCGTCGATCCGTCGGTCGGACCCGGGATGCAGTCGACCGGCGAGGTGATCGGGATCAGCACG
>JBJMMH010000013.1:0-16399 GCA_045804885.1 Chloroflexota bacterium | reverse complement strand
CGGCGCACCGGGCGTCCCGATCAAGACGCTCCAGCTGATCGGGTTCATGGGCTGCCTCGTGCTCGCGGCGCTGATCGTCTCGCGGCTCGTCGGCGTGTCGGCCACGGCGGCCGGCCTCGTGCCGATCGCTGCCGGCTACCTCCTGGCGCACTACTTCACGTACCTGCTCATCGACGGCCAGCGGATCGTCGTCGCGATCGCCGATCCGCTCCAGCCAGGCGGCGACCTCTTCAACCTGGGCTGGGCGTTCTTCGAGCCGTCGTCATCGTGGCTGCCGCCGGGCTTCGTCTGGACGATCCAGCTGGCCGCTGTTGTCGGCGGCCATATGCTCGGCGCGTGGGCCGGCCACGTCGTGTACATGTCCAGGCACTCCGAGGGCATCGGCCGCCGGCGCGAGGTGCCGCTGGCGGTGATCATGGTCGCGCTGACGACCCTGACGCTCTGGTCGCTCGGCCAGTCGCTCGTCGTCGAGGTACCCGAAGGCCAGGCGGCGACGACGATCGCGGCCCGTCTCACCGCCTAGGCGGTCGCCGCGCGCGGCTCAGCAATCGAAGACGAACCAGCAGAGCTCGTTTCGCAGCCGCTGGTCGTCGAGCACGAGCTCCCGAATCTCGTCGGGAAGCTCGACCCGCTGCCAGTCGCATTCCAGGCGGCCCGCGTCGCGACGCGCGGCTTCCGGTGACGCCGCCTGCGCGGCCCGCATCGCGTAGGCGGCGGCGCCGAGCTCGTGGGCTGCCACGTGCGCGACCGCGGCGGCCTGACCGGCGGCGTATGCCGCGTGCCTCGCCGCTCCTGATAAGTCTCGGGCTGCGGCGTTGGCATGGCCTGCTGCGGAGCGCGCCTCCGTCATCCGGATCTCGCCCCGCGCCCACGCCCGCCCGAGCTCGATCGCCCGGCGCGGTCGAGCGTCCTCCGGCCGCGCTTGCTCGAAGTGGTGGAGCACGTGGTCCGCGCAGTCTGCCGCCCAGACCGCCAGAAGGCGGTGGTCGTCGTCCCGGAGGGTGCCGCCGCGACGCACGGTGATGAACCGCGGGTCCCGGACCTTTGGGAGGATCACGTTCCCAATCGTAGGTCTCGTTAGACGGGGTGGCGTCAGCCGCGGCGTGGAGTCGGCGCGATCCGCGAGGCGGCGCGGCAGGGTCGTCTCAGGCCGACGTCGATGTGCGAGCGGATGCCTCGAGCATTGGTTTGACCTCAGCGACGAAGCGCTCGATCGTCTCCTCGTCGAATGGCGCCGGAGCGTCGAAGAAGATGTGACGGAAGCCCAGCTCGACGTAGGGCTGGAGCGACTCTGCGATCTCGGCCGCCGATCCCAGTCGTCCGGCCTCGTCGTAGCCCGGGTGCTGCTGACGGATCGTCGCCTCGACCCGGCGGGCGGCGGCTGGGTCGTCACGGATGACGACCAGACCCAAGCCCAGTGTCCGTTCGATCTCGGCGTGATCCCGGCCGACCTCCTCGCACCATCGCCGCAGGACGGCGTCCTTGTGGCGCACGAAGTCGATATCGCCACCGGTGTTCCAGGCGTCTGCGTACTTGGCGACGGTATGGAGCGTCTTCTTCTCGCCGTCGCCGCCGATCAGGATAGGCAGGCTTGCCTGGATCGGTTGCGGGTCGTTTCTGACAGAGCGAGCGTGATAGCGAGGCCCGCGGGCCGTGGCCTCCTCGCCGCGGACCATGGCGCGCATGAGCTCGACCGCTTCGTCCAGCCAATCGAGTCGTTCACCGAATCCGGACCCGAACTCGATCCCGAAGGCCTCGTGCTCCCGCTCGAACCACGCCCCGCCGATTCCCAGGATGGCGCGGCCGTCCGACATGTGGTCGAGGGTCGTGACCATCTTCGCGGTGAGAGCCGGGTTGCGGAACGTGTTCGCCCCGACCATCAGGCCGAGGGTGGCCCGTGAGGTGACGCCGGCCCAGCCCGCGAGGATCATGTAGCCCTCGAAGATCGGACCACGCCAATCGCCCTGGATGGGGTACAGGTGATCCCACGTCCACAGCGAGTCGTAGCCGAGCTCGTCGGCTCGCTGCCCGATCCCCCGAAGCGACGGCCAGTCCGTGCGCTGCCCCCACGGGAGCAGGCCAATCTTGATGGCGTCCGTCACGACGACCTCCGTCCTGCCGGCGGTTGCGGGTCCACGACCGCTATCGGCCGGCCACAGCTTCAGCGACGCTCACGACGCTCGGCGCGAGGATCGTCACGGGCACCGATTCCGTGTACCAGATGCGCCCGAAATACATGACCTTGACCAGCGCCCAATACGTTCCGGGCGAGGCATTCCTGGGCGGCGCAACGCGGAACGTGAGCGTCGCCTCGCCTCCCCCGTCGACGGAGAACGGCTGGGTCCACGGGACGATCGTCGACCAGGTGTCGTAGGGGCTCAGGACCTGCGCCTCGCCGCGGATCTCGGCCGCGCAGAGATTCCGGAGCGTCATCCGGAGATGGGCCTCGTCGCCCGCGCGGACGGCGAGGTCGTCGCCCAGAAGCTCGACCTGCAACTCGCGCTCGGGCTCATGCCGCGTGCCGGGACCGGCGGCGGCGTCCGCCGAGTCGACCTCCACTCCAGCGACCGCGAGCGCCCGCTCCACTGCCGCACGCAGCTCCGGGGAGCGCTCGTCGGCACCCGGATTGCTCGGCGCGCCCCCGTCGCCGCTCGGGGTGAGGTCGACGGTCACGACATCCTCGTGATCCTGGCCGACCTCGTCCGCGATGCGGGCGGCGACGAAATAGCGCCCCGGGGTCGCGCCGGACGCGGGCGTGATCGCGACATTGAGCTCCAGGTGGGAGCCCGGGGCGAGGCGATAGATTCGCTCCGGCGGCGAGGCATCCCAGCCGGGCGGAACGATCACCCGCACCGTCCCCGCGACCGCCTCGTCGGTCCGCTCCGACGCGACGACGATCGGCACGTTGAAGGGCCCGTCGGCGGACATCAGCGACGGCCGGATCTGCACGGTCACGGCCTGGTAGCCCATGGGCGCGGCGCCCTTGTTGTGCAGCCAGTAGTCCGCGAAGACGGGCTGCGCCGGCTCAGCCCTCGGAGCGAGATCCGTGCGGTCGCGCGCCTCCCCGCCACTCGATGGCAGCGACGCGCTGACCGTCGCGATCTGGTACGGGTCGAGGGACACCTCGACCGCTGCTTCCGCCCGCAGCGGCTCGCCGGCCCCCTCGAGGATGTCCGTCAGACTCGCGTCGCCGACGGGCCATCGACTATGGATCGTCGCGTGTGTCGGCCGGCCCGACGACTCGTGGAGCCGCAAGGCCACGCGCGAAACGGGGTCTACGTCCATGGCCGCCATTCGCGACGCGGGATTGCCGGCCGGCTTCAACGCGGTCAGCACGACGGACGCCGGCTTCACCTCGATGAACGAGGTCGCCGCCGGCAACCGGCCGTCATGGTTGTCGAAGGTTCGCGCGATCAGCGGCGTGTTGTACTCGTGGCCGATCCGGACCATCCCGCCGTCGCGCCAATCGCCCCTTGCGGCGGCAAGCGCGTACTCGAAATGGTGGCTCCAGTGCTGGAACTGGAAGTTGGACCCGTCCGGCGTCGCCCGGCGCGGCGGGTCGATCCAGACTCCTGACGGCCAACCGCTGCACGACCGCATCAGCGAGAGGTACAGGTTGCCGTCGGCCTCGACGTTGAAGCCCGGCAGCCCCCGGTTCAGGATCGCGATCGTGTAGTCCTCCACGACCTCGTCCATCCCGTCGAGGGTCGCCGGCTGGCCGACCGCGACCCGTCCCTCGCCGAGGTCGGCGATCAGCGCCTCGATCGCCTCGACCGTCGCGTCGGCATCGCGACCAGCGACCACCAGCACCGGCAGTGCCCTGGCGTCACGGAGGTCGGGAATGGGCTCGCGCCCGTCGCTGGCGCGCTCTTCGGGAATCCAGAGCCGAGCCCAGCCTCGGGCGGTGAGCTGGCGATCGACGTCCGCCCGATAGCCCGGCTCGACGGCTGCGAGGAGCTTGCTGACGAATGCATTCTCGTCGGGGCCGCCGACGGCCACGCGTACGTCGGGCAGGTTCGAGTCGATGTGGAGGACGCCATAGCGGTGGCCTTCGTCTCGGGTCAGGGTCGACGTGACACCTTGCCGGACGAGCGCGACGACGAGGTCGCGGAGGCTCGGGTCGAGGCGAGCGTCGTCGGGCGCGACGACCTCGGCGACGCTGATCGCGTGCGACGCCCGGACCGCAGATGGCTCGGCTTCGTCGATGAGCTCGACGCGGGCCGTGGCGCCCAGAGCGAACCAGTTGTAGGCCGGATGGTCGAGCGTGAACGGGACCTCCGCGACATCCACGTTCGGTGTGCCGAACGGACGTCCGACGACCGCGTTGCCGACCTCGGAGATCGCGGTCCCGCCCTCGACGGCGGCCGGGAACCGGACTCTGAACAGCCGGTCGTGGTCGCTGTAATCGTGCAGCGACGTCGTCAGCTCCACCCGGTCGACGTCGGCCCAGAGCCGGATCTCCTGGCGTCGCTGCGACGACTCGAACGGGCCCTCAACCCGGATCCGCTGCCCGATCGGCGAGGTCTCGACGGTGATCTCGGCCGGGAACGCGGTTGCGGACGTGAAGCGGCCGTCGGGGGTCAGGTGCCATGGCCCTTCCGCGAACAGCGGGTGGTTCGGGTACTCCCGGTACACGCGCAGCTCGTTCGCGACCTCGCTCGGTCGCACGAGCTCCTTGCCCGTCCGCTTGTCGACCAGGCTCGCGATCGCTCCGCCGCGGTCCGCCGCCACGGACAGGGCGAACGCCGCGTTCTCGATCGTCGTCGCATCCGCCTTGCGCCAGCCTGCGTCGTCGAGCCGAGTCGCGCCCGGCAGTGCCCGATAGGTCCGGTAGCCGAGGGCGGGCACATCCCGGGCCACGAAAGCGATCGTGGCCGCCGACGGCGCTCCGTCCTCGTCGCGCTCGATCGTCTCGGCAAGGAACGGAACGAGCGCCCCGGCGTCGTCGACGAGGTCGATCCCGGCCGAGCCCACGCCGGACAGGTCGAGGTCGACGCGGACGATGTCGGACCGCGGCCAGGACAATGGGTTGAAGACGGTCACGGCGATGCCGTCGCCCGTCGTATCGACGAGCCCACCGAGATACGTCAGCGCGCCGTCGAGGACCGTCCCGCCGAGCTCGACGGCCTCTCGCCAGCCACCGAGCAGGTCCAGGTAGACCTGGTCCGACTCGGACCCTGTGATCCCGTCATGGTGAGCGCCGAACAGGAGCTGACGCCACGCCTTGTCGGTCGCCTCCGTGGGGTACCTCGCGCCGAGAAGCGCCGCGATCGTCGCGAACTTCTCGGCGCTCAGGAGCGTGTTCTCGGCGATCCGCTGGGCCTGCTTCGTGTCGATGAATGACACGTCCTTGCCCGTGTAGATCGGGTTCATGTCGCGGGTCTGGGGAGAGAACCGCCGACCGCTCGCGGCGTTCGCCTCGCGGACGGCGTCGAAGAACTCCCGTGGGATGGCCGCGATGAACCGCGGCCACACGTACCGCTGGTTCCAGTCTCGGTGGATCGCGGTCAGCCACTTGTTGGGTGGACTGTAGTCGGTCCCGACCGGGAGGAGGACGTTCTTTGTGGCGGCCATCGTGGCGAGCTCGGTGAACAGCCGGTGAACCTCGGTCTCGGCGGCCTCGAGGGTCGGAGCGGCGTCCATCCACCAGCCCGCCGAGTAGTGATCGGCCATGAAGCTGGTCAGCAGCGACCGGCCACTCGGCGAGATCCAATCGAACTCCATCGGGAACTGCATACGCGGCAGTTCGCCGGCCGCCATCTCGGCGAACGTCATGCGCCCGGCGCCGCGCACCCAGTTGGGCCCCCACTCGTGGAACGGCCCCCGAGCCCAGGAGCTCGAGGTGACGCCGGCGTCAGCCATGATCCCGGGGAACTGCGGATCGTGGCCGAAGGCGTCCAGCTGCCACGCGGTGGCCGGTGAACCGCCGAGGACATCGCGCTGATAGCCGATCCCGTAGATCGCGTTCCGGATCGTCGACTCCGCGCTCGTGAGATTGGTGTTCGGTTCGTTATACGTCCCACCGACGAACTCGAGGCGATCGTCGGCGAGGAGCTGGCGAACGTACTCGCGATCCTCGGGGTAGGCATCCCAGTACGGCTTGAGGTAGTCGAGCTCGGCCAGCACGAACTTGTAGTCGGGATCCGAGCGCGCGATCTCGAGGTGCGCGCGGACGAGGGCGAGGCCCGGCTCCTGGAACGGCTGTCGATACTGGATCGTCGTCCCCCATGTCTCGGTGTACGCCGCCTGGGTGTTCCACCAGACCGGGTCGTAGTGGAAGTGCGAGATCATGAACATCCGCCAGCCCGGCTCGGCGACGACGAAGTCGAACGTGAAGCGGCGCTCGTCCGACCCGAACCGCAGGACGACCTCGGCGTCACGGCTCTCGCCCGCCTCGATGGGATCCTCGACGCCGACCCCGATCTCGAGCCGGGCGACCTCGTTCGGCGCGAGCGGCCCGACCGACAGCGCTCTGTCCGTCGCGAGGCGCGAACCGCGGATCTCGACCTGGGCCGGCTCGCGATCCCCGGCATCGGAGCCGCGGACCAGGATGACGGCCACCTGGCGCGGCGACTCCTCGGTCCCGATGAAGAGGTTCGTCGACTCGGCCGCGACGATATCCATCGGCTAGCCGCGGCCCCCGGTCGTGACAACCACTCGCGTCATCGCTCCAAGGGCCTCCTCAGTGCCTGTGCGTTCCGGCGCCGTGGATCGGGTGGGCCGGATGCTCGAACTCGGGCTCGATCACCACGACTGCC
Source organism: Chloroflexota bacterium (assembly GCA_045804885.1). Lineage (GTDB taxonomy): Bacteria > Chloroflexota > Limnocylindria > Limnocylindrales > CSP1-4 > CF-46. The sequence continues at coordinate 9,641 of JBJMMH010000013.1, read as the reverse complement.
GCCCGGCGGCGCTCGAGCCATCGCTCGAACTCGAGAAGGCGCGCGTCTGCGAGCAGCCTCGCCTCGATGGCGGGCCGCGCCTCGTCGAACGGGATCTGCGATGCGGCGGTCACCGACTCGACGCGTGCGACGTGCCAGCCGTGCTCGGTCCGGATCGGTCCGACCAGCGATCCGCATTCGGCGCCGAAGATCGCGTCCTCGAACGGGCCCGCGAGCTCGCCGCGGCGGACGTCGCCAAGGTCACCCCCGGACGCTCGCGTCCCGGCGTCGATCGAAACGCGCCTCGCAACGCCGGCCATCTCGTCTCCGTGGCGGATCGCGTCGGCAACGGCTCGTGCGGCGGCGTCGGTCGCGACGAGGACGTGCCGGACGCGCCGCGACTCCGGATGGCGGTAACGGTCCTGGTTCCGCTCGTAATACCCGCGGACGTCGCGGGCCGGGACGGTGACTTGTCGAGCGACCCGCTCGACAAGCGGGCCGACGGCGGCATCCACGGTCGAGGCCGCGATGCCCTCCCTTCGGGCTTCATGGAGGATCAGGGCCTCGGTCACGAGTTCCTGGACGATCCACCGCCGGACGCCGAGCGGGTCGACCCCTCCGGCCGGAGGTAGGTGCCGCCCGCGCGGCAGCCGGCGGAGTATTGCTTCACGTTCCTCGAGGCAGGCGACGGAGATCGCGCGGCCGGCGACAGTCGCGACATGCGTCGCGGGAGCAGGCGCCGCGGACATGGTCATCCCTTGACCCCGCCGACCGTGATGCCTTCGACGAAGAACCGTTGGGCGAAGATGAAGATGACGACCACGGGCAGCACGACGAGCGTCGCCGCCGCCATCAGGAGGTTGTAGGCCACGTCGTGCTCGCTCGTGTAGAAGGCCAGACCGACCGCGAGCGGGTACTTGTCATTCTCCTGAAGGTAGAGCAGCGGCAGGAGGAACTCGTTCCACGCGCCGACCGCGGCGAAGATCGCCACGACGACGACCGCCGGCTTCGTCAGCGGCAGGATGACGCGCCAGAACGTCTGGATCTCCGTGGCGCCGTCGACCCGGGCCGCGTCCGAAAGCTCCCGCGGGATGCCGAGCATGAACTGCCGCATCAGGAAAATGTAGAACGGGTTCCCGAAGAAGGCCGGCACGATGAGCGGCAGGAACGTGTTGACCCACGAACGAGAGCCCTGGAGGCCGAAGGAAGGCAGTCTGCCGAAGATGTCGAACAGCGCGACCAGGATCACCGGATAGGGCAGGAATAGGGTCGCGATGCAGAGATAGAACATCTTGTTCCGGCCCGGCCACTGGATGCGCGAGAAGCCGTACGCGACGAGCGTGTTCGACAGGACCGCCCCGATCGTGATGCCGATCGTGATGATCAGCGAGTTGAGTGCGTACAGACCGAACGGGATGTAGTTGACCGCGTCGACGAAGTTCTGCCAGACCCAGTCGAGCGGCAAGAGGTTGGGTGGCGAGTTCCTCAGCTCCCGGTTCGATTTCAGGGCGCTGACGACCATCCAGTAGAACGGCAAGATGAAGACGACGGCTGCGCCGATCAGGATGATCCGAGGCAGGATCGACCCGGTGAGGACGCTGCCGGCTCGCCGCCATCGCGAACGACTCTCGGTTACGACCTCGCCGTGGGCGTCGGAGACATCGGTCGTCGCCATCTACGCCTCTTCCCCGCCGTAGAACACCCAGCCCCGAGCCCAGCGGAACACCGCCGCGGCCAGGATCACGCTGACGACGAACAAGATGACGGAGAGCGCGGCGGCGTACCCCATCTGGCCGTACTGGAAGGCCTGTTTGTAGAGGTAGAAGACGTATGTGAGCAGTGAGTTGTCTGCGCCTGCTGCCGTTCGCCCGCCGCCGGTGAGGATGTAGGCGGACGTAAAGACCTGTAGCCCGAAGCTAAGGCCGATGATGAGGTCGTACAGGATGATCGGGGTCAGCATCGGCAGGGTGATGCTTCGGAACTTCGACCAGGCGCCGGCGCCGTCGATCGCCGCCGACTCGTAGAGTTCCATGGGGATGCCCCGGAGTCCCGCCAGGAAGACGAGTGCGAACTGGCCCGCCCCCAGCTGCGCGATCATCACGAGTGCGAGCTTCGTGTACGTCGGGTCGCCAAGCCAGTTCGGGGACGGCAGCCCCAGGCTCGAGAGGATCAGGTTGACGAGGCCGTAGCCCGGATTCAGCAGGATGACGAAGATGAACGAGATCGCGAAGATCGGCAGGATCGACGGCAGGTAGTAGATCGCCCGGTAGACCGCGACCTCCCGGACGCGCCGGTTCATGGCCATCGCGAGGACCATCGCGATGATGACGCCGACGGGGACGGCCAGCAACGTGTAGTAGAGCGTGTTGTAGAGCGACTTCCAGAAGAGCGGGTCGCCCACGATGCGCTGGTAGTTCTGTGTCCCGATCAGGACGGGGTCGCGGATGCCCGAGTACCGCGTCAGGCTCAGGTAGAACGTGTAGACGATGGGGAAGATCCCCAGCACGATGAAGCCGAACAGCCACGGGCTGATGAACAGCAGACCCCAGCGGAGGTTGCGGCGCTCGAGCGCCCCCAGCCGGAAGCGAGAAGGGCGGCGCGCGTTGATGGCGGCGGGAGCTACGGCCATCGCCTCATCCAGTCAGCGTGTATGGCATCGCCGCGGAGGCCCGACGGCCCCCGCGGCGATTGCTGGTCTCTCAGCAGCCGACGGCGTCGAGCTGCGGCTGGACCGCGTCCTGGACTTCCTGAAGGGCCGCCTGCGGCTCCTTGGTGTTGAGCTCGACCGAGCCCTCCGCGGTGGTCAGCGCGTCCCAATAGACTGCGCCGACGGCGAGCGGCGGCCGGTTCTTGGCCGTGGGCAGCAGTTCGAGGAACTGCTTGTGCTGGTCGTCGTAGAGCGACGCGTCCTGCAGCAGGGCGTTGAGCGTCGGCAGGTGCGTCGACTCCTTGGTGTACACGGACTGGCCCTCGGGGCCGGCGATGTACTTCATGAACTTGACCGCCTGCTCGGCTGCCGGTGAGTTGGGGATCAGCGCCATCGACCAGCCGCCGGCCCACGTCACGCTCTTGTCGCCCGCCTTGTTGACGGGGATGTACGTGAAGCCGTAGTTGTGATCCGCCGCGTACTTCTTCTGCTCGGCGATTCGCCAGTCGCCACTGATCGACATGCCGAGCTTCTGCGTCCACAGCGGATGCTGTGCGGCGGGCGGGTTCGGGGGCAGGTTCGTGCTGACCCAGCGGGCGACCGCCTGCGGATCGTGATCCTTCTGCCAGTCGTACATGAACTGGAAGCCGGCGACTACGCCCGGATCGAGCGGCGTCACCTTGCAGGCGTTCAGGTCGGCGAAGGAGCCGCCGTTAACGAACCCCCACGTGTAGTGCCAGCCCTGATCGAACGCCCCCGGCGTGCCGCCTTCGTGCGGACCGCCCGGGACCCAGCCCATGACGTCGTAGTTGCCGCTGGCGTCCTTCTTGCTGATCTTGTCGGCAATCTTGTTGACGAGCTCGATCGTCGGTGGGCCCTTCGCGATGTCGAGCTGAGCGGGATCCTCACCGGCCGCCTGGATCAGGTCCTTGTTGTACCAGAGAGCTCGGGCGTCGGTGTCAAACGGAAGCGCGTACGTCTTCCCCTGGAACTGCGTCTCGGCCCACGCGAATGGGAGATAGTCGCCGCTCATCCCAGCGACGTCCGCCGGGAGCTCGGCAAGCACGCCTTCGGCGGCACGCTGCGGGACCGTGAAGCGGTCGGCCATGTAGACGTCAGGGGCGGCCCCGCCGCGGATCGCCGTCAGGAGCTTGGCGATGTCGGTCTCGGCCCCGGGCACGATCGTCATCTTGACGCAGATGTCCGGATTCGCCTGATTGAACGCGTTCACGATATCCGTGAGGGCATCCGAATCAGGTGGCGTGTGGCTCGTCCAGAACTTGACGTCGGTCGCGCCGGACTGACACGACGTGCCGGTGACCGCCGACGGCTCGGCACTCGCGCCGCCAGCCGGCGATGCGGCGGCCGATCCAGCCGGCGCACTGCCGGCGACGCTGGCGGCGGCACTTGCACTCGGACTGGATGCCGGCGAGGCGCAGGCACCAACTGCGAGTGCCATGCAAAGGATGGGAACCGCCCACCGGAAACGTTCGGGAACCCGACTCATGGTTCCTCCTCTTGCTTATCGGATCGTGGCGAGCGCCAAAAGGCGCTCAGCGCTGACCACGGAGGCGAAAAGGCGGCCCGGGACGCGATGGTTCGAGGTTCTCGACGCCTCGTCTACATCGGGCGTCACCGGTACGTTCCCTTCGCACCGTGGAACGAATGCGCGGCGCTGAGTACCTCCTCCGGCGCCGCCTGCGATCCGACGTCGGTGTCGGACCATATCGGGTGTGATAGCCGATCGCACCTGCTCAGTCAAGTGATCCGCGCAGGATGCTCATCGGGCGGTCGCCGGACGGCCGCACCAATCCGACGCAATCGATCGTGGGTGTCACCCATCCACCCGACGTCGGGCAGGTACCGCTTGGGCATCTTGGCGACGATCGTGTAGTTCGCATCGCAGACGTTCGCGATGGGCGACCGCGAAGCCTGCGTCACCAGCTGATACACATCCATGATCGAGAGGCGGGTTTCCGCGGCGATCCACGTGATCAACTGCGTGTGGGCGATGCGAAATGCGTCCTCAAGCGGCCGATACGACCCGGCGACCATGATCGATTCGTCGTCTTCCAGCCTGGGCCACTCGCAGTACACGCCCTTGATGACCTCGACCGTGAGCAGGGTGTTCATCGCGCCTTCGACGGCGACGCCGCAGACTTCTCCCTCACCCATCGTGTAGTGCCCGTCGCCGATGGAGAACAGCGCTCCGTCGACGTTGACTCCGAGATAGATCGTCGTGCCGGCGCGGGCCTCGGGCGTATCCATGTTTCCACCGAACGCCTCCGGCACGAGCACGTTCCGCGCCTCGTTCGCTGCCGGAGCGACGCCGATCGTCCCCAGGAAGGGCTCGAGCGGCAGCCGCACCGAGTAATCGGAATCGAGAGCCTGGTAGATGACCTCGCCGGCGGCCTCGTCAACCGAGTACCGCCATGTCCGCTCCGGAAGCGCCGGCTGGAGGGTCGCGGTGTACCGCGTGCCGGTCAATGCCCCGAACAGCGGGACGGTGGTCGACACCGCCCAGTCGCGCGCCGGTCGGACGTCAATCAGGTGGATTGCGAGCGTATCGCCCGGCTCCGCGCCTTCCACGCGGAACGGTCCCGTCTGGGGATTGATGAAGGGATAGGCGATCGTCTTGCTGGGGAGGTCCTCGGTCGAGCGGATGCGGCCGCCGAACGCGTCCTCTGTGTAGAGATCGAGGACGTCACCCGGGCGGATCCCCATGATCGGATCACAGCCGCCGAAGGTCCAGGCGAACTGCTCCTCGGTCGGCACGAAACGGGTGATGGGGATCTGCGAGCCCATCGGCCGGTCCTCCGATTTGTGAACGGCACCTCTGGACATCCTAGTCCGACAACCGTCGCAGGCCCCTTGCGCGATGGTTCGCCCGTCGGTCAGGCTGCATCGGTGAAGGTTGTCGCCATCGGCATCGGCAGCGCCATCTTCGGCATCGGACTGCTCCGCGACGTGTTTCGCACCCCGGAGTTCCGTGGCGCGGACCTCTGGCTCGTGGATGTCGATCCGCAGGCCTTGCGGCGGATGACGGAGCTCGCGTATCGGCTCAACGCCGTCGCCGACTGGGATGTCAGGGTCCAAGCCACTACGGAACGGACCGAGGCGCTTCCCTACGCCGACTTCGTGGTGACGTCGGTCGCCGTCGACCGCATCTCGACCTGGCGCGCCGACCATGCCATGGCCCTGCGCCATGGTTTCGCCAGCGTCCTCTCGGAGAACGGTGGCCCCGGCGGCCTCTCCCACACGCTCCGGTCGGTTCCACTGATGCTGGAGATTGGTCAGGATGTCGAACGGCTCGCCCCGGCCGCGCTCATCCTCAACTACACGAACCCCGAGAATCGCGTCTGTCTGGCGCTGCGACGCCACACGACGGTGCCTGTCGTCGGCCTGTGTCACAGCGTCGCCGAAGCCATCGACGCCTGCGCCCAGACGTTGGGCCGACCTCGCAGCGAGATCGACGTCCACGCAGCGGGGGTCAACCACTTCACCTGGATCGTTTCGATCAGCGATGCCCGCGACGGGCGCGACCTCCTCCCCGAGTTCGTCGAGAAGTCGATGGCCGCCCCCCAGGGGAGGTCCCCGCTGAGCCAGATGCTGTACGAGCGATTCGGGATGCATCCGGCGATCGATGACGATCACATCGCCGAGTACCTGCCGTGGGCCGCGGAAATCGTCGGCACGGCGGGCTACGACTTCGATCGCCACGAGCGCCGGAGCCGAGCGGACGCGGAAATGCTGGAGGCATGGGCTTCGGGTGATCGATCCGTCGAACACCTGCTCGCGGAGCCGTCCGAGGAGGAGGCGATCGACCAGGGCGCGGTCCAGATCATGGCGGATCTGATCGCACGACGGACGCGCCGGCGCCCGTCCTTCATCCTCCCGAACGACGGCAATATCGGCGACCTGCCAAGCGATTCGGTGATCGAGGTCCCGGGCCTCGTCGCGGCGGGTGTCGCGCGCGGGGTCCCCGTCGGGACCCTTCCGGATCACATCGCCGGACTGTTGAGACACGAACTGGCGATCCAGGAAGTGGCGGTCGAAGCCGCAGTCGCGGGATCACGGGACCTCGCACTGCGGGCGCTTCTCCTCGACCCGACGGTGACAAGCGCAAGAGCCGCCGAGCGCTTTCTCGAGGACGTCCTGGAGACGCATCGGCAGCATCTGCCGCGCTTCTGGGCGTGACCGGCGGGACGTCCGCCCTCAGTCGCTCGGGCCGATCTCGAGCAGCCGAGGGAGGTCGCGCATGTCGTCAAAGACCTCGACGCCCATGCCAGCGAGTCGGTCGGCGGGTGTGACGCCGCCGGCATACGCGAAGACCGCCATCTTGGCCGCGACGCCGGCCGCGACGCCATGGGCGCTGTCCTCGACCACAGCCGTTCGAGCGGGTTCCGCGCCCATCACCTGCGCGGCATGGAGGAAGAGGTCGGGCTCGGGCTTGCCGTGCTCGACATCGTCGGCGCTGAACAATCGGCCGTCGAACCGCGAGAGGAGGCGCGTCTTCGCGAGGTTCCGGCGGATCTTGTCGATGCCGCCGCTGGACGCGACGCAGGTCGCGTATCCCGCCGCCTGGATCGCCGTCACCGCTGCCTCGACCCCATCGACGGGCTCGAGCTCGTCCGCGAACGCCTCGACGTAGCGGACGGCGAACGCGTCCCATTCTGCTCCGATCTCCCGCCCGAGCTGGGACTCGATCTCGGCCTTCATCACGGCCTCCGTGCGACCGACCCAGCGCTCGACGATCTCATCGTCCGACAGCTCCCAGCCGAGGCTGCTCAGGAACTCCGCGTCGAGGCGGATCGAGAGGCGCTCGCTGTCGACGAGCACCCCGTCGCAGTCGAAGATGACGAGGTCGAACCGGCGCGTCACGCGGAGGCGCCGGCTCCGACAGTCTCTGGCTCCTCCGACCCGACCGGACGCGGGATCCCCGGCGTGGGGACCCAGTCGGCGAGCGACCGGACATCGGCGAGCCGGCCCCCGATCTCGGGCTCGAGCGCTTCGGCGGCCGCGATCGCGGTCTCGATCGCCGTGAGGCACAGGATGCCTTCCGACGTCGCGGCGAGGCGGATCTCCGCCGCATCGCGGACGACGCCTGATCGCGGGGTTGGCGTGTTCACGACCAGGCGGACATCGCCGCGGGCGATCGCTTCGAGGATCCCGACCTCGCCGATCGCGGCGTCCGGCGTCGCGCCGAGCTTGGCGACCGGGATCACGCCAAATCCGGCCTCGCGCAGGAGCGTCCGCGTCCCGGGCGTCGCTGCGAGCCGGTAGCCGGCCCGGCGAAGGGCTCGTGCGAGGGGGACGAGGCCGTCCTTGTCGCGATCGGCGATGCTCAGCAGGGCGACCGGCTCGTCGCCTTCGACGGCGCGGCGCGGTGGAACGAGTGAGGCGCCGACGAGCGCCTTCGCCAACGCCACGCGCGGATCCGTGTGGATTCCGATCACCTCGCCGGTCGACTGCATCCCCGGCCCGACGGATGGGTCGACGCCGCGCAGCTTCGCGGTCGAGAACGCCGGCGCTTTGACGGCGACGAACGGCGGTGGGTCGAGGAGGCCGTTCGGCCAGCCGATGTCGCGGAGCCGCTCGCCGAGCGCGATCCGGACGGCCAGCTCGACCATCGGGACCCCGGTGACCTTGCTCATGAACGGGACCGTCCGCGAGGCCCTCGGGTTGACCTCGATCAGATACACGCCGTCGTCACGGACGATGAACTGGGCATTGACAAGACCGGTCGCGCCGAGCGCGAGGCAGATTCGCTCCATCGTCGCGACTATCAGGGCCTGATCGCCGGGGCCGACACTCCGCGGCGGGAAGACCGCCACGGAGTCACCGCTGTGGACGCCGGCCCGCTCGACGTGCTCGAGAAGACCCGGGATCAGGACGCGGTCGCCGTCGCACACGGCGTCGATGTCGACCTCGACGCCCTCGAGGTAACGATCGATCCGGACCGGCCGATCGGGGTCGACGACCGTCGCCGCGGCGAGCTGCCGGACCAGATCCTCGGGCGAGTAGCAGAAGTCGATCGCGAGTCCACCGATGACGAAGCTGGGCCGGACGATGACCGGGTAGCCGATCCGATCCGCGAGCGTGAGCGCCTCGTCGACGCTGTGAGCCATGCCGCCTTCGGGCTGGGGGATGCCGAGGCGGTCGAGCAGGGCCGCAAACCGCGTGCGCTCCTCGGCCTGGTCGATCGCCTCGAGGTCGCTGCCGAGGAGCGGGATGCCGGCTTCCGACAGCTCCGCCGCGAGGTTGAGCGGCGTCTGGCCGCCGAACGCGACGACCGCCGGCAGCGGTCCGTGACCGTCCCGTGCTTCCGCGTCGACGACGCTCCGGACACTCTCGGCGTCGAGCGGCTCGAAGTAGAGCCTCGAGCTGGCGTCGAAGTCGGTCGAGACGGTCTCGGGGTTGGAATTGATCATCACCGCCTGCCAGCCGCGCTCGCGGAGCGTCTCGGCCGCGCGGACGGCACAGTAGTCGAACTCGATCCCCTGCCCGATCCTGACGGGGCCCGAGCCGATGACGAGGGCCGCCGGGCGGCCGACCGGTGCCGCTTCCGGCGTCGAGCCCGCCGCGGCGTAGGTTGCGTAGAAGTACGGCGTTTCCGCGGCGAACTCCGCGGCACACGTGTCGACCATCGCGTAGCCGGGCCGGAGGCCCACCCGGAGGCGCGCCTCGCGGATCGCGGCCTCCGGCGTTCCGGCGAGCGCGGCGAGTTCACGATCGCCAAAGCCCGCCCGCTTCACGGTCGCCAGCAGCGCCGCGACCTCACCGTCCGGGTCGAGGTCTGCGCTCCCGGCGGACGCAAGACGATCTCCCGTCGCGCGCACGTCGGCCTCGAGCGCGACGTTGCGGGCCATCTCGGCGACGAACCAAGGCGCGATGCCCGTGACACCCTGGATGGTCGACTCCGGAACGCCGCGGCGCAGCAGGCCGAAGATCCGCCACAGCCGCGAGTCCGACGGCGAGAGGAAGCGCCGAAGTCGCGGTAGGAATTCGGCCTGGC
>JBJMMH010000012.1:0-8187 GCA_045804885.1 Chloroflexota bacterium | reverse complement strand
GCCACAGCTCGTCGAGCCGGAACGGCTCGGCCGCTCGCGCGACGAAGTGCTCGCACATGCGCCGATGATACGGCCAGCCTGACGGTACGCTGGGTCGATGCAGGGCCGAACCGTCGACCGGTTCCGGGAGTGGTTCTGGCGACCGCCTCGCCGTCACGGCGAGTCGATCCGCGACCGCAGCGTCACGAACCTCGAGCTGCTGTACGACCTCGTCTACGTCGCGGTGATCGGACAGGCGGCCGGCGCGTTCGCCGACGATCTGACCGCCCGTGGGTTCGCCGAGTTCGCGATCGTGTTCGCGCTGGTCTGGATCGCCTGGATCAACGGCTCCCTGTACGTCGAGCTGCATGGCCGGCAGGACGGCCGGACCCGGGCCTTTACGTTCGTCCAGATCGCGATCCTGGCGCTGCTCGCGGTGTTCACCTCGACAGCGGCGGGCGACGGCGGCCGAAACTTCGCCCTCACCTACGCGGTGTTCCTGTGGGTCGTCGCCTGGCTCTGGTACTCCGTCAGACGTCAGGACTCAGAGGAATACCTGGCCATCACCGGAGCTTGGCTGATCGTGATGACGGTCTCGATCGTCGTCGTCGCGGCCAGCGCGCTGCTGCCGCCCGACGCGCGGCTCGCCGTCTGGGCAGCCAACGCGATCGTCTGGTTCGTCGTCTTCAAGATGCTCGGGTACCGCTCGGTGATGTACGAGCGGGGCGTTCGGCCGACCGATTCCATGGTGGAGCGGTTCGGGCTGTTCGCGATCATCGTCCTAGGTGAGGTCGTCATCGGCGTCGTTGCGGGGCTGTCGGAAACGAGCCAGGACGCGCTTACGATCCTGACCGGGTTCGCGGCGCTCGTGGTCGGCTTCGGGTTCTGGTGGATGTACTTCGACGTCATCGGCGGGCGGCTGCCGCGCGCGGAGGGCGCCGCGGTCGCCGACTGGACTCTGGGTCACTTCCCGATCACGCTCGCGATCGCGACAGCGGGCGCCGCGATGGTCGGTCTCGTCGGGCACGCCCATGACCCGGCCGCGCCCGCCGCGACGGCGTGGCTGCTGTCAGGCGCCGTCGCGGTCGGCCTCGGGGGCCTCGTCGTCTCGGCGTCGGCGCTCCAGGACGCGCGCCGGTTGCCGGCGGTCTACCGGCCGCTCATGGCCGCGATGGCGGCCGGCGCCGCGGCGGCGCTGATCGTCGGCTGGCTCAACCCGGTCCCGTGGCTCCTCGCACTGCTGCTCGCGCTGATCCTGTCGGCACTGTGGGCCCTCGCCGTCGGCGAGTTCCTTCGGGCGGGCGCCTGGGCCGAGGCCGACGCGGAGGCCAGCGGCGAGCGCGCGTAGCCTCCCCTCGGCCACCACACCACCGACGGCGCGGCCGCCGAGCCGGCGGGCCGTCGTGACGCGCGCGCTCCTCATCATCGCGATCGTCGTCGTGGTCTTCGTCGTGCTGCTGCCCCGGATCGTCGACTACGACGCGGTCCTGGCGGCGCTGTCGACGCTGAGCTTGAGCCAGCTTGCCGTCCTGGTCGTCGCGACCGTCGTCGCCTACGTCGCGAACGCGGCACCGGTCCGCATCCTGCTGCCGGAGCTGTCGTGGACGCACGCCGTTGGCGCGGATCTCGCGGCGCGGGCCGTGGTCAGCACGATCCCCGGTCCGACTGACGTCGCCGTGCGCTTCGTCCTGTACCGGCAATGGGGCCTCCCCGCGGACGCGGCGACGGCGGGGATCGTCTTCGCGGCGTTCTTCGAGACGCTGTCCGTTCTCGTGCTGCCGGCGATCGCCACGGTTGGCGTCGTCGTGAGCGGCCAGACGACCCGGCCGGCGATCGTCTGGTTGTCGCTGATCGGCGTCGCGGCGCTCGCCCTCGCCGCGAGCGTGATCGTCGGCATCGTCCGCTCCGAGCGGCTCGCCAGACGTCTGGGCACGTGGCTCGACAAGGCCGCCAAGCGCCTGTGGCATCTCTTCCGCCGCACGCCGCCGAGCGGGATCGTGGAGGGCGTCATGGACGTCCGGGAAGAGGCGCGCGAGACGCTCTCGCGGTACGGGCTCGGTGGTTATGCGGCCGCCGTGCTGGCGAAGCTCGCCTGGTTCGTCGTGCTCGAGGTCGCCCTGTGGTCGGTCGGCGTGACGCCCGAGGTGCTGCCATCGTCGGCGGTGCTCTCCGCGATGGCCGTCGTTGGGCTCGTCGCGCTGATCCCGATCACCCCCGGGGCAATCGGCGTCGCCGAGGTCGCCTACATCGGCCTGCTGTCGGCCGTCGCGGGGGATGGCCTGACCGATGAGATCACGGCCGCGATCGTGATCTTCCGCGCCGTACAGTGGCTCGCGCCGATCCCGATCGGCTGGGTCCTGTTCGCGATCATGCGGGGACCGCGCTGGCGGGAGATCGGGCTGCGCGCGGACGACGCCCCGGGAGTCGCGGAACGGCCGGAGCCGGCCGTCTAGACGTCCCGGATCGTCGCTTCGAACTCAGGAAAGTAGCGCGCGATCTCCATCAGGTCGAAGCGGCCCAGGATCGACGTCGCCGGCTCGCGCTCGAGGAGGAACCGGAACGAGCGGTCGACGAGGTCGTGCGGGTCGCTGGCCGACGGATCGAGGCGGCGGAGGTCGGCGGCCTGGACCGTGACGACGTGGCGGGTCGAAGCGCCGTCGACGTCGATCGCGACGTCGCAGGCCCAGTCGGTCTCGAGCCGCTCGCCGCCGACGCGGCGGCAGGCGACCTCGAGCTCCGTCATCGAGCGACCGCCACGTCCTGCCGCTGGCAACTGGGGCACCAGTACGTGGTCCGCGGCACGTCGCCGGGGAGCGGTGCGGACCGGATCGGCGTGCCGCACCGCGGACACGGCCGGCCGGTCCTGCGGTAGACGCGCACCGCCGCGCGTCCCGGGGCGACGCCGGCGCTCTGGACGAGGAGCCGCCTGCCCGACGCGATGAGGCGGCGGAGCGCTGCGTCGTCGAGCGTCCGGACCGGCGCCAGCGGATCGATCCGCTCGGCGAAGAGCGTCTCGTTCCGCCAGATGTTGCCGAGGCCGGCGACTGCGCGCTGGTCGAGGAGCGCCGCCCCGATCGGGACGTCGGCCCGGATCGGCTCGCGCAGCCGACGAAGCGCCTCGCCCGCCTCGGCGTCGCCGAACGCAGGGTCGAGCAAATCCGGTCCCAGGTTCGCCAGCGCTGCATGGAGTGATTCGGCTCGCTGTTCGAAGAGCTCCACGACCGGGGCGTCGAAGCAGACGGCGACGGCGCCGGGCACCTCGAGCACCACCCTCGCCCGCCCCGGCGGCCGCCGCCAGCGCTCGCCGGGCCGATAGCGGTGCCAGCTGCCGTTCATCCGCATGTGAGTCCGTAGCTCGAGCCCGTTGTCGAACCGGATCAGGAGGTTCTTGCCGTGTGACTCGACGGCGTCGATCGTCGATCCCACGACCCGCTCGATCTGCGGCCCGGGCCGTGTCGCCCGGGCCGCGGTCACGGGTCGACCGACGAGGTAGGGTCGAAGACCGGCGGCGGTGCGGTAGAGCGTGTCGCCCTCGGGCATGACTGGATTGTCGCCGCAAGCGGTCGGCCGCGTTGTCGGCGGCGCCGTGCCGGCGCCGGCGGCTAGCGGCCGGCTCGGAGGACGAGCCCGCGATAGCCCGCCATGAAGCCGCCCGCCAGCAGCCGCTCGCGGAACGGCGACTCGCCGACCGGAGTCCCGTCGACCTTCGTGATGATCAGCTCCCGAACGCGGCGGTCCGCGACCAGCCCGCCGAGCGACCGAACTGCGGCCTCGGCGATCTCGGGATCGTCGGACGCGGGCAGCGTCTGGATCGTGCCACCGCCGCGCTCGAGGTACAGGGCCGCGGCACCGTCAACGATCGCGACGTATGCGCCCGCCGCTCGCTGGAATGGTCGGCGATCCGCCTCGCCGCGCCTGGGCCAGGGAACCGCGGCGCCGTACGGATTCGCCGGGTCCGCCGCGGCGAGGAGGTAGGTCTCGCGCTCGTCGGGCGATCGGGCGGGATCACGGACGGCGCGGAGTCGTTCGATCGCGCCGGCCTGGGCGAACTGGGCCGCCCCGAGCCCGTCGACGAAGTACCCGCGCCTGATCCGGCCGGCGTCTTCGAGCATCCGCAGGATGGGATAGACCGCGCTGAACCCGCCCTCGATGCCCTCGGTCGCGACCGCCTCGCGGGTCACGACGCCGTGTCGATCGAGCAGGGCCAGCGCAGCAGCGTGGAGGCGCTCCGTCGGCGTCGCGACGACATCCTCGACGAGCGACCAGCGGCCCGCGGCCTCGGGCGGCCCGAGGGACGTCAGGCGGCCGGGCCGGCGTCGGACGTCGCGGGCGGGCCGCTTCCACCGGAGCGCCCGGAGCGGGGCGAAGGTGTCGTTCGTGACCTCGCCCGACCAGACGAGATCCCAAAGCGCGTCCAGGACCTGGCGGTCGGAGCCACCACCGGCCGCCGCGAAGATCTCCCGGTAGAACGAGGCGCCCCGGCGGCCAAGATGCTCGCGAATCGCCTCGTGCCGAGGACCGGCGGGGCGGTCCAATTCGTCGACGAGTGACGTCGGCCTCGCGGCCTCGCGGCCGGGCCGGTACAGGGCGATCCGGCCGTCATCACGGCCGAGGCTCCCCCGCCCGACCCAGGCGACCTCGCCCATCGCGCCAAGCTCGTCGAGCAGCCGCGGCTGGTAGCCGGGGATCCGCGCGGGCAGAACGTCACGTTCGAGAACGGACGCCGGGATCGGCAGGCCGGCCAGCTGATCGACGACCTCAGCGAGGCGCTCCAGGGCGGCCGACTGGCGCAGCTCCGGGGCGACGACGCCGGACGCGGCCACTCCGTGCCAGGCCGGCAGGAACCTGCCGAGCGCGGCCGGGTCGACCGGTTCCACCTCCTTGCGAAGCCGGGCGAGCGAGCGGCGGCGGAGGATCCGCAGCACGTCCGGATCCAGCCACTCGCGCTCGAACCCGCCGGGCCGGAACTCGCCGCGGAGGATCGTGCCGTTCTCGAGCAGCCGCTCGAGGGCGGTCTCGACGACGCCGGCCGGCAGGCCCCAGCGACGGGCCGGATCGGGGGTCAGGAACGGGCCGTGGGTCCGGGCGTAGCGGGCAAGGAGGCCCTCGAGCGCCGCTGTCGCGGGGACGAGGAAGGCGTCCGGGACGCCGGCGGGCGGCGAGACTCCGACGCCGTCGCGATACCTCGCCACGTCCTCGATCGCGATCCAGCGCTCCTCGCCAGCGAACCGGGCACGGACGGCCCGACGCGACGCGACGAGATCGACGATCCATTGATCTGCGGCCGTTCGCCCGCCCTGGGACCGGGCCGCCACCTCCTCGGCGGAGAGGTCGCCCAGCCGTCGCAGCAGGTCGTGGAGCTGGTCGACGTTCGTCGCCTTGCGGTCGTCGCTGAGTGCCTGGAGGCTGAGCTCGAGGTCTGCGAGCGCGTCCGGGTCGAGCAGCTCGCGCAGCTCTTCCTGGCCGAGCAGCTCGCGGAGGAGATCGCGATCGAGCGTGAGGGCGCCCGCGCGGCGCTCGGCGAGCGGCGCATCGCCGTCGTACATGTAGGCGGCCACGTAGTCGAAGAGCAGGCTGCTCGCGAACGGGCTCGCCCGGACCGTTTCGACGCTGTGCACGCTGATCTCGCGCGATTCGATCCCGCCGAGGACGTCCCGGAGCGCCGGCAGATCGAAGACATCGGAGAGGACCTCCCGGTATGTCTCGACGAGGATCGGAAAGCTGCCGTAGCGGGAGGCGACGGCCAGCAGGTCGGCGGCCCGCTGGCGCTGCTGCCAGAGCGGCGTCCGTGTCCCGGGCCGGCGCCGCGGCAGGAGGAGCGCCCGCGTCGCGTTCTCGCGGAACCGCGAGGCGAACAGCGCGCTCGAGGCGACCTGGCCGACGACGAGGTCCTCGACCTCCTCCGGATCCGGGAACAGCAGCTGGCTGACGCCGTCGAGGGCGACCTCGGCGTCGGGTAGCCGGACCGCGATCCCGTCGTCGGACCATATCGTCTGGACCTGGGCGCCCAGCCTCTCGCCGATCCGCGACTCGAGCGCCAGCGACCATGGCGCGTGGACGCGGCCACCAAACGGCGTCAGGAGGACCAGCCGCCAGTCGCCGAGCTCGTCCCGGAACCGCTCGACGACGATCCGCCGATCGGTCGGCAGTGCGCCCACGACCTCGCGCTCGTCCTCGAGATACGCCAGGAGGTTCTCCGCCGCGAGCTCGTCCAGGTCGTGATCGGCCCGGAGTCGGTCGCTCGCGGCCTTGCGTCCCCTGGAGCCCCGGCCCAGGTCGTCCTCGATCTCGCGGACGAATGCCCCCAGCGCTCGCCCCAGCTCGATCGGCCGGCCCAGGGCGTCGCCGTGCCAGAACGGGAGCTTCCCGGGCACGCCCGGCGCCGGGCTCACCATGACCCGGTCGTGACCGATCTCCTCGATCCGCCAGCTGCTCGCACCGAGCGTGATGACCTCGCCGGCCCGGCTCTCGTAGACCATCTCCTCGTCGAGCTCGCCGACCCGGCGTCCCGGCGTGCCAGCCTCGCCCACCATGAAGACGCCGAACAGCCCGCGATCCGGGATCGTGCCGCCGCTCGTGATCGCGACGACGCGGGCGTCGCGCCGGCCGGCGATGACGTCGGTCGCCCTGTCCCACGTGATCCGCGGCTTCAGCTCGGCGAACTCGTCGGACGGATAGGCGCCGGCAAGCATGTTGAGCACGCCCTCGAGGACCTCGCGGCTGAGCGTCTCGTAGGGTGTCGCCCGCGTGACCGTCCTCAGGACCTCGTCGACCGACCACTTGTCCATGACCGTCATCGCGACGAGCTGCTGGGCGAGGACGTCGAGCGGGTTCCGGGGCAGGGTCGTCGCCTCGATCGCGCCCCGGTGCATCCGCTCCGCGACGACGGCCGCCTCGAGCAGGTCGCCGCGGTACTTCGGGAAGATGACGCCCTTCGACGGCGCTCCGACCTGGTGGCCCGCGCGCCCGACGCGCTGCAGGCCGCGGGCGACGGACGTCGGTGATTCGACCTGGATGACGAGGTCGACGGCGCCCATGTCGATGCCCAGCTCGAGCGAGCTCGTGGCGACGAGGGCCGGCAGGCGGCCGGCCTTGAGCTCCTCCTCGATCGCGACGCGCTGCTCGCGGGCGATGCTGCCGTGATGGGCCCGGACCAGCTCCTCGCCGGCCAGCTCGTTGAGGCGCTGGGCGAGACGCTCCGCGAGGCGTCGGCTGTTCGTGAAGACGATCGTGCTCCGGTGCTGCCTGATCAGCTCGAGGATTGCCGGGTGGATCGCCGGCCAGATGCTCGTCCGCGCCTCCGGGTTCGTCGCCGGGCCGCCGGGCTGCTGGTCGAGCGGCAGGACCTCGCCGGGCGCAGTCATGTCCTCGATCGGGACGACGACCTGGAGCTCGAGCGGCTTTCGGGTGCCGGCGTCGACGATTGACACGTCCCGTCCAGGGCCGACGCCGCCGAGGAACCGGGCGATCGTCTCGAGCGGTCGCTGGGTTGCGCTGAGCCCGATGCGCTGCGGCGGGCGTCGCTTGTCGCCGTCGTCCGCATCGCCCTTTGTCACGAGGTGGTCGAGCCGCTCTAGGGACAGTGCGAGGTGAGCGCCCCGCTTCGAGCCGGCGATCGCGTGGACCTCGTCGACGATCACGTGCTCGACGCCCCTCAGGACGTCGCGGGCCTGGCTTGTCAGCATCAGGTACAGCGATTCGGGAGTCGTGATCAGGATGTCGGGCGGCCGGCGCGCGATGTTCCGCCGATCCTCTGAAGGGGTGTCGCCGGTCCTCGAGGCAACGGTGATGTCCGGAGCGGGCTCGCCGAGTCGAGCCGCAGCCAGCGCGATGCCGGCGAGCGGCGCCCGGAGGTTCCGCTCGACGTCGTAGGTCAGCGCCTTGAGCGGGCTGATGTACAGGACGCGGATCGTGCCGGGATTGCCCTTGGCGGCCGGCGGCCGCGGGTTGGCGGCGAGCCGGTCGAGCGTCCAGAGGAACGCGGCAAGGGTCTTGCCGCTGCCGGTCGGGGCATGGATGAGTGTGTGGCGGCCCTGACTGCTCGCCGCCCAGCCCTCGGCCTGGGCCGGCGTCGGCGCCTCGAACGTCGCCTCGAACCAGGCCCGGACGGCGGGGCTGAACGGGGCGAGCGCATCGGCGGCTGGCGGGGCAGTGGCCACGAGGCCAGCGTACCGCGGTCGGCGGTCAGACCCTGACCACAATCCTTCG
>JBJMMH010000011.1:0-8305 GCA_045804885.1 Chloroflexota bacterium | reverse complement strand
GGTCCACGTCCGGCCCCAGGTGTCATTCGCGGCGCCGAGGTTGTACGTCGCGATCGTCGCGTTCGACATGTCGTAGAGCTTCGCGGCTGTCCATGACGTCCCGGCGTTCCACGACAGCTCGACGCACACGTTGTTGGTGCCGCCGTTGTTGTTCATCCCCGAGTCGACGCGGACCTGGATGCCACTGACCGACGAGACACTCGCGGGGATCCCGAGGCTGAAGTCCCAGAAGCGGTGGCGGTCCTTGCCGGCATTCGCGCAGCTCGTGGTGTTGTTCGTGCCGGTGCTCGCATCGGTGGCGAACGCGGCGTCGTCCGCGCACGCGTTGCCGGCGTTGAGCTCGTAGCCGTCACCGTCGCCGCCGGTGTCCGCCAGGTTGGAGCTTGCCGTGCAGCCCTTCAGGCCAGTCGCTGTCTGGCCGAGGGTCACCGACGCCTCGTTGCTGTCGACGCTGCGCCAGTTCTGGAAGTAGGAGCGGAGAACGTAGTAGAAGGTCCCTGCGCCGGGAGAGTCGGTCGTCGACGTCGCCGAGCCCGGCGTGACAGTCGAGACAAGCGAGTAACCGCTGCCGCTCGTGGCGCTCCGGCGGACCTCGTAGCCGGCCGCGTAGGCGTCGTTGCTCGGCGTCCAGGACAGGGTCGCCGTCACCGTCCCGCTTGCGGCGAGGCCGGTCGGCGGCGCGAGTGTGTCTGTCGCGAGCGAGAACGTCGATGCGGCCTGATCAGTCAGCCGGGCAAGCGTCACCGGTGCCGTCGCTGAGGCTACCGTCAGCAGGATCCCGACGAGGGGCGCGACAACGCCGCGGGCGACGCCGCGATGTCGCATCGAGCGAGGCGTTGCTCAGTCCGCCGCGTGATCGCCGCCGGCGTGGCCGCCGTCCCAGCGATTCCGGCGGGCGCGGGTGGCACGCGCGAGGGCGATCTGGTCGGCGACGCCGAGACGCCCCCGCCCATAACCGGTATCCGCGGCGAATGTCGCGATCCCGAC
Source organism: Chloroflexota bacterium (assembly GCA_045804885.1). Taxonomy (GTDB): domain Bacteria; phylum Chloroflexota; class Limnocylindria; order Limnocylindrales; family CSP1-4; genus CF-46. Next base: position 7,318 of record JBJMMH010000011.1, on the reverse strand, counting down.
CGAGCCTCGGCCGGGTCGCGGCGACAGCGGCTCGCCGATCTCCGCTCCCTGACCGCTCGGCATGTCGATGCGGAGGTGAGCGACGTGGTCGAGCTCGAGCGACTCGAGCAGCCAGACAGCCGCGAGGAGCGTCGCCGCCAGCCCGATCATGAAGAGGACGCCGGTCGGAATCGAGAGGAGCGCGATCAGGTAGCCGGCGAGCGGGATCGTGAGGTCGACGCGGCCGACGATGTCCGCGGCGGGAACAGGCGTCGGATCCTCCGAGGCGTTGGCGTCGCCCTTCGTCCGGATCGAGATGCCGTCGGGGCTGTCGAGGATCGCGGTAACGCGGTGCGTGAACAGTGACGCTTCCTCGCCGGCATGGAGCGAGACGACGTCGCCGACACGCAACTCCGATGCGGCGACCGGCGCGACGACGACCGCGGAGCCCATCGCGAGCGCCGGCTCCATCGACCGGCCGCCGACGATGATGGTGTCGCGACCAGTCAGCGGGACGATCTTCGCGAGGACGACGCCGGATACGACGACGAGGATCAGGGCGATGAGGACGGCATCGAGGACGCGCCGCACGGTGACGGTGGCCCTCGCGAGGATCCGCATTGCGTTGTCCTCCTCATCCCGGCATCGCCCGAGGTGTGGCCGTGTCGGAATGTCGGCGATGGTGGACGCCGGCCCCATCCCCCGAGAGGGACGGGGCCGGATGCAGCCGACGTTCGAGTTACGGGTTGTTCTTGGTCTGCTCGGCGTCGAACGTGAACGTCGCCAGTGTCGACGCACCCTGGAGCGACGTATCCGCCGACAGCGGCAGCGTCGCCCGGAAGCACAGCGTCTCGCTCGCGCCGCCGTTGAGGAGGCGATCGCCGGCGTGGGCGCCCTGCACGGGATTGCCGAAGGAGGCGCCGTCGAGGACGGTGCCCGCCGCGACGATCGACGCGCCGTCGAAGCTGCCGCAGCCGACGGTGTCGACATCGACGCCGCGGACCTCGACGTTGAGCCCGTCGCCGAGGGTGCCCGGCGCAACGGTCGTCATCGCGTAGCGAAGCTGCTCCGTGCCCAGGTTGCTGACGACCAGGTCCTGCGTGACGGAGTCGCCCGGCATCATGCCGGTGACCGCGGCACCCACCGTGGCCTCGGCATCGATGTCGATCGAGCCGGCGGTGAACGACCAGGTCGATGTGTCGGTATCCGTGAACTGGGCGAGAGAGAACGAGCCGGCGCCCAACGTGAGCGCGGCCAGCGCCGATAGCAGCGCGATCATTCCGCGACGCCGCTTCCGGCGACGCTCGATCTGGCGCTCGATGACTGTCTGGTCCATTCGGGCAGTTCCCCTTCGATGGCGGGACGGCATGACGCCGTCCTCAATTCCGCAGGTGACGTCATGGGCGCGGGCAGGGGGAGTCGCGGTGCCCGAACGGGTGACGCCGTTCAAGGGCAATCAAAGGCGGTCCGGGGCATTGGAGATACCGGACGACGGGACCAGGTGCCGCGGTACCTTCGTTCCGTCGGGTCGAGGTTGGAGCCGATCGAAGAGTTCCCGGGCGTCCTCGCTATGCGGAGTCGGACTCGGCCTCCGGGCGGCTATCACGGCGTCGCGAACCGGCGTCCGCCAGGCGCTCGTCATAGCGGGCGTCCCGCCAGGCGAGCGCGGCCTTGAGGCCGTCGCGCCGGACGATCGCGTCGAACTCGCGTGACGCCTCCGACTGGTTGACGAACGACTGGAGGTCGAGGCCCACCTCGACGGCGGCCGCGAATCCGGCCGCGTCCATCGCCCGGTTCAACATCAACTTGGTCGGCGCCATGACGTCCGGATCGACGCGGGCGAGGCGGTCGGCGAGCGCATCGACCTCGTCGGCCAGGCGATCGGCCGCGACGACCCGATTCACGAGGCCGATCCGCTCGGCCTCGACGGCGTCGATGAGGTCGCCGGTCAGCAGCAGCTCGCGCGTCTTCTTCTGGCCGACGACGTACGGCATGAGCAGCGTCACCGGCGCCGAGCCGAAGCGGATCTCCGGCTCGCCGAGCCGCGTCCCTTCCGCCGCAACGATCAGGTCGCAGGCCATCGCGACCTCGAGACCGCCGGCGACGGCGTAACCGTGAACCTGGGCGATGACCGGCTTGGGGCAGTGGAGGATCGCGAGCGTCGCCTGTACGTCACGACCCAGCACTTCGCGCCAGCCGAGTGCCGTCTCGGGCTGCGCCTCAGAGAGGTCGTAGCCGGAGCAAAAGGCACGGCCGGCGCCGGCGATCGCGATCACCCGGACGCGGTCGTCGTCGGCGGCATCGGCGATCGCGGCGCTGAGCTCGTCGCGCAGCTCGGCGCTCAGGGCATTGAGCTTGTCGGGCCGGTTCAGCGTGAGGCGGACGCCCCACGGCATCGGATCACGCAGGACCAGTGGCTCGCCGGTCACGTGAGGACCACGAGCGCATCGACCGCGAGGGCCCCGGCGGTGCCCGCGATCAGCGGGTTGACGTCGATCTCGGCGACGTCCGGTCGCGTAGCCCCGAGACGTGCGACAGCGACGATGGCATCGGCGACGGCGTCGCGATCGACAGCGGGCCTGCCGCGGACGCCGTCGAGGAGCCGCGCCCCGCGAAGGCGATCGAGCATCGCCAGGGCAACCTCCCGATCGAGCGGCGCCAGCTCGAGGACGACGTCGTCGAGCGTCTCGGCGAGGACCCCGCCGAGGCCGACGAGCACGACTGGCCCGACCTGCGCGTCCCGCGTCAGCCCGACGATCAGCTCGAGCCCGCCGGGCGCCATCGGCTCGACGAGCAGCCCGCGGACGTCCGGGGCCTCTCCGTCGCTTGTCGCGATCTGCCGGCCGATCGCTAGCAGCTCCTCCGCGGCGGCGCGAACCGCCTCCGGACCGTCGAGATCGAGCCGGACCCCGCCGACGTCCGACTTGTGGGCCAGCCCGACGGCGTCGAGCTTGAGTGCGACCGGGCCGTCGAACGAGGCCGCCGCGGCGACCGCCCCGTCGGGGTCGGAGACAGGCCGCGCATCGACCACCCGGACGCCGTCCGCCCGGAGCAGCTCGAGGCTGTCGCGCTCGGAGAGCGGGCGCTGCGCCGGCATCGGCTGCAAACTCGGCAGGGCCGCCATGTCACCATCGTGGGCCCAGGGCGTGCGATCGCCGGCGAGGATCGGCCAGGTTGGCCGCCTCGCGCCCCCGCCGAGCCGACGCTCGCGCGCCCGCTGCCAAGCCGCGACGAGCGCGATCGCCCGGAACGCCTCGGTGGCACCGCGGAGCATCGGGACGCCGCCCGCGTCGTCGAGTTGCTGTTTCGTCTCGGGCGTCGGATCGCCCGAGGTCAGGGAGACGTAGACCGGCAGGAGATCCGGTCGGTCGGCCGTCGCGCTGATCAACTCGGCCGTCACCTCGCGCGCGGTCTGCACCTCCGAGGACAGTGACCGGTACGGGAAGTCATGGACGAGAGCGAGGACGTCGTAGGCGCCCGACGCCGCAAACGTCTCGAACGCGGCGCGGTAGGCCGTCGGCGGTTCCGTCGCCCCCCAGGGGTCGAGCGGGTTCCCGATATACCCGAGCGTCGGCAAGCGGGCCAGGAGCTCGCGGCGTGACCGCTCCGGGACGGACGGAAGGTCGACCCCGGTCTGCGGCGCCTGGTCGGCGATCAGCGACGCCTCGCCCGTCGAGACCGTGATGACGCCGGTACGGCCGCGACCGACCCTCCGGCCGAGCCGCCTCGCGCCGGCGACAAGCTCCGCGGTCTCGAGCAGCTCGTCGAGGTCGCCGCAGCGGATCACGCCGGCGGCGCGCAGGGCGGCGTCGATCGCCCGGTCCTCGCCGGCGAGCGACCCCGAGTGGGCGATCGCCGCAGCCTGGGCCTGCGAGCTTCGGCCGACCTTGACGACCATGACGGTCTTGTCGACCTCGAGTGCCCGGTCGGCGAGTGCCAGGAACCGCTCCGGCCGCTTGAAACCCTCGAGGAACAGGATGACGGCGTGCGTCTCAGGGTCGTCGAGGCAGTAGGCCAGGAAATCGCACGCGTCGAGGACGACCTCGCTCCCACAGCCGATGATCCGGGAGAAGCCGATCCGGTTGCCGGCATGGATGAACGTGTCGGTCACCGATCCAGACTGGGCGATCCCGGCGACGCCGCCTCGCGGCTGCCACGGATTGATATCGCCGATGTACGTGGCGGCGTTAGTCGTGAGATCGACCATGCCCATGCAGTTGGGGCCCAGCAGGGCGATCCCATGGGCGCGGGCGATCTCGGCGACCTCGCGCTGCATCTGCGCGGCCGCCTCGCCCCCCTCGACCACACCGCCGCCCGGGATGATCAGACTGGGCACGCCGGCCCGGGCCGCGTCCTCGACCACCGCCGTTGCGCGGAGCGGATTGACCGCGACCATGACACTGTCCGGGATCTCCGGGAGCGCGTCGATCGACGGATAGCACGGCTCGCCGTACAGCTCGGGGTAGCGTGGATTGACGAAATGACAACGGGTCGCGCTGCCCATGACGCGGAGGTTCTTCGCTACGGTCGCCGCGATCCCGCCTCGCGCCGAAGCGCCGACCACGGCGATCGATCGCGGCGCGAACAGAGGCCGGAGATCGATCGGCGGAAAGGGCCCGACTGGTGCTCCCGCGGCGGGACCGGCCGGGTCCGTGGCCTGCGCGTCGACGCCCACCGTCAGCGATCCACGTTCAACCGACGACGTTCGTCACGCCGCGTCGCTCGAGGGCGCGGGCGATGATCAGCCGCTGGATCTCGGACGTTCCCTCCCAGATGCGGTCGACGCGCAGCTCGCGGAAGAATCGCTCGGCGGCGTTCTCCCGCATGTAACCGCGCCCGCCGAAGACCTGGACGACCCGGTCGGCGCAACGGAACGCCGCCTCCGACGAGAACAGCTTGGCGAGCGACGCCTTGGCGTGGAGGACCTTGGGATCGGCGCCGGCATCGGCGAGCGCGGCGGCCTCGCGGGTCAGGAGCCGCGCGGCGGATGCATCTGCGGCGGAGTCGGCCAGCGGGAACGAGACGCCCTGGAAGTCGTAGATCCGCTGTCCGAACTGGACCCGCTCCGTGGCCCACTCGATGGCCATCTCGAGCAAGCGCTCCATCGCCCCGGCGCATCGGGCGCCGATGTGGATCCGCTCCTCGACGAACCACTCGTTGGTCAAGTCGTCGGCCTCCCCGACGCTGCCGAGGACGGCCGTCGCGGCCACCCGGACGTCATCGAGGACGAACTGAGGGTGACGGTCCGCGAACGTGTGGGTGTAGTCCGGATCGTGCTTGAGGGTCACCCCGGGCGTGTCGTAATCGACGATGAACAGCGTCGGCCGGCGCGTGCCGTCTGGATCGGCGACGTTGCAGTGGAAGATCATGAAGTCGGTGTCGTCAGGCCCCGTGACGAACCACTTTTCGCCGTTGAGGACGTACTCCCCGCTGGCCGTGTCACGGACCGCGGTCGCCGTCAGCGTGCGCGCGTCCGAGCCCGCGTTGGGCTCCGTGATCGCGTAGCTGCCTGATCGCTCGCCGCGAAGTGAGGGCGTCAGGTAGCGGTCGCGCTGCTCCGGTGTCGCGTGGACCAGGGCGTTGTAGGCGCCAGGAATGTAGGACCACAGGCCGCCCGTCACCCGGCCGAGCTGCTCGTGGACGACGACCTGCTCCATCGCCGTCCAGCCCTGCCCGCCGACCGCCTGCGGGAGGCTCCCGCCGTGGAGATTCGCCTCGATCGCACGGCTCCGGAGCTCTGCCCCCTGGTGACGCGAAAGCCGGCCGCCCGCGCGCTCGAACTCCTCCTCGAGTGGCCTGAGGACGTCGAGGACGTAGCCGCGGGCCCGCCCCTGAAGCTCCTGTTGACCCGGTGTCAGGCCGACGTTCACCTGCGGAAGTCTGGCCACGCGCCGCACCGGCGACCGGCGGCGTCCCGGTCGACGGGACGCGCGCCGCTCCGCTAGCATCCAGCGCAGACCCGAGCCGCGGTGGCCCATCCCCGCGCGCCGACCATTCCCGAGAACGCTTGATCAGATCTCTGCTCGCGCTCGGCTGCAACGCGCTCGCCTTCTATCTCGCGGTCCGGTTCGTGCCCGGCCTCGTGATGCAGGCGGGCCGCTCGGCGCCGAGGATCGCGATCGTCCTGCTCATCGCCGCGGCCGTCGCCACGGCGCTGCCTTTCCTCGCCCGGCGCGTGAGCGCCAGGCCATCGGCCCGCTTCGTCGCACTGTTCGCCGGCGAGATCGCGCTGCTCGTCGCGATCGCATTCCTGGCGCCGGTCGTCGGCGCGACGGTCCGTGTCGGCGGGTTGCCCTCGACGGTCGACCTCCCGGCCGCGGGCGCCCTCGTGCTCGGCGCCGGGGTCCTTGCCCTCGCCGCGCTGGCCGCTGAGCGGCTCGCGGCGTGGATCGACCGCGAGGCCCGTACGGGCATCACCTCGACCCCGCCGATCCGGATCGCGGTCCTGGTGATCTTCCTCGTCTCGGGCGCGTCCGGCCTGATGTACGAGATCGTCTGGAGCCGCCAGCTCGTCCTCGTCTTCGGCAACACGACCCAGGCCGTCTCGGCGATCCTCACCGGCTACTTCGCTGGCATGGCGATCGGCAGCGTCGTCGGCGGCCGGGTGGTTGACCGGGTCCGCCATCCCCTCCGGATGTACGGACTGCTGGAGCTCGCGCTCGTCGTCGTCGTCCTCATCACGCCGCTGTTGTTCCGCGGCCTCCACGAGCTTTACCGGGCCGGCTTCGCGTCGCTCGAGCAGCAGCCCGGCCTGCTCGCGCTCGTCCGCTACGGCCTCGCGCTCCTCGCGCTCGCGCCGGCGACGATCCTCATGGGAGCCACGTTGCCGACGCTGTCGCGTTTCCTCGCCCAGCGCCGCGGAGAGCTGGGGGCGGCGTTCGGGCGGTTGTACGCCGCCAACACCATTGGAGCAGTGATCGGGACGTTGCTGGCCGGATTCGTCCTGGTCGAGCTGGTCGGCTTGACCGGGACGCTGGTCATCGGCGCGGTCGGGTCCGGGGCGGCGGGCGTCGCGGCGATCCTGCTCGATCGTCGGGCGGTCGAGCGGCCCGAGACGCCGGAGGAGGCCACGGTCGAGCTTGCCGAGGGGTCGGCCGTCGAGGTTCTTCCGGCGCCACTCCCCGCGTCGACGATCCGGCGCCTGTCGTTCCTCGTCGCGTTCGTGTCGGGCCTGACGTCTCTTGGCTATCAACTGCTGTGGACCCGGCAGCTGGCGTCCGGCTCAGGCAACACGACCTATGTGTTCACGGCGATCCTCACCGTGTTCCTCGTCGGAATCGCGGCCGGCGCGGCGTTCATCGCTCGGCAGCTGGAGCGCCGTCGCCGAGAGTCCGCGGAG
>JBJMMH010000010.1:0-6822 GCA_045804885.1 Chloroflexota bacterium | reverse complement strand
GGCGTCGAGAACGTCTTGTGGACGTTGAAGTGCATGACGTCGAAGCCCGCCTCGCCCGGCTTGAACCGGCCGAGGATCGCGTTGAGATTGGCGCCGTCCATGTACGCCAGCGCACCGGCTTCGTGGACCGCGTCCAGCAGCTCGCCGATTCGCTTCTCGAAGAGTCCCAGCGTCGACGGGTTCGTGATCATGACCGCCGCAGTCCGCGGCCCGAGCGCGGCCCGGAACGCGTCGACGTCAACGCCGCCGTCCGCGGCGGAGGGGATCGTGATCGTCCGGAAGCCGGCCATCGACGCTGTCGCGGGGTTGGTCCCGTGCGACGAATCCGGCACGAGAACCTCATCCCGCCCGGTGTCGCCGTTCGCCCGGTGGTACGCGCGGACCATGAGGATCCCGCAGAGCTCGCCGTGAGCGCCGGCCGCCGGCTGGAGCGTCACCGCCCGCATGCCACTGACCTCGGCGAGGATGCCCTCGAGCTCCCACAGGAGCTGAAGGGAGCCTTGGGCGACCTCGTCGGGCGCCATCGGGTGGAGCGTCGCGAACCCGGGCAGCCGAGCCGCCCACTCGTTCAGCTTGGGGTTGAACTTCATCGTGCACGATCCGAGCGGGTAGAACCCGGTGTCGATCGCGTAGTTCAACTGGGAGAGGTTGACGAAGTGCCGGACGACCTCGGGCTCGTTCAGCTCGGGGAGGGCCGGCGCCGACGACCGCCGGGCGTTGGCCGGAATGCGATCCAGGGCGTTCTTGGGCGGATGCGGGATCTTGTCGCCGCCGCGACCCGGGCGGGACTTCTCGAACAGCGTCGGCTGGAGCCGGTCCCCGACGACCGTCATCGAGCCGCCCCCGAGGGCACGCGGTCGGTCCGCTCTGCGCCCGCGCCGGCTTCGACACCCACTGGCGGCCTCCCCGCGAGGATGTCCTCGAGCGCCGACGCGAACTGCTCGATCTCGGCGGCCGTCGTCACCTCGGTCGCGCAGACGAGCAGGCCGTCCCTGAGCGCCGCGTCGTCCGGCTCGGCGTCTGCCAGGGCAAGGCCGGCGAGGACGCCCCGATCGAGCAGCCGGCGATGGACGTCCCGGGCGTTCGGGACCCGGATCGCGAACTCATTGAGGTACGGGCCCGGGTGGAGCCGCGGCGCGCCGATCCGGTCGAGCGCGGCCTCGAGCTCCGCGGCTCGGACCGCGCCGAGCGCCGCGACGTCCCGGAGGCCGTGTGGCCCCAGCGTCGCGACATAGATGCTCGCGGCCAGCGCGAGCAGCGCCTGGTTCGTGCAGATGTTGCTTGCCGCCTTGTCGCGGCGGATGTCCTGCTCGCGCGCGCGAAGCGTCATGACGTACGCCCGCTTCCCTTCGAGGTCCGTCGTCATGCCGACGAGGCGGCCGGGGATTTGACGGACGAGGGCGTCCGTCGACGCGAGGAGGCCGAGATACGGGCCGCCGTACTGGGGCGCGATCCCGAGCGGTTGACCTTCGCCCGCGGCGATGTCGGCGCCGTACGCCCCGGGTGGCGCCAGCACCGCGAGCGACACCGGCTCGACGACGGACACGAACAGCGCGCCGGCTGCGTGGGCGAGCCGGCCGATGTCCTCCATCGGCTCGAGCAGGCCGTAGAAGTTGGGTTGACCGGCCACGACGCCGGCGACGGCCGCGTCCGGCTCGGCGAGGAGCCGCTCGAGTGCCTCGAGATCCGTCGTCCCGGCGGCCGGCCCATCGGCGACGACGGGGATCTCATCGAGGCGGAGCCCGCCACCGAAGTACGTCCGGAGCGTGCCTCTGTAGTGCGGATGGACCGCGTGCGAAACGAGGACGCGTTCGCGGCGCGTCGCTCGGCAAGCCATCAGCGCAGCCTCGGCGGTCGCGGCGGCGCCGTCGTAGTGCGACGCCGACACGACATCGAGATCGAGGAGCTCCGCGAGCAGCGACTCGTACTCGTAGATGCTCTGGAGGGTGCCCTGGCTGATTTCCGGCTGGTACGGCGTGTACGCCGTGTACCACTCGCCGCGGAGGAGCAGCTGGTCGACCGCCGGCGGCGTCCAGTGCCGATACACGCCCGCTCCCAGGAACGACGCGAGTTCCGTCCGGTTACGAGCCGCCAGGGCGAGGAGCCGCGCGGAGAGCTCGAGCTCCGGCTCGGGGTCCGGGAGATCGAGGCCACTCGCCCGGAGGCCGTCCGGGATGTCGGAGAACAGCTCGTCGACGCTCGAGATGCCGAGTGCGGCGAGCATCCGCTCGCGATCCTCGGGAGCGTGGGGTCCGTACGGCATCCCGGGTCAGCCCTCCGCGATCAGGGCGTCGTAGGCGCTCGCGTCGAGGAGCTCGTCGACCTCCGTCGCGCTGCCGAGCTTGACGCGGATCAGCCAGCCCTCGCCGTACGGGTCGCTGTTCACGAGCTCAGGCGCGGAGGCGAGGGCGTCGTTGCCGGATGTGACCTCGCCCGAGACCGGGGCGAACAGATCGCTGACGGCCTTGACCGATTCGACGACACCGAATGTCCCGAACTGCGACAGCGTCCGCCCGACCTCGGGCAGCTCGACGAAGACGATGTCGCCAAGCTGGTTCGTGGCGTAGTCGGTGATCCCGACCGTCGCCTCATCGCCGTCGACGCGGACCCACTCGTGGTCCTTCGTGTAGCGAAGATCGGTGGGGACCATCGTCGAGCGTTCCTCCTCGGACCGATGGCTGGCGGAGCGTCGCCTCGGTCCTCGAACGGCGACGTGCCGGAGCAATCTGGGAGCTTAGCGCCGGCTCAGCCGACGAGCCCGGGAGCGGCTTACGCGCTCCTGCGATAGAAGGGCAGATCGACGACCTCTGCGGCCACCCGCTGGTCGCGGATCTCGACCTCGAGGATCGTACCCGTTTCGGCATCGGGCGGAGCGACGTACGCCATGCCGATCGCCTTGCCGAGCGTCGGCGACTGGGTTCCGCTCGTGACGATGCCCGTCCGCCGTCCGGCGGCGTCGACCGGGTAGCCATGGCGGGCGATGCCGCGACCGCGCATCTCGAAGCCCACGAGGCGCTTGGCGGGACCGTCCGCGGCGACCTTCTCGAGCGCCTCCCGGCCCACGAAGTCGCCCGGCTTGTCGACCTTCACGACGCGGCCGAGGCCGGCGTCGAACGGGGTCGTGTCCCGATCGAGCTCGTTGCCATACAGCGGCATCCCGGCCTCGAGGCGGAGGGTATCGCGCGCCCCCAGGCCGATCGGGAGCAGGCCCTCCGGCTGCCCCGCGGCGAAGAGGGCATCCCACAGCTCGCCGGCGCGGCCTGTCTCGACGAAGACCTCGAAGCCATCCTCGCCGGTGTAGCCCGTCCGCGCGACGAACGCCGGGATTCCGGCGACTTGGCCCTCGGCGATCGCGTAGTACTTGAGCGAGCCGAGATCGAGGTCGGTCAGGGGCGCGACGATCTCGGTCGACGCGGGGCCCTGGACCGCGCACAGCGCCGTCGCCAGCGACCGGTCGTCGAGGACCGCGCGGAACGCCTGGAGGCGCTCCGCGAGCGCGTCGCTGACGACCTGGGCGTTCGAGGCGTTGGCGACGACGAGATATCGATCCGGTCCGAGGCGGTAGACGATCAAGTCGTCGACCACGCCGCCGTCGGGAGCGCACATCATCGAGTAATGGGCGCGGCCGTCGCGCAGCGCCGGCGGGTTCGTCACCAGCGCATAGGCGAGGGCATCGCCGGCCTCGGGACCCGTCACGAACAGCTCGCCCATGTGGGACAGGTCGAACAGCCCGGCGCGCTCCCGGACGGCTCGATGCTCGTCGAGGATGCCGCTGTACTGGACCGGCATCATCCAGCCACCGAATTCGATCAGTCTCGCCCCGAGCGCCTCGTGCCGGTCGCGAAGCGGCGTGTCGTGGATCGCGCTGTCGGGCGCCTGCGTCACGTCAGGCACCGTGGCCGGCCGGCGCGGTCGAGCCGGCGGCGCGCGGAGGTCCCTCCTCACGATTCACGATGGCGTCTAACGCGCGGGCGACGTGCGCGCGCTCGGTTTCGAACGTCAGCAGGCTCTGGGCCTCGGCGAACCCGACCCAGCGGACAGATTCGAACTCGTGATCGTGCCGGCCGAGATCACCGCCCGTCGGCTCCATCAGGAAGTAGTGGACTGTCTTGTGGATGCGGGCCCCACCCTGGACGAACCAGTATTCGATCGAATCCAGCGGCCTCCGGATCCGGACATCGAGGCCGGTCTCCTCGCGGACCTCGCGAAGGGCGGTCTCCTCGCGCGTCTCGCCCGGATCGGGTGTTCCCTTCGGGAGCGTCCAGGTCACGATGTCGCGATCACGCCGACGCGAGCCGACGACGAGCTGGGGGCTGTCGTCCTTGTATCGAACGACGATTCCGCCGGCAGAAGTGGCCGTCGACGACCTCAGCCGCGCCACGGCGCCGTGGCGGCGCGGGAACGGCGGTCCGAGCCGGCGCGATAGGAGCGCGCCCAGTGCATCGCGATCGCGGGTCGAGGGCGGCCGTCGGTGGGCCGGCCAGGTCGGGCCGCGCGGAAGGCGCGCCAGCCGCCGCGGAGCCGGGCGAGGACGCTGCCTTCCGGACCTCGGATGACGGTCCGTCGGCCGGATGACGCCTGGAACGAACCGGCCGCGCGAAGGCCGAGCCGGCGCTCCCGCGCCTGGACCGACGTATGGACGAATCGTGCCGCCGGACGGGCCGCGTACTTCGCGGCGATGCTTCGTTCCATGGGCCGCAATGGTAGCGCCTCAAACGGGCGTTGCAAGTGAGTTGCGAAGTGCGCCGGCGGCCTCCGGTGTCAGCGCGCCACGGGTCTCCGCGAGCTCGATTTCACGCTCCGCCGCGGCGACGTAAAGGTCGACGACGTCGGGCGCGTGGGCTCGCAGCGTCCGGAGATGGGCGTCCAGCGTGCCGCGATCGCCGCGGGTGATCGGCCCGGTCAGCGCAGCCCGGATTCCGAGCGCCCTTGCGTTGCCGAGCGTCTGCTCGATGAGCGGGCCGTAGATCGCGAGCGAGCCCTTCTCGTCGAGCCCCGCGACGCGGCCGAGCTCGGCGATCGCGTCGAGGAGCGCGATGATTCCGCCGGCCGCGAGGACCGCCGCCGCGTGGTACGCGGACTTCGACCCCGCGGCCAGCCGGACCGGCACGGCGCCGATCGCGTTGGCCATCCGGGCCAGCAGCGCGGCGAGCTGATCGTCGCCCTCGATCGCGACGGTCGCGCCACGCAGCGCAGCGACGGCCCGCTCCGTGTCCGCGAACGAGACGAGTGGGTGGAACGAGCCGACCTGCGTCCCCGCCGCCATCGCCGGGGCGAGGACAGCGGCGTCGAGCGCGCCGCTCGTGTGGACCATGGCCTGGCCGCTGTACATCCGGACCGACGCCGCGATCGCCGCGACCGCGTCATCAGGCACGGCGACGACGATCAGCTCGACCTCGTCCATGAGCGCGGTCGCCTCCGCGAAGCCACGGCTGCCATCGACCAGGCTCGTGAACCGCTCGCGCCGAGCCCGATCGCGGCTCGCGATCGCGCGCACGGGCCAGCCCGCCCGATGCAGGGCGACACCGAGCGCGGTGCCCACTGCCCCGGCGCCGACGACGCCGAGGACGGGCAGCTCGCCGCCTTCGGTGCGGATGTGCGGGTGGCTGTGCTCGCTGGCGTGGACCTCGTCGGAACGGGGACGGTCGTGACGGGCGTCCGGGTCGAGGTCGATACCCGCTGCGGTCACCTCGTCGATCGTCTCACCGCGGCCATCGGGAGCGTCGGGAGATTCCCCTGCCTCACCGGGGCCGCGCCGCTCGCCCCATGCCTTCACCGGCCGCCGGACCGGCCGGCCGGGCTCGCGCGGTACTCTTCCACGCGACGAGTGTACCGACCGCGTTGACGGAGGACGCGTGGCCCACCACGATCAGCAGGCGGATCCTTTCGGCGCCCGATCGAGCCTCGGCGCGGGCCTGCCGGACTACTTCCGGCTGACGGCTGTCGAGGGGCGCCTGGACCTCGACCGGGCCCCCGTCACGCTCAAGATCCTGGTCGAGAACGTGCTTCGCCACGCCGGCCGTGGCATCGTCCGCGGTGAGGAGGTCGAGGCGCTCGCCTCATGGCGGCCAGGCGTCGCGGCCGAGGTCGAGGTTCCGTTCATGCCGGCCCGGGTGATCCTCCAGGACTTCACGGGCGTGCCGGCCGTCGTCGATCTCGCCGTCATGCGTGACGCCATGGCCGATCTCGGCGGAGACCCGTCGAAGGTCAACCCCCTCGTGCCGGCCGACCTCGTGATCGACCATTCGGTCCAGGTCGACCGGTTCGGGACGCCGGCCGCGTTCGCCTTCAACGTCGAGCGCGAGTACGAGCGCAACGGCGAGCGCTACCAGCTCCTGCGCTGGGCCCAGACCGCGTTCCGCGACCTGCGGGTCGTGCCGCCCGGCACCGGCATCGTCCACCAGGTCAACCTCGAGTTCCTGGCGACGGTCGTCACCGACCGCGACGACGGGACCGGTCGCCGGATCGCCTACCCGGACACGGTCGTCGGGACGGATTCGCACACGACGATGGTCAATGGGCTGGGAGTCCTTGGCTACGGCGTCGGCGGCATCGAGGCCGAGGCCGTCCTCCTTGGCCAGCCCTTGTATCAGCCGATGCCGCGGATCGTCGGTGTCCGCCTGATCGGCGAGCTGCCACGGGGGTCGACCGCGACCGACCTCGTGCTGGTCGTCACCGAGATGCTCCGGACGTTCGGCGTCGTGGGCTCGTTCGTCGAGTTCGCGGGGGACGGCCTGGCCGGCCTGGCCCTCGCCGACCGGGCCACGATCGCGAACATGAGCCCCGAGTTCGGCGCGACCTCGACGATCTTCCCGATCGACG
>JBJMMH010000009.1:0-2934 GCA_045804885.1 Chloroflexota bacterium | reverse complement strand
TATGGAGCGATGCCGGTTAGCCCCGGATAGTCCGGGTCTGCTCCGGCTTCACACGCGGGAGGTCACTGGTTCGATCCCAGTCACGCCCATCGCGGAGCGATGCGCGTGGCGAGGCGAAGCCTCGGTACGCGCCGTGGAAGGGGTCTGGGGAAACCGGGAGGTTTCCCAGCTACCCGGCGTGCCCCGGCTCCGCTTCGCGGAGCCATGACGACTTCGTCCGGATCACGTATCGCTCGTCAGGTTGCTGAGCCGACGCCGGCCAAGCCGGCATCGGCGCCGACTCTCGCGCCGCCGTTTCGTTCGCCCCGACGGCTCTGAAACACTGTGCCGTGGAGCGTCGCGGTCGGATAGGTTCCCCGCCGTGCTCGTCGCGCTGACGACGAATCAGAAGCTCGGCCTTGGCGGCACCGCTGCCGTCTTCATCGCGTTCGCGCTCATCTCCGCGCTTCTGATCCCGCGCGGTCGCCCCGACTTCCCCGGGAGGAAAGGGCTGCCGCTCTTCGTCGTCGTCACGGTGATCCTGACGATCGCGATGCTCGGCGCCGTCGAGGTGTTCGCGAAGGAGTCGCACGAAGGCGAGGCGGCTCAAGGCGGCGAGACGGGCGAGACCACGACCGAGACGACATCGACCACCCCGCCCCCGCCGCCGCCGGCCGCCCGGACGACGACCGCGGCCGAGGCACCGTCAGGGTCGCCGGCGGCGGGGAAGGCCGTCTTCGCGGCCCAGGGGTGCGCGAACTGTCACACCTTCGCTCCCGCCGGTTCCACCGGCACTGTCGGGCCGAATCTCGGCGAGGCGCTGAAGGGGAAGAGCCCCGAGTTCATCCGGGAGTCGATCGTCAACCCGAACGCCGAGGTTGCGTCCGGGTACCCCGCGGGCGTGATGCCGCAGACCTACAAAGATCAGCTCACGCCCAAGCAACTCGACGACCTCGTGGCGTTCTTGTCTTCGGGCTCATCCGGCTAGTCCGCCCAGGAAGCGTCAGCCCAGGAAGCGTCGGCCCAGGACGCGTCGGCCCAGGACGCATCGGTCCAGGAAACATCGGCCCAGGACGCGTCAGCCCAGGAGGCGTCGGCCCACGAAGCCGAGTCCCAGGAGGCGTCCGAGCGCGAGGCGCTGTCCCAGCTCGCGGCATCGAAGACCGGAACTGGGCCGCCCGCCGGATCGTCGATCAGGAAGCGGAGCAGCGCGCGGTTCGGGTTCGGCGGCCGGGCCACGCGGATCGCAGCGCGGGCGTTGATCAGCCCGGCGCCGAGTGAATACCGGTCGGCCAGCTCGGCCGGCCGCGCCGTCACCATCAGCGCGCCCTTGACGTCGTCGGGAGTCCAGCCCGGGTGAGCGATCAAGAGCTGCGCCGCGGCACCCGCGACGATCGGCGCCGCGAACGACGTGCCGGACATCCGCATCAGACCGCCG
This sequence comes from Chloroflexota bacterium, assembly GCA_045804885.1. Classification (GTDB taxonomy): domain Bacteria; phylum Chloroflexota; class Limnocylindria; order Limnocylindrales; family CSP1-4; genus CF-46. The sequence continues at coordinate 1,517 of JBJMMH010000009.1, read as the reverse complement.
ACGACGCGCTCGGGGTGCTCGAGCGCCATCGTGGAGGCGGCGGGCGCGAGCCCGAGGAGCTTCCGGCCCGGAGCCCCGAGCTCGGGCTTCAGGAAGCCGTCGGACGTCCGTCCGTACGCCGACCACGGTGCGTTCGAGTCGTCTCCGCCGCCCGGGCGCAGGCCGAGGTCCGCGGCGCCGACGGTGATCACGAACGGATCGTTCGCCGGCGAAAGCGGAACCCCGCTCGGCCCGGTCCCGGTCCCGTAGTTCCCCGCCGAGGTGACCACGACCACGCCGCCGTTCCAGAGCCGCTCGACCGCGCGGTTCAGCGGGTCGGTGCGGAAGCTGGAAGGCCGGGCCGCATGGAGGGAGAAGTTGGCGACGCGGATCCGGTAGCCGTCCTTGTTCGCGAGGATCCAGTCCGCTGCGGCGATCACGTCGCTCGTCATCGCCCTGCCGGCGTCGTCCATCACGTCGAGCGAGAGCAGGCGTGTGGTCGGGGCCGCCGATGCCGCGAGGCCGGCGACGAAGGTGCCGTGTCCTCGGCCGTCGCCCGGGCTGTTCGGCGAGAGCTGCGTCAGGTTGACCTGGGCCACGAGCCGCCGCTCGTAGAGTCCGCGAGGCTCGACGCCGGAGTCGACGATCGCGATCGCGGGAGGCGCGGATCTGCTGAAGAGAGTCGCCGGGAGCGTGGCGAGGATTCCCGTCTCCTCCAGCCATGTCGCCGGGGACAGCGTGGGCTGCGCGTCCGCGGCCGCGGCGGGCGCCATGGGAACGTCGCGCGTGATCGCCTCGATCGAGCCGTCGTCCGCCAGCTCGAGCACCTGCTTTCCCGTCAGAGTCGCAGCGACGCCCGTGATCGACGCGAAGCGGCCAGTCAGCCGGTCGCCGGAGGTGCCGTTGTCGTCGAGCCGTGACGTGACCTCGCCGGCGACGCTCGCCGTGTCCGCGCCGTCGTCGCCCTGGACGATTACGCGGAAGAGCGCCGAGGGATTGCGCTGCGCATTCGCGAGCAGGCTCGTCTCCACGTACGCGTCGCGATCGTGGTTGTCCGCGATCGCCGTCAGGGGGACGGTCAGCGCCGCCGTCGTGAGCACGAGCAGCGCCGCGGCCCGAGGGGCGTCGCCGCCCCGCCGGCGCCAGGGGGCGCTCCGTCTCAACTGACCGTCGTTGCCGCGTCGTGCTGCCACATTCGCCCTTCTCCGCGCCCGTTCCGCGCGGGGCCGCAGGGATCCAATCTCAGGCTACGAGCGGCACGAAACGAGTGCCTCCCCCGAGCGGGGGAGGCAGAGAAATCAGCGGAGAGGGCGGGATTTGAACCCGCGACGGACCTTTCAGCCCGTACGCGATTTCCAGTCGCGCTCCTTAGGCCACTCGGACACCTCTCCGGGCCGGCACAGCGTAGCCCGGCGTGGAAGCGGGCCCCAGAGGGCCCGCCAGGAGGCCGCATGGCCGTGCGTCAGGCGTTCGCGAGGCCGCCGTGTCCGTTCTGGTGGATCGCGAGGGCGGTCAGGCCGCCGGCCGCCACGAGGAGC
>JBJMMH010000008.1:0-3672 GCA_045804885.1 Chloroflexota bacterium | reverse complement strand
AGGCTTTCGTGACCGAGGAGCTCCTGGACGACCCGCAGGTCGGCGCCGCCGTCGAGCAAGTGCGTCGCGAAGGAGTGGCGGAGCGTATGCGGCGAGACGCCGTCCGGGAGGCCCGCCCGGCGGCGGAGGAGGTCGAGCCGGTAGCGGAGCCCGCGGACGCCGAGCGGCGCTCCCCGATGGTTGAGGAAGATCGCGGTGGGACCGTCCCCACTCGCCGAGGGCGAGGCGGAGCGGAGCTCGACGAGGACCGGCCGGCCGTCCTCGAGGTAGGCGCTCAGCGCCTCGCGGGCCGGTCGGCCGAGCAGACCGATCCGCTCCTTGCGGCCCTTGCCGACGACCCGGATCTCGCCGCGTCGAAGGTCCAGCGACCCCAGGTCGGCGGCCGCGAGCTCGCTGATCCGCAGGCCGGCCGCGTAGGCGGTCTCGACCAGCGCCCGGTCGCGCAGGGCGATCGCGGTCGCGAGCGCCGCTCGGTGGCCATCGCCACCCGCGGCAGCCAGCTCGTCGTCGACGACGGCGAGCAGCTGCTCCACCTGATCGACCTCGAGAACGCGCGGCAGCCGACGCGGGAGTCGCGGCGTCGCGATCGTTCCCCACGGGTCACCTGCCGCGAGACCGTCTCGGGCGGCGTGGCGGTGGAACGAGCGGATCGCCGCCAGCCGCTGCGCGGTCGAACTGCGGGCACCCCGCGACCCCAACTCCGCGAGGTACGCCCGGAGGTCCGATCGCGAGGGCCGGCGCCAGTCGACGCCCCGCGCCGCCAGCCAGTCGAGGTACGCTCCGACGGCCGTCTCGTAGGACCGCCGGGTGTTCGGGGAGGCGTCCTTCGCGGCGAGGCCACGGAGGAACCTGGCCAGCGCGGGGTGGGACGACGCCGCCCCGCTCACGCGTCCGGCGCGCTCTCGGTCTGTCGCGTCCGCCGCGTCGGGCGGGAGCCCGTCGCGCGACCACTCCCCCGGCCGCCCCGGCCGCCGGCTCGGCCACCGCCACCGCGACGACCGCCGCTCCCCCGGGCCGGCCGGGCGAGTGCCTCCGGATTCGGCGGCCCGCCGGCGAGGCGCTGTCCGACGATGTTCTCGCCGGGCAGCGGCACCTCCGCGCCGCACTTCAGGCAGATTCCGGTCTCGTCGTTGCGGGCCACGGGCCCGTCGTCGACGTCGTGGATCGCGCCGACCGGCTCGAAGTTCGTCGTGTAGTCGCATTTGGGGTAGTTGGAGCATCCCCAGAAGACGTTGCCGGTCCGCCGCGCGCGACGCGACACGAGCGTTCCATCGCCGTTCTTGGGGCAGACGACGTCGAACGCCAACGGGTCCGGCGGCGGCGGCCCCTCCTTCTTGATGTATGTGCAGTCCGGGTAGCGCGAGCAGCCGAGGAACGGACCGAACCGGCCGCGCTTTCCGACGAGCGTCCCCTCGCCGCATTGGGGGCAGGTCTCGCCCTCGCCGGCGATCTGCGGCGTTTCCGGCTCCTCGCCGGGCAATGGCCGCGACTCCTTGTGCTCCGGGTACAGCGAGCACGCGAGGAACCGGCCGTTCCGGCCGAGCCGGATCACCATCGGGTGGCCGAGCGAGCAGACCTCGTCTGTTTCCTCGGTCGTGAAGTCGCGCCTCCGCGTGTTGCGGCGGACTTCCGCGACCCGATCGCGTAGCGGCGGGTAGAACTCCTGGAGGAGCGGCACCCAGTCGCGCTCGCCCCGTGCGATCTCGTCGAGCTCCTCCTCCATCCGCGCCGTGAAGGCGACGTCGACGTAGTCGCCGAAGTGCTCGACGAGCAGGTCCGTGACGATGTTGGCGACCGTCTCCGGCCGGAGGCGGCGGTCCTCGACGCGGACGTAGCCGCGGTCGACGATCGTCGAGATCGTCGCGGCGTAGGTCGACGGTCTGCCGATCCCGTGCTCTTCGAGGGCCTTGATCAGCGTCGCCTCGGTATACCGCGGCGGCGGCTCCGTGAAGTGCTGCGTCGGAGTCACCTCTTCGACGCTGGTGGCTTCGCCCTCGGCCAGCGCCGGCAGGCGCCGGTCCTCCTCGTCCTCAGCGCCGTCGTCGCGGCCCTCCGTGTAGACACGGGAGAAGCCGTCGAACAGCGTCCGTGTCGCGCTCGCTCGCAGCTCATAGGGGCCGGCCGCCAGCTCGACAGTCGTCGTCTCGAGCTCCTTTGCCGCCATCTGCGACGCGAGTGCCCGCTGCCAGATTAGGCGGTAGAGGCGCAGCTCCTCCGGCTTCAGCGTCGCGCCGAGGGAGTCCGGGTCGCGGCCGAAGCTCGTTGGCCGAATCGACTCGTGCGCCTCCTGCGCGCCCTTCGACTTCGTCTTGTAGACGCGGCCCTTCGGCATCGTGTATGGCTGGCCGAACCGGTCGCGGATCACGTCGCGGGCCTCGCCCATCGCGACGCCGGCGATTGCCGTCGAGTCCGTGCGCATGTAGGTGATCAGACCGACGTGGCCATCGGGCGTATCGACGCCCTCGTACAGGCGCTGGGCGATCGACATCGTCCGCTTGGGGCTGAAGCCCAGCTTTCTGCTGGCCTCCTGCTGCAGCGTGGAGGTCGTGAACGGCGCCGCCGGGCTGCGCGACTGCTTCCGGGTGCCGACCTTCGTGACGGTCGGCTTCAGCCCGCGGAGGATCGCGGCGTGGACATCCGCCGTGTCGCCGTCGCCGATGTCGAGCGGCTGGCCGTCGATCCTGACCAGCTCGGCCGCGAACCGGTTGCCATCCGCTGTCGCGAGCAGCGCCTCTAGCGTCCAGTACTCCCTCGCGACGAACGCCTCGATCTGCCGCTCGCGCTCGACGACGAGTCGCACGGCGACCGACTGGACGCGTCCGGCGGAGAGGCCCGATCGCACCTTGCGCGAGAGCAGCGGGCTGAGCGTGTAGCCGACGAGTCGGTCGACGATCCGCCGCGTCTGCTGGGCGTCGACGAGATTCGTGTCGATGCCCCGGGGATTCGCGAACGCGTCGCGGATCGCGCCCTCCGTGATCTCGTTGAAGGTCACCCGCTGCGTCTTGGTCTTGGGAATCGTCGCCGCTTCTGCGACATGCCAGGCGATTGCCTCACCCTCGCGGTCGAGGTCCGTGGCGAGGAAGACGGTGTCGGCGGATTTGGCGGCCTTCGAGATCTCCGCGACCTGTTTCCGGCGATCGTCCGAGACGACGTACTCGGGTGCGAAGTCGTGGTCGACGTCCACGCCGAACTTGCCCTTGCCGGGGTTCTCGGGGAGGTCCCGGACGTGGCCGTACGAGGCGAGGACGCGGTAGTCGTCGCCGAGATAGCGTTCGATTGTCCGAGCCTTCGCCGGCGACTCGACGATCACGAGGTTCTTGGGCACGGCCGGGAGTCTACCACCGGGATTCTGCGCCACGGCTCACCCGCCGAAGGCGGGTGGATCAACGGCCGCTTGACCGCCGATCTCCTGTCGAGTGCCGGGCGATGCGCCGACGCGTCGCTTCAGACCTCGCGAATCCGCCGCAGGAAATCCTCGTCGAGCTCGAGATCCTCGTCGGCCTCCGCCGCTGGGGCCGGGGGCGGCGCCGCCTCCTCCGACGGCGCCGCCACCTCGGCCACTCCGCTCGCCGATGGCAGGATCTCGAGGAAGCGGATGTGGAGGTACGGGAAGAAGAACGTCGACTCGACGCGGTCGATGAAGATCGGCTTGCGGCCGTCCATCATCCGAAG
>JBJMMH010000007.1:0-6303 GCA_045804885.1 Chloroflexota bacterium | reverse complement strand
CGTTCGGATCCGCCTGACGAGCTCGGCGGACTGCTCGTACCGGCCAAAGCTCGGCATGATGTACGTCCCGGCGACGTCGGCGGCCATGGCCTCGATGAGCGCGAGGGCCGACTCGAGCCCGATCTCGGCGGCGCGGTCGCCGGCCTCGTGCATCGCTGCCCGCGTCGTGTCGGGGATCGTGATGCCCGGCACCTCGTTGTGGAGGAACTCGGCGTGACGCGCGCTCTGGAGTGGCAGCACGCCGAGGAGGACGGGAACCGGGAAACCGCGCTCCCCGAACCGGCGCCGGGCTTCGGCGTGCATCGCCTCGACCTGGGCTTCCGAGTAGAGCGGCTGGGTCATGACGACGTGCGCGCCGGCGGCCAGCTTGCGCTCGAGCCGGTCCCACTCGGTTCCGGCATCCGCCGCGGTGGGGTCGAGGGCGCAGGCGATCGTGAAGGCCGCTCGCTGGCCAATGGGCGAACCGGCCTGGTCCTCGCCCCGGTTCAGCCGGGCGAGCACCTCGATGAGGCCGATCGAGTCGACGTCCCAGACGCCACTGCCGGCCGGATAGTCGCCGATCCGGGGCGGGTCGCCGGTCAGTGCGAGGATGTTCCGGACGCCGAGCGCGTGCGCGCCGAGGAGCTCCGACTCGATCGCCATCAGATTCCGGTCGCGGGTCGTGAAGTGGACGAGGCACTCCAGATCGAGATCGTGCTGGATCCCGAACGCGACCGCCATCGCGCCCATCCGGACCCGGGCCATCGCGGAGTCGCTGATGTTCACGAGGTCGACGCCCGCGTCGCGAAGGAGAGCGGCGGCCTCGATGGTCCGGTCGATCCGGATCGAGCGCGGTGGGTCGATCTCGACCGAGACGATGAACCGGCCCTCGTCGAGGCTGGCGAGGAGCGGCGTCGCCGGAGGCGGGTCGAGACGACCGTCGGGTGAGGCCGGCACCGTCGCGACGATCGATGGACGGGCGGCCGCTCCGCCGACCCCGACGCGCTCGGCGGCGCCTGATCCCGCGTCGAGCGCGACGCGCATCGCCGCGATGTGGGCGGGCGTCGTGCCGCAGCAGCCGCCGACGATCGAGGCGCCGCCGGCGAGCATCCGCGTCACCATCGCCCCGAAGTAGTCCGGGCCCGCGGCATAGACGAACTGGCCCTCGATCCGCTGCGGCAGGCCCGCGTTCGGCAGGATCGAGCGGCCGGGCGCCGGGCCGTCTCCGTCCGTCTGGACCGGACCGAACCGCTCGAGCGCCTCGAGGCAGGCCTGCGGGCCCGCTCCGCAATTGACCCCGACGACGTCGACCGGCGCTTCACGCATCAGGGCCGCGGCGGCAGCGGCGGGTGTGGATCCGTCGGCGAGCTCGAGCTCTTCGCCGAACGTCAGCTGGGCGACGATCGGCAGGTCGGCCGTGGCGCGACGCGCCTCGTCGGCCGCGATGAGGAGGTGGCGCAGGTCGACGAAAGTCTCGAGCACGAGCAGATCCACGCCGCCTTCGAGCAGTGCGTCGATCTGCTCGCGGAACGCCTCGCGGATCCGCGGCTCGTCGAGGTGGAGCAGGTCCCGCGTCGGCGCCCCCAGTGGTCCGATCGAGCCGGCAACGAGGGCGTCGCGACCGACGACGTCGCGGGCTTCCCGGGCGACGCGCGCCGCCGCCCGATTGAATCGATGGGCATCGCCGGCCAGCCCGAACGCCGCCAGCCGGACGCGGTTCGCGCCGAACGTCGCGGTCTCGATGACGTCCGCGCCGGCCTCGAGGTACGCCCGATGGATCGATCCGACGAGCTCTGGCCGTGTCGTCGCCAGCTCGTCGAGGCAGGCCCGTTGCGGCACGCCCCCGGCGAACAGGAGCGTCCCCATCGCGCCGTCCGCGAGGAGCGGCCCGTCCGCCAGCCGCGCCAGGAATCGCTGCCGACCGTCCACGAGCGCGAAGCCTACCCGAGCGCCGCGGCGGAGCCTCTTCGCCGCCCGAGCGCGAGTTCCCCATCCGGTCCGAGCAGCACCTGGGGCGGACGGGGCCGGCCGTTGTATGTCGAGCCGAGCGACGCCGCGTATGCGCCGGCCTCCCTGATCGCGACGAGATCGCCGCGACGAAGCGGCGGCAGCAGGTGCTCGCCGAGCGCGTCGGTCGACTCGCAGATCGGGCCGTGGACGTCGGCCGCCGCGGCGTCGTCGGCGCCCGGGCCAGGCAGTCGGGCGGCATGGTCGATAGCGGTCCCGAGCGACGTCAGGGCGACGACTTCATGCCGAGCGCCGTAGAGTGCCGGCCGGATCAGCTCCGTCATGCCCGTGTCGAGCACGACCTGCCGGCGTCCTCGGTCGCGGACGTGGAGGACGCGTCCGACGAGCCAGCCCGCCCGCCCGACGAGATAGCGGCCGGGCTCGATCGCGAGACGCCGTGGCCGCCGGTCCACCGGCAGCGCGTCGATCAGTGCCGGCAGCTCCCGCGCGAACCGCTCCGGCTCCGGCGCCGCGTCCCCGAATGGCGCGACAGCGAAACCACCACCGACGTCGAGCGTGTCGAACGCGTCCACGCCGCCGCGGACGAGCGCCACGAGCGCGAGTGCCCGCCGGACGCCGTCGCGCCACGCGTCGACGGCGCCCAGCTGGGATCCGACGTGGACGTGGATGCCGCGCAGCCGCAGCCCGGGCGCATCGGCGAACGCGTCGACGGCCTCCGTGAGCTCGGTCTCGGTCAGTCCGAACTTGCTCCCTCCGCGTCCAACGGCGAGTGACTCATGGGTCTCGGGCGCGACGTCAGGGTTCAGGCGCAACAGGACGTCGACCGGGCGGTGACGATCGGCGGACGCCGCGAGCGCCGCGAGCTCGTCGCTCGACTCCACCGCGACCCAGAGCAGGGGCTCGCCACGCCCGGCGGCGTCGGCGGCGGCCCTCACGTCCTGGTCGGTCTTGCCGATGCCCTCGAGCGTGATCCGGCGGTTCGGGACGCCGGCGCGGGACGCTGCGGCCCACTCGCCGCGCGAGACGACGTTCGCCCCGAGGGCGTGCCGATCGACGGCCGTCGAACAAACCGCCGCGATGACGGCCGCGACGTCGTTCGCCTTGACGCTGTACTGCCGGACCCACGGATCGGGAAACGCCGCGGCGAGCGAATCGGCGGCCGCCTCGATCGTCGCGAGATCCGTGACGAAGACTGGCGTCCCGAACCGCCGAGCCGCCGCGCGCAGCGACTCCGCGACGGCCGGGAGCCGGTCCTCGGTCAACCGATCAGTCGGGGACGAAGTGGCCGATGATCGTGTTGATGATGCTGAGGACGATGGCTCCGACGAATGCCCAGAGGAGGGTATCGATCGAGAAGTCCGGCGGATACCCGCCGACGGAGAAGTCGAGCTTCACGAGGCTCGCGAGCCACGCGACGAGAACCAGCATGACGGCGTTGATCACGAGGCTGAAGAGTCCCAGCGTCGCGACGCGGACCGGCAGCGACAGGAGGCGAACGACGGGCTTGATGACGCCGTTCACGACACCGGCGATCAGGGCGAGCACGATCAGCCCGCCGATCTCGCCGTTGTACGCGATGTTCGGCTTCAGCAGGAACGTCAGGATCGCGAACGCGAGCGCGGTCGCAATCGTCCCGAGGATGAACCCTCTCATCTGGACCCTCCACTCCGAGGCGCGAGCGACGGCGCCGGCGTAAGCCGATCATGGCAGGAACGGGCGTCAGCGGCGCAGCGATTCCTCGAGCCGGGCCTTGACCACCGGCCACTCGTCGTCGACGACGCTGTACCAGGCGGAGTGCCGGACGCCATCGCCGGGCATGACCATGTGCTTCCGGAAGATGCCCTCGAACGTCGCCCCGATCCCGAGGAGGGCGTTCCGCGAGGGGTCGTTGTTCGAGTCTGTCTTGAACTCGACTCGCCGGCAGCCGAGCGTCTCGAACGCGTGGGCCAGCATGAGCAGCTTGGCCTCCCGGTTCGCGCCCGTCCGTTGCCAGGCCGGTGCGAGCCACGTCCACCCGATCTCGAGCCGGCGGTGCTCGGGGACGATGTTCATGTAGCGGCTGCTGCCGATGGGCCGCCCGGTCGTGACGTCGTGCGTGGCGAACGGGAACTCCGTGCCTGCCTCCCGGTTGCGAATCGCGAGCTCGACCCACTCGCGAAGGTCGGCCTCCGTCTTGGGCCGCGCGATCGTCAGGCGCCAGATCGCGGGGTCGAGGCCGACCTCGGCGAGACCCGGGACGTGGTCGAGGCGAAGCGGCTCGAGGCGGACTTTCCGGCCTTCGAGCGTGACGCGTTCGAGGGCTCCGGCCGTGAGGGGCTCTGGCATCCCACGGATGCTACGCGGGACGGCAGCCGCTGCCCACCCGGCGTCCCATCGCTAGACTCGGGCCAAGATCCCAGCGCAGGCGCCTCCTATCGCGGAGCATCCAGTGTCCGACGTCGCCGCCCGCTTCGACGCGTTCCTCGACGAGTACTTCGACCTCCACCCGCTGTCGGCGACGGCGGCCGGCATGCATGCCCACGACGCAAAGTGGCCCGACGTGTCGGAGTCCGGCCGACAGCGCCGCCTCGCGTTCTACGAGCGCTGGCTGAACGAGTTCGAGGCGCTTCCCGACGATGACCTGGATGCCGACGAGCGACTGGATCGGGACCTGCTCGTTGGGGAGCTCGCGGCGTACCGCTTCGCCGAGGAGGAGCTGCGCGAGGACACATGGAGCCCGCTGGAGTGGGTGTACCTCCTTGGCGACGGCATCTTCCCGCTGGTCGCCCGGGAGTTCGCGCCGCTGGCCGAGCGGCTCGCCTCCGTCGCGGGGCGCCTCGAGGGACTGCCTGACGTCCTCGACGGCGCGCGGGCGGCGATCGGCTCGGGCGAGCGGCCCGTGTCGCGATTGCACACGGAGAAGGCGCTGTCGCAATGGTCCGGGATCGCCGAGCTCGTCGACGACGCGCTCGCGGCCGGGGTCGCGGCGGCGACCGCCGCAGACGACGCTGTCGCGAGGCTCCTGCCCCGCCTCCGGTCTGCTGCGGCGACGGCCCATGAGGCGCTCGACGGGTTCGAGCTGCACCTGCGCGACGACGTGCTTCCGGCGTCCGAGGGCGAGGGCCGTCTCGGGGCCGAGCTCTTCACCGCCAAGATGGCCCACACGCTTCGGTCCAGCGAGCTGACGCCGGACAGCATCAAGGCTCGCGCCGAGCAGGAGTACGGGACGATCCGGGCCGAGATGGTCCGGATCGCGCGTGAGATCTGGCCGGCATGGCGGGGCGAGGCGCCGCCGCCGGCCGACGATGGCGCGGCAGTACGGGCGGTCCTCGACGCGATAGCGATCGAACACCCGTCCGCCGACAAGATCCTCGACTTCTGCCGGGCCGAGCTCGCCCGGATCGAGGCGTTCTGCCGGGAGCGGAACGTCATCGGCCTCGCCGACGAGCCGCTCGAGATCCGCTGGACGCCAGTCTTCCTGCGGTCGTTCGGCGGGGCGATGCTCGATTCACCGGGCCCGCTCGACAAGGGCCAGAAGGCCTTCTTCTCGGTCACGCCGATCCCCGGCGAGTGGACGGCCGAGCAGGCGGAGTCGTACCTGCGCGAGGACAACGACCGGATGCTCCGGTTGCTGACGATCCACGAAGCCGTGCCCGGGCACTACCTCCAGGGCGTGTATGCCAACCGCTGCCCCTCGATAGCCCGGGCGATCTTCTGGAGCGGCGTGTTCGCCGAGGGCTGGGCCGTTTACGTTACCCAGGTGATGATGGATCTCGGCTTCGGCGACGACGATCCCGCGCTCCTGCTCAACCACTGGAAGTTCTATCTGCGCTCCGTGACGAACGCCCTGATCGACGTCGCGATCCATACGGCGGGCATGACCGAGGACGAGGCGGTTTCGCTCATGGTCGACGGCGGCTTCCAGGAGGAGGCCGAGGCGCGGGCGAAGTATGACCGGGCCCGCCTGTCGTCGACGCAGCTCTGCACGTACTTCGTCGGGTCGATGCAGATGTGGGACCTGGAGCGCGATCGGCGGCGAGTGGCCGCGGCGGCGTCGGGCGATCCCCGTGGCGACGATGCAGTACCGGCGCCGCGCGTCGTCGGCGGGTTCGGGGAGACGCCGGGCTTCGACTACCGGGCCCACCTCGAGGAGGTCATCTCGCACGGATCGCCGCCCATCGCCTTGCTGCGCCGCCTGCTGGGCTGAGGCGGCCACGTCGGAGGCCCGTCAGGTCTTGGTAGCAGCCGCCTGTTCCGCCGGCCGGACCAAGCGACGGGCGAGGGCCCGGCCGTGACCCGCCCCAGAGGCTTCAGCCGCCGCTTGTTCCGCCAGCCGGACCAAGCGGCCGGCTGCTCGCTAGCGCTTCGGGCGCGTCG
>JBJMMH010000006.1:0-6036 GCA_045804885.1 Chloroflexota bacterium | reverse complement strand
CGCTCGAGGACGATCAGCGCGCCGTAGCCGTCCGAAGAGAGCAGCGCCGCTGCATGGGCGACGTCGTCGGCGACGTGCTCGACCGCGCGCTGCTCAGCCGGTGACAGGAGCCAGTTGAACGACCCGACCCGTCCGATCCGCTCGAGCGCGCGGCGGAGCTCCGGCTGGAAGACGACGACGAGCGCGAACAGCCCGACGACGGCGCCGGCCTGGAGGATCTGGGTGAGGAGCTGGAGCCCGAAGAAGCGGGCCGCGGCGTAGACCGCGAACAGGACGGTCACGCCGATGACGAGGCTGACGGCGCGGGTCCCGCGGATCAGGCTGAACAGCCAGTAGATCAGGAGCGCCGTGATCGCGATGTCGATCAGCGCCGTCAGCCGGATCTGCTCGACGACCGATCGGAGGAGCTCCATCTTCCCGTGAGTGTAGCATCGGGCCCCTGCCGCTCCGGGTTCCGCTGCCTTCCCCGGAGGGCCGTTTCAACCGTGGCCGCGAGGCTCGGCGGCGGCTCCGTCAGGCGCAGAGCTCGACAAGCCGCGGCTCGTCCGGGAGCTCGTCCGTCGCGATCCTGCAGAGCCGGTCGCGGGTCGCGCCGTCGTCACCGAGCTCGGCCAGGCGACCGAGCAGAAGCAGCTTGTCGACGGCCGGTCCGCGCCAGCCCCGCTCGAGGTAGAGCTCGGTCAACAGGATGTGCAGGTCGACGTCGGCAGGGGCGACCGCCAGGGCGAGATAGCAGGCGTCGATGGCGGCGAACGACCGGCCCGCCTTGCGGTGGGCGGCGGCGGCGGCCAGGAGGCCGTCCCGGGCGGCCGTCGCGTCGCCGGCCGCGAGCGCGTCCTCGGCCGTCCGACCGAGGACGAACGCATCGACCGTCTCGTCCTCCGGCTCGGGTTCGGCCTCGGGTGCCGGCTCCGGCTCCGCTTGCGGCTCCGCCCCCGGGACAGCCTCGAGTGCGGACTCCGCGTCCTCGTGATCGACTGCGGGGGGTCGTTCGCCTTCGGCTGCTTCGAGGCCGGCCTCCGGCTCCGGCGTCTCGCCGTCGTCGCGTGACGGCCCGCCGGCGATCGCGGCGGCGGATTCCGCCTCGACATCCGCGGGCTGTGTATCGACGGCGGCGGCCGCGGCTGCCAGCGGGATCGCGGTCACGGGCGGCTCGAGGACGCGCAGCACCTGGGCGAGCGCCCGAGCCGCGGCCGCGTCGCCGACCGATCCCCGAAGCCGGGCGGCATAGGCCTCGACCTGACGCCGCCGTTCGCGCGACTCCGCGAGCTCGAGCGCTCGCCGCGCGGCGTCGCTCGCCTCGGGCAGGCGCCCGGAGGCGTCGAGGACGTCGGCTAGGCGGTCGAGGAGATCGGCAGCCTCGACGCGCTGGCCGGCGGCGGCGAGAAGCTCCGCCCGTCCGCGGAGCCCGGCCTCGTCGCGTGGCGCTAGCGCGAGCGCCCGGCCGTACGAGTCGAGGGCGTCGGCTGTCCGGCCCATCTTCACGAGGATCCCGCCGATCGCCGAGTGGGGCAGGGCCCGATCGGGGGCGATCGCGGCCGCCTCGCTGTAGGCGCCGATCGCCGCCTCGTGCCGTCCCCGCAGCGACGCGACGTGGCCGCGCCGCAGCGCGTCCTTGTAGCGCTCGTAAAGCGAGCTCGAGGCCGCGGCGGACCGGGCCTGCGGACGGCGCTGCTTCTCAGCCACCGATTACCTCGACGAGGAGCGCCTTCTGGACGTGGAGCCGGTTCTCGGACTGGCTCCAAATGATGCTCCGCGGCCCGTCCATCACCTCCGAGGTGATCTCCTCGCCTCGGTGGGCGGGCAGGCAGTGCATCGCGACGGCGGCCGGGCCGGCGACGTCGAGCAGCGCGCTGTCGAGCTTGTACCGGGCGAAGGCATCGCGCCGTTCCTCGGTCTCGGCCTCCTGCCCCATAGACGTCCACGCGTCGGTGTAGACGACGTTCGCGCCCTCGACGGCGTCCCGAGGATCGCTCGTGAACTCGAGCCGGCCGCCGTGCTCGGACGCCAGGCTGCGGGCCCGCTCGACGATCTGCGGGTTTGGCGCGTAGCCCGCGGGATGGGCGAGACGGACCTCGAGCCCGAGCATCGCCCCGAGCAGGGCCAGGGAGTGGTAGACGTTGTTGCCGTCGCCGACGAACGCGAGGACGAGCCCCTCCAATCCGCCGAACCGCTCGCGGATCGTGAATGCGTCGGCGAGGGCCTGGCACGGATGCTCGCGGAGCGTGAGGCCGTTGATGACCGGGATGTCGGCCTGCGCAGCCAGCTCCGCGACGACGGCATGCGGGCTCGTCCGGGCCACGATCGCGTCGACGAATCGCTCCAGGTTGCGGGCGACGTCGTGAACGGTCTCGCGGGCCCCCAGGATCGTGTCTTCCGTCAGATAGAGCGCATGTCCACCGAGCTGGTTCATCCCCGCTTCGAACGTGACCCGCGTCCGAAGGGACGGCTTCTGGAAGAGCATCGCAAGCGTCCGCCCGACGAGCGGCGGAGTGGCGTGACGGCGGCTCGCCGCGTACTCGCGCTTGAGCTCTCCGGCGAGGTCGAAGATCCGCAGGACCTCGTCGCGGCTCAGATCGGCGGCGGACAGCAGGTCGCGACCGCGGAGCGAGGTGGGATCAGCGGCGAGGTTCACCCGCCCACTCTAGCGGCCGCTTCATCCGAGCGAGACCCGCCGTCAGTCCGGCGGCCGGCTATGCCCTTCGTGCCATGGCCGCCGGGGTGAACCGAAGAGACTTCAGCTCGGCGCGGCGCCTCACCGCTTGGTGTACTGCGGCGCCTTGCGAGCCCTCTTGAGCCCGTACTTCTTGCGCTCCTTCATCCGCGGGTCGCGCGTCAGGAGGCCGGCTTGCCGGAGCGGCAGGCGGTTCGAATCGGCGTCGACCTCGAGCAGCGCCCGGGCGATGCCGTGACGGATCGCGCCGGCCTGGCCGGTGACGCCGCCGCCCTCGACCTTGATCATCGCGTTGAAGTGGCCCTCTGTGCCGGTGACGCGGAACGGCATCTTCACGTCCGACTCGTTGACCGCGTTGCCGAAGTGCTCCTCGAGGCTGCGGCCGTTGACCACGATCTCACCCTCGCCCGGCAGCAGCCGGACGCGGGCGATCGCCGTCTTGCGACGGCCGGTCCCGGAGAAGAAGGCGGGTGTGCTCATCGAACGACTCCTCAGGCGAGCGGCTCAGGCCGCTGGGCCTGATGGGGGTGGTCTGCACCGGCATAGACCTTGAGCTTGCGAAGCTGCTGCGTTCCGAGCGTCGTCCGCGGCAGCATGCCCTTGACCGCCCGTCGGACGACCTCCTCGGGCCGGCGATCGAGGAGATGGCCGAGGGTCTCCTGCTTGAGGCCCTGCGGATAGCCGCTGTGGCGGACATACACCTTCGTCTCGCGCTTGTCGGCGCTGACGGCGATCCGGGATGCGTTCAGGACGATGACGTGGTCGCCCGAGTCGAGGTTTGGCTGCCAGGTCGGCTTGTGCTTGCCTTCGAGGACGTGCGCGATCCGCGACGCCAGGCGCCCGAGCGTCTCGTCGGCGGCATCGACGACGTACCATCGCCGTTCGATCTCGCTCTCGCGTGCCGCGTAGGTCTTCGCGCTCATCAGATCTCGTCCGTCTCCTGTTCCGTTCGTTTCGTTCGTTCCGTTGGCCTACCGACGGGCCGCCCTAGGGCGACGCGCCGGAGGCTCAGCCCGTGCGCCGGGGCCGAAGCCCCGTCGAGGGCCGGCGCCGGCGCGGCCAAGGCCGCCCGGACGCCCGACTCATCCATCTTGCCGCGGCCGACCTCGATGAGGACCGCCGCGATCCGTCGGACCATCCCCCGGAGGAAGGCGTCCGCCCTGACATCGATTGTCACGAGCGATCCGCTCCGCCTGACCCGGACCGAGTGGACGGTCCGGATCGGGTTTCGGTCCGCCGCCCCGAAGGCCGAGAAGTCGTGCCGGCCCTCGAGGACCGACCCGGCCCGCGCCATCGCGACGGTGTCGAGCGGGACCCGCACCCCGAGCGCCGTTCGCTCGCGGAGCGGGCTGCGCGGCCCGTTCCAGACGGTGTAGCGGTACTCCCGGTACCGCGCCGCGTAGCGTGGGTGGAACCTCGCCGGTGCCCGTCGGACGTCGCGAACCGCGACGTCGGCGGGAAGCAGCGCGTCGAGCGCCCGGCCCAGCTCCGCCGCCGTCAACCGCCCCGCGTAGGAGAAGGCGATCACCTGCCCCTCGGCATGGACGCCGGCGTCGGTTCGGCCAGCCCCGTCGACCGGCTGGCGTTCCCCGCGTGTCAGGCGGGCCAGCGCGGCCTCGAGTTCACCCTGGACCGTGCGAGTTCCCGGTTGGACCTGGAAGCCGGCAAAGTCCGTGCCGTCGTATTCGACCCGGGCCCGGTACCGGCGAGCCGGTGAGCCAGGGGGCGTCCTCTCGGGCGCCATGGGATGTGGTCTAGACGAGCTCGATCTGGACGATCGGCGCGGCATCACCGCGCCGGGCGCCGATCTTGACGATTCGCGTGTAGCCCGACGTCCGATCGGCGTACTTCGGGGCGATCTCGTCGAACAGCTTGTTGACGACGAGTGGCTCATTCGGGAAGGCGGCGACGATCGCCCGCCGCGCGGCCAGGTCGTTCTGCTTCGCGAGCGTGATCATCCGTTCGACCCGGCCCCGGATCTCCTTGGCCTTCGCCTCGGTCGTCTGGACGCGCTCGTAGCGGAGGACCGACACCGTGAGGTTCTTGTACAGGGCCATCCGCGGGCCGGTCTTCCGGCTGAGCTTGCGGCCACCGATCCGGTGCGCCACGGCCTATTCCTCGGCCTCGTCGTCGTCGAATGTCTCGCCGTCGGTGCCGTCGAGGCCGTCCGACTCCGTCTCCGGGACGATGAAGCCGCGCATCCGGAGGCGCTCCTTCATCTCGTCGAGCGACTTCTTGCCGAAGTTGCGCATCCGGAGAAGGTCCTCGTCCTGCAGCTGCAGCAGCTGGCCGACCTTGACGATGTTGTTGCGCTTGAGCGAGTTGTAGGCGCGCATCGGGAGGTCGAGCTCCTCGATGGGCATATCCAGCATGTTCGGCGGCAGCGCCGGCGAGCCCGGCATGGCGCCGGTGGCGCCGACCACGATCTGCTTGCCCGCAGACGTGAACAGGCTGAACTGGCCGACGAGGATCTCCGCGGCGCGGCTGAGTGACTCCTCGGGAGTCAGCGTGCCGTCCGTCTCGATCTCGATGGTCAGCTTGTCGAAGTTCGTCATCTGGCCGACGCGCGTGTTCTCGACCTGGTAGTTGACCTTGCGCACGGGCGAGAAGATTGCGTCGACGGGGATAACCCCGATCGGCAGCTGCTCGCTCCGCTCCGCTGCGAGGTAGCCGACGCCACGCTCGACGGTCATGTCGATCTCGACCGTGACATCGTCCGAATCGAGTGTCAGCAGCGGCTGATCAGGATTGACGATCTCGACGTCTGGGTTCTGTTCGATATCCAGGGCAGTCACAGCGCCCGCGCCCGACTTGAGCAGCCGCAGCTGGACGGGATGCGGCGCGTAGCTCTTGAGCCGGAGCTTCTTGACGTTGAGCACGATCTGGGTGACGTCTTCCTTGACGCCCGGGATGGTGCTGAACTCGTGGTAGACGTCGCGGATCTGGATCGACGTCACGGCTGCACCCTCGAGCGAGCTCAGGAGCACGCGGCGGAGCGCATTGCCGATCGTTACGCCATAGCCTGCCGGGAGCGGGCTCGCCTCGTACTTGGCGTACGACTCCTCTGGCTCGCCAACGGGCTCGATCTGCGGGCTTTCGATTTCAATCATTCGTTTACCTCGAGTAGAACTCGACCACGAGCTGCTCGTTGAGCTCAACAGGCATCTGGTCTCGCCGCGGCATGGTGGTCACGTTGCCGCTGAGCTTGTCTGCGTCGACGTTGAGCCAGTCGGGTCGCTGCGCGCCCCTCATGGCCTCACGTGCGTTCTTGAAGTAGTCCGACTTGCGGCTCGACTCGCGCACTTCGACGAGATCGCCCTCCCTGACCTGGGCGGACGCGATCGATACCACTCGACCGTTCA
>JBJMMH010000005.1:0-44849 GCA_045804885.1 Chloroflexota bacterium | reverse complement strand
CGTTCGGATCGCGGACGCTCGAGTGGATGACGGCGGACGTCGAGCCGTTCCGGACGGGCGGCTCCCCGGAGGAGGTCCTCGTGTGGCTGGAGGCCGCTCACGCTCGGCTTGTCGGCCATGTCGCCGCGCTTGCCGATGACGCCGAGCTGGAAACACCGCGGATGACGAACTGGGGCGAGCTCCGACCGACCCGCTGGATCGTTGCGGCGATGATCACCCACGATGCCTACCATGCCGGCGAGATCAACCACATCCGCAGCCTGCTCGACGGCGACGACAGGTGGCGGTTCGAGCAGCTGGGGAACGGCTGAGGCGCTGCCCCAGGAGATTCTCGCTCGGCGACCGTGCGTTTTGGCTCGGGTAACCGTGTTCTAGGGTGTGACGATCCACGTGGCGGCCATCGAACCGGCTGAACTCGCCTACGAGCGCGCCTACGACGATCACTGGGCGGACGTGTTCCGCTTCGCTCTCGCCTGGACGAACGACTGGGCCGCGGCGGAGGATCTCGCCCAGGACGCGTTCGTCCGGCTCTGGAATCAGCGCGACCGCCTCGACTGGTCGCGGCCTCCGCTGCCGTGGCTGCTCGTGACGACCCGCCGCCTCGCGACGGACCGATTCCGACGCCTCCGGCGACGCATCTCGCCACCGCCTCCGCCCGAATCGCTGAGCGACACCACCCATGCGCGGTGGCTCGATGTCGCCGTCGCGATGGAGAGGCTCTCGCCGCTGGAGCGGACGGCGCTCGTGATGACTGCCCTCGAGGGCGCGTCCTACGAGGAGGCCGGCCAGGTGCTCGGCACGACGGCAGGCGCCTTGAGGGCTGCGGTCAGTCGCGCCCGAACGAAGCTGGAGGAGGCGTGATGAGCGCGAACCGCGCCGACCGGATCCTCGGGGAGTGGTCGGCCGTCGTCAGGACGGCGACGCCACCGCCCTCACCGATTCGATCGCCTGAACCACGAGCAGGCGGGCTCGGGGTGAGCCTGATCGGTGCCGGACTGCTGGCGCTCGCGCTGGTCGTCGGGTTTGCCTGGCTCAGCGGCCGCGACGAGCCGTCGGGCGTCGGTGACACCGCGCCGTCAGCCACTGCCAGCGCGCCGAGTTCGGAAGCGTCGTCGGCGGTCGTTCCGGAGCCATCCGCGACGCCCGGGACATCGGCCGCTGTCGTTCCGGAGCCATCCCCGACGCCGGCCGCGACGCTCGACCCCTGCGTCCACCTGGCGGCGCCACTCACGTGGGAAGGCGCGGCAGGCCAGCGGATCGCCCACGTCACCCTCACCAATCGAGCGGATGAGGACTGCCTCCTCGGCGAGTTCAAGCTCGTCCAGTACGTCGACGCGCGCAACCGGGTCCTGATCGAAGGCCCGGCGGTCGGCGGCTCGGTCACGGTCCCAGCACACGGCAGCCTCTCCACGATGGTCGACATCGGCAACTACTGCGGCGTCGCCCCTGAGCAGCCGGTGGGCATCGTCTTCGTCAATGCCGGAGGGGGAATCCTGCTCGTCGGATCGCCCCTGTCGGCGACCGACATGTCCGTCCCTCCGTGCAACGGCCCGAACAGCCCTGCGACCATCCAGATGCAGCCGTGGGTGAGCTCCGGGGGATGACGCGACAGACGCGACCCATGCCACTCCTGCTCGTCGGAGTGGTCGCGGCATGCCTGGTAACGGGTTGTCTCCCGACCGCGACGGCGCGCGAGCGTCAGACGAAGTCGTTCGGAACACCCGCGCCCGCTGCCGTCAGCACCGGGCGCCCGACGCCGATCGTCCGGGGCTTCCCGCCGCCGACGCTCGCCCAGCTCGTCGGCCAGAAGCTGATCGTCGCGCTCGACGCGGGGACGACGCCGAGCACCGCCCTGGTCGGCAGAATCCGCCGAGGAGAGGTCGGCGGCGTGATCCTGTTCGGCCGGAACGTCACGACGGCCGCCGCGCTCGCCGCGCTGACGAAGCAGCTTCGGGCCGCAGCGGCGACGGGCGGCCAGCCACGGCTCCTGATCGCCGTCGATCAGGAGGGCGGCGCAATCAAGCGGATCCCGTGGGCGCCGCCCACGCTCTCGCCGCCGGAGATGGGTAAGGACGGCCGTGCCGCCACGGCCCACGCCCAGGGCGCCGAAACGGGCGTGGCACTCGCGAAGCTCGGGATCAACGTTGACCTCGCGCCTGTCGCCGACGTGCCGGTATCGACGACCTCGATCCTCTACAAGCAGGGCCGGACGTTCTCGTTCGACGCCGACGCCGTCGCCGCGCTCTCCACGGCGTTCGGCGACGGCCTCCGGTCCGCGGGAGTGGTCCCCGCCATGAAGCACTTCCCGGGTCTCGGCCTGGCGACGATGAACACCGACACGGCCGTCGTCTCGATCAACGCCTCGAAGGCCACGCTTCGCCCCGGCCTCCAGCCGTATCGCACGGCGATCGCTGACCAGATGCCGCTCGTGATGCTCTCGAACGCGACGTACCCCGCCTATGACGCCGCGAACGCCGCTGGTTGGTCCGTGGAGATTGGCAATGACCTCTTGCGCAAGCAGCTCGGCTTCGCCGGCGTCACGATCACGGACTCTCTCGACGGTACCGCCCATGCCCAGGCCGTCAGGAGCTCCTCGCTCGCGATCCGGGCGGCGGAAGCGGGGACCGACCTGATCCTGCTCACCGGATCCGAGGCGACGAGCGCCGCCGCCTACCGCGCGCTGCTCGCGGCAGCCACGAGCGATGTGATCGCCCGCCCGCTGCTCGAGGCGTCTTACGCCCGCATCGAGGCCCTCAAGCGCGGACTCTGAGCCGACGCTCGCTCGGTACCATTGCGGCCTTGGACGACCGATTGATCCTGCCCGGCTGGGACGCGACGCCCGACGACCCCTCCGGCAACGGCGGGGACTCCGGCGGATCGGCCGTCGAGCCCGGACCGATGCCGAGCCCGGCGCGCACGCCGCCCGGCACGTTCGGGCTGCGGATCCTCGGTGTCAGCGAGGTGGCGCGCGCCGTCCGGGATGCCGTCCGTGCCGACGAGCGCCTCCGGGACGTCTGGGTCGAGGGCGAGGTCGGGCGGGTCACGGTCAGCAGCGCCGGCCACGCCTACTTCAGCCTGAAGGACGATCGCAGCGCGCTCCAGTGCGTCTGGTTCCGCGACGAACGTGTCCGCTCCGCGTTCCAGCCGCAAGCCGGGCTGCGGATCGTCGTCCACGGCCGCGTCGACCTCTTCGAGCCCCAGGGCGCGCTCCAGCTCTACGTGGAATCGATCCAGCCGGCCGGCTTCGGCGACCTCGCGCTGCGGTTCGAGGCGCTCAAGGCGAGGCTCGCCGCCGAGGGATTGTTCGAAACCGCACGGAAGCGACCCCTGCCCCCTCGGCCGACGACCATCGCCGTCATCACCAGCCCGACCGGTGTCGTCTGGCGCGACATCGGCAACGTGCTGGCTCGGCGCTGGCCGCTCACGAGGGTGGTCCTCGTTGCCTGCCAGGTCCAGGGGGACGAGGCGCCGGCGAGCATCGTCGCGGCGTTCCGCCGGCTCGAGCGGTGGATCGAGCAGAGCCGCCGGGACGGTAGCGAGGCCGAGGCGCCGCAGGTCACGATCCTCGCCCGAGGCGGGGGCAGTCTCGAGGACCTCTGGTCGTTCAACGACGAGCGCGTCGTCCGGGCCGTCGTTGGCCATACGCTGCCGGTCGTGTGTGGCGTCGGCCACGAGGTCGACGTCACGCTCGCCGATTTCGCCGCCGATGTCCGGGCGCCGACGCCGTCGGCTGCCGCCGAGCTCGCCGTCCCGGATCGGGCGGACTGGATGGCCGCGTTCAGGAGGGCCGGAGAGCGATCCGCCGCCGCCGCCTGGCGGATGCTCGACGCGACTGCTCGCGAGCTTGCCGCGGAGCGCCGCGCGCTCGATCGACTGGACCCGCGGGCGCAGCTCGCCGGCGACCGTGAGCGGGCCGGGCTGTTGCTCGATCGCGCGGTGAGGGTCGCCGATGGTGCCGTCGCGACGAGACGGGCCTCCCTTGGCGCCGCCGCCGACGCCGTGATCCGGCCGATCGCGACGCGCCTGGCCGCCGCTCGGGCGACGCTCGAGGCGACGACGTCCGCGTTGGCGGTCCTCCGGCCTCAGGCGACGCTCGAGCGAGGGTACGCGATCGTCCGCCGATCTCCCGACGGCCAGATCCTCCGCGCCCCCGACGAAGCGCCGCCCGGCACGCCGCTCACGCTGACGCTGGCCGAGGGCGAGCTCCCCGCGACGGCGGCCGACCGATGACGGCGCTCGTCAGCGTGCTCGTCATCGGGCTCGTCGTCCTCGTCGTCGGGTTCGCGATTGGTATGCTCGTCGCCGGCCCGCTGTCCCGACGACTCGACCGCGACGACGAGGACCCGCATGACGTCTGAGCCGACGGCCGCCTCCGACTCCGACATCGACAAGCTGTCGTTCGACGACGCCTTCGCCCAGCTGCGCGCGGCTGTAGCGGAGCTCGAGGCCGGTGGCCTCTCGCTCGAGGACACGATCGCCCGGACGGAGCGAGCGGTCGCGCTCCAGCGCCACTGCGAGAAGCTCCTGGGCGAGGCCGAGCTCCGCGTCAAGCAGCTCGTGAATCGCCCCGGCGGCGGCCTCGAGGCCCGCGACATCGCGATCGACGAGGCGTCCGAGGGCTGACGCTCAGGCTCGCTACGCGTCTGCCGGCGGGATGTTGTGGTTGAACCGGAAGACGTTGTCGGGGTCGTACCGACGCTTCACGGCTCGCAGCCGCTGCCACCGGTCGTCCCCGTAAGCCGCGCGGACGCGCTCCGCGGGCTCGTCGGCCTGGGCGTAGTTGCCGTATCCGGCGCCCGTGTACGACGAGGCTTTCAAGGCATCCGCGGTTCGACGTACCCAGGCGACATTCTCGTCATCGTGCGCGATGTCCTCCCAGATCCCGAGCGCCGACGCGTTCCAGCGCGCTCCGCGCTGGCCGAACGCCGCGCCACCCTCCGGCTCGTGCCGCGCTCGTCCGGTGATCGCCTCGAGGAGGAGGAACGAGTGGCCGGGAGGCCTCGCCTCGGCCGCGGCAACGACGGCGTCGACCGCCGCGCCGTCGAGCTCACGGAGAAAGTGGCCCTTCCAGTAGTGGCGCAGGCCGAAGGGCAGGATGCCGGTCCTCGATTGCAACTCGGCGTAGGTGACCGGCTTGAAGCCGCCAACCACGCCGGGGATGGCCCGCAGCTCTCGCAGCGGTTCGATCGCGAGCTCCGCGTCGACGGCCGATCCCTGGAATGCGAGATTGATCCCGAACACGAGACCGTCGATCGCAGGATCCGGCTCGCGGTCGGGCGGGGCGTCGAGGACCGGGCCGACCAGGAACATGTTGAGCTCGTCGGGGATCTCGTGGGCGATCGACGCTGCGGCCTCGAGGGCTCGCCGGAGGTGCCCGATCGGGACGTTGATACGGCCGAGCTGAAGGTCGCCGAGCGGCTGGAGACTGTATTCGAACGACGTCACGACGCCGAAGTTGCCGCCGCCGCCGCGCAACGCCCAGAGGAGATCCGGATCGCCTCCGTCGCCGGCCCGGACGACAGCGCCGTCGGTCGTCACGACCTCCGCCCCGATGAGCCGGTCACACGTGAACCCGCCGGTGCCCATCAGATAGCCGATCCCGCCCGTCAGCGTCAGCCCCGCGATGCCCGTGTCGACGAACGTCCCGCCAGTCGTCGCGAGGCCGTGCGCGACCGTCGCCGTGTCGACGTCCAGCCATTGGGCGCCGCCTTCTGCCCTGGCGGTCCGCTTCCGCGGATCGACCTCGACGTTCCGCATGTGTCGCAGGTCGACGACGAGCGCGTCATCCGCGACGCCGTGGCCGGCGACGGAGTGGCCACCGCCCCGGACGGCGATCGGAAGCGCGGCGCCGCGAGCTGCCCGGACCGCGGCGACGACGTCGGATGTCGAGCGGCACTGCACGATCAGCGCCGGATGCTTGTCCATCATCCCGTTGAACGTCCGGCGGGCCTCGTCGAAGCCTCGGTCGCGCGGCATCAACACGACTCCATCGATTTCGTTGAGTCCGCTCGGTCGCTCGAGCAGTGTCATGTCGATCCTCCTCGGCGTCACACGAGAGGATGGTAGGCCGTATCACAACGAAGGTCGGCGATTGCCACAACATGCTCACTCGTGGTATCACGTAATTCGCCGGGCCGCCAGCGGGGCCCGGACGCGAGTCGCGATAGACTCGCCGTCGCCGACGCACAGGAGCCAACCCGCGTGCCGATCCTTCCGACGCTCCACGGTCCAGCCGATCTGCGCGGCCTGACGGAGGCCCAGCTCCTCGAGCTCGCCGCGGAGATCCGCGAGACGATCATCGCCACCGTCGCCGCGACCGGCGGCCACCTTGGCAGCTCGCTCGGCGTGGTCGAGCTGACGATCGCGCTGCACCGCCTGCTCGAGTCCCCACGCGACCGGATCGTCTGGGACACAGGTCACCAGGCGTACCCGCACAAGTTGCTCACCGGCCGGTTCGAGCGCTTCGGGACGCTTCGCCAGATCGGCGGCGTGGGCGGGTTCCCGCGCCGCACCGAATCCGAGCACGACGTGTTCGACGGCGGCCATGCCGGCACGGGCCTCTCGATCGGTCAGGGACTGGCGACGGCCCGCGACCTCCGCCATGGCAGCGAGCGGATCGCGGTCGTCGTCGGAGATGCCGCGATCACGAGCGGCCTCAGCCTCGAGGCGCTCAACGACATCGGCCAGCGCAGGACGCAGCTGCTGATCGTGCTCAACGACAACGAGATGTCGATCAGCCCGACGGTTGGCGCCCTCTCGACGTACCTAAGCCAGATCAAGCTCTCGGGCACGTGGCAGACGAGCAAGCGCAAGTACGACGCGCTCGTCGGCCAGGTCCCGGGCATCGGCCCCACGCTCCGCGAACTCAGCCAGCGCCTCCGCCACTCGGTCGTGAACTTCGCTCAGGCGGGCCGATTGTTCGAGGACCTCGGGATCACCTACATCGGCCTCGTGCCTGGTCATGACATCAAGGCGCTGCTCTCGACGTTCAGCCAGGCCCTCGATCTCCAGGGTCCAGTGATCGTCCACGTCCGGACGCAGAAGGGCCGGGGGTTCCAGCCGGCCGAGGCCGACCAGGTTGGATTCCACGGCGCGGCCCTGCCGCCGATGCCCGTGCCGGCGTCCCCGAACGGCAACGGCGTCGGGACGATGCCGACGGAGTCCATGGCGGACGACGCCGCGCCGCCGACGGCGGATGCCGGACCGAAGCCCAAGAACCCCAACTACACCGGCGTCTTCGTCGCGGAGCTCATCGAGCTCGCCAGGACGGACCGCCGCATCGTCGGGATCACCGCCGGGATGCCGACCGGGACCGGGCTGTCGAAGTTCCAGGCCCAGTTTCCGGAGCGATTCGTCGACGTCGGGATCGCCGAGCAGCACTCCGTCGCGCTTGCCACCGGGCTGGCGATGGGCGGGATGCGGCCGGTCGTGGCGCTCTACTCGACGTTCCTCCAGCGGGCATTCGACCAGACCGTCCACGACGTCTGCCAGAATGACCAGCCGGTCCTGCTCGCCGTCGACCGAGCGGGGCTCGTCGGCGAGGACGGCACGAGTCACCAGGGGATGTTCACGATCCCCGCCCAGCGCCAGCTGCCGAACCTCGTGATCGCCTCGCCCAAGGACGAGCAGGAGCTGCGGTCGCTGCTGCGGACCGCGCTCGCGCAGGACCATCCGTTCGCGCTCCACTACCCGCGGGATGGCGGTTTCGGGCTCGCGCCGGTCGAGCCGAAGCTGCTCGAGATCGGCCGCGGCGAGGTCCTCCGGGAGGGCCGTGACGCGCTGTTCGTTGCCTTTGGGCCGATCGCCGCGCGGGCGCTCGAGGCAGCCGAGGCACTGGCGAGCGACGGTTGGTCCATCGCTGTGGTAAACGCCCGCTTCGCGAAGCCGCTCGACACGCAGCTCATCCTCGACGAGGCGCGCGGCAAGCAGCTCGTCGTCACGTTCGAGGAGAGCGTCGTGAACGGCGGTTTCGGGTCGGGCGTGCTCGAGGCGATCGAGGCGGCTCGTCTCGCGGACGCGACGCTTCGCGACGTCCCCGTGCGGCTGATCGGCATCCCGGGCGACCGCTTCGTCGATCACGGCTCGGTCGCCGACCTGCGCGCGCTCCTTCGGCTCGACGCGACGGGGCTCGCCGCCCAGGTCCGCGAGACGCTCTCGCAGCTCGGAGCGAGCCCGGCAACGCCGGCGGCGGCCACCGCCGAGTCGATCCCGGCCTGATCGCCCGTTAGCGCAGCGCGCCCCGCGTCGGTGACGTGACGAGCATGGCAAGCGCGACGCCCCACACCGCGACGCCGAAGAGAAGGACGCCGTCGAGCCCGGCGATCGAGACCGCCCAGAGCAGGACGCCGAGCCCGACGACGTCGACCGCAACGGCGAGCCGCCATCCGGCCCGTGATCGCATCCAGACGCCGATCCCGCCGGCGGCGGCGAGAAGCCCGTAGACCGGGATTCCAAGGACAATCGTCACGGATCGTGTCGCGCCCGACGACACGTTGGCGGCGGTCATGGCACCCACCAGCGAGAGCCCGACAATGATCCCGCTGATCCCGATGACGACGTTGATGAGGGCGCCGCCGACGAGCGTCGCGGGACGGTTCAACGGGGCTTCTCCTGCGCCGAGGTGAGCCGCCGTGAAGCGGCCTGTGCCACGATAGTCGAGTGAGCGCCACGCCCGCGACGACCCGGAGCGCCCGCGGCCCCGCCGCCTCGTCGGCGCGACAGCGGCTGGACCAGCTGCTCGTCGAGCGCAGCCTCGCGGAGACGCGAACGAAGGCCCAGGCGCTCATCCTGGCGGGCAAGGTCCGGGTAGGGGAGGGCGACGCCGCACGCTCCAACCTCAAGGCGGGCGACATGGTCGGCGGCGACGTGACGATCGTCCTCGCGGATCGCGATCAGTACGTCAGCCGCGGCGGGCATAAATTGGCCGCGGCCCTCGACGCGTTCGCGATCGACCCGGCCGGGCTCGTCTGCCTCGACGTTGGCGCCTCGACGGGCGGGTTCACGGATGTGCTGCTGCAGCGCGGCGCCGCTCGCGTGTACGCCCTCGACGTCGGTCGCGGCCAGCTCGCCGAGTCGCTTCGCGTCGACGACCGGGTCGTCTCGATGGAGCGGATGAACGCGCGGACACTCACGACACAGACGCTGCCGCAGCCGATCGATCTTGCCGTCATCGACGTCTCGTTCATCTCGCTCACTCTCGTGCTGGGACCCGTCGCGGCGACCCTCGCCCCTGGGCCGCGGCCGCGGATCGTCGCGCTCGTGAAGCCGCAGTTCGAGGCTGGTCGCGGGCGGACGGACAAAGGGGTCGTCCGTGACCCGGCGATCCACCGGGACGTCCTCGAACGCGTCATCGAATCCGCGGCGTCGCTCGGCCTGGGAGCTCAGGCGGTGATCGCCTCACCCATCCTCGGGCCGGAGGGCAACCGCGAGTTTCTTGTCGAGTTCCACCGCGGCGCTGGCTGCGCCGACATGTCGGAGCTCATCGCGCGGGTCGTGGCGGCGTGACGGTCCACCGCATCGGGTTCGCCTACAACCCCACGAGCGAGGCCGCGGTCGAGCTGCGAGAGCGTGCAGCGGGCTGGTGTGCCGTTCGCGGAATCCAGCACTGGGCCGCGCAGGCCGCTGACCTGGACGCGCTCGTCGAGCAGCTCCCCGCGACCGACGTCCTCGTCGTGCTCGGGGGCGACGGCACGTTCCTGCGTGCGGCGCGGGCCGTCATCCAGGTCGACGTCCCGCTGCTGGGGATCAACCTCGGCAAGGTCGGGTTCCTCTCGAAGGCGGAATCGGGTGATCTCGAGTCAGTCCTCGCGCGCGTCGCCGCCGGCGAGTTCAGCGTCGACGACCGGATGGCGCTCGAGGCGGTGATCCTGCCGGGCGGCCGGACGACGAACGCCGGGCCGCACTACGCGCTCAACGACGTCGTCATCGCCCGCGGCGCGCTCGCGCGGGTCTGCCGCCTGGACGTCGCGATCGGCCCATCGCATCTGGCGACGTTCATCGCCGACGGTCTCGTCGTCGCGAGCCCGACCGGCTCGACGGGCTACTCGTTCAGCGCCGGCGGGCCCGTGGTCGACCCGCGGAGCCGCAACTTGATCGTGACGCCGATCGCCGGCTACCTGTCGGCCATCCGGTCCGTTGTCATCGGGCCGGACCAGATCGTCCGCTGCCGCGTCGTGGAGGCCAACGAGGCGCTCGTCAGCGTCGACGGACGGGAGGATCTGCCGATCGTCGCGGGCGACGTCATCGAGGTGCGGTCGCTCGACCGACCCATCCGCCTCGTGGAGCCCGCGGGCGCGCAGCCGTTCTGGGACTTGTTCCGCCGGAAGGTCGAGCTCCTGCCGTCATGAGCCCGTCCCAGCCCGGCGGCCGGCTGCTCGAGCTGACGGTCACGGACCTCGCGCTGATCGAGCGGCTGCGCCTCGAGCTCGCGCCCGGACTCAACGTGTTCACCGGCGAGACCGGCGCCGGCAAGAGCCTCCTGATCGACGCGCTCGGTCTGGCGACCGGCGCCCGCGCCGACACGACGCTGATCCGCCACGGCGCCGACGCAGCCCGCGTCACGGCGCTGTTCGACCGGTTGCCGGAACCGCTGATCGCCGCGCGGGAGGTCAGCGCCAACGGCCGTTCGACCGCACGACTCGACGACGAGCCCGTCACCGCCGCGCGCCTGGCAGACGTCGCGGGAGCACTCGTCGAGGTCCACGGACAGCACGAGCAGCAGCGCCTCCTGGACGAACGATGGCAGCGCGACCTGCTCGACGCGTTCGGCGGGCACGAGGAGCTGCGGGCGGCGATGGCCGCTGCAGTCGATCGTTGGCGCGCGAACCGGGCGGCGCTTGCGGAGCTCGAGCTGGACCCGCGAGAGCTCGCCCGCCGGCTCGAGATCGCGGAGCACGAGGCCGACGAGATCGGTGCGGCGCGGCTACGGCCGGGCGAGGCGGCCGAGATCCGGGCCCAGCTCGATGCCGCCCAGCACGCCGAGGCGATCGCCCGCGGAAGCGCGGCGCTGCAAGAGGCACTCGGGGCCGACGAGCGCGGGGCGCGCGACCGCCTCGCCGCCGCGCTTCACGAGGCTCGCTCACTGATCCGGCTGGACGCCCGTTTCGACGCCATCGCGGATCGCCTCGCGGGCCTGGAGGCCGAGGCGGCGGACACAGCCTCGGCCGCCCGCGAGCTGGCCGACTCCGTCGAGCATGATCCCGCGGGGCTGGCCCGCCTCGAGGAGCGGCTCTCGGCGATCTACGCCCTCGAGCGTCGCTACGGCGACGACGAGGCGGCGGTGATCGCCCATGGCGAGGGAGCGATCGCGGAGGCCGAGCGGCTGCGCGGGCTCGAGGCCGAGCGGGACATCCGACGCGCCGAGGATGCGCGGCTGCTCGAGGCCGTCGCGGCGGCCGCGGGGGCGCTGTCGGACGCACGGGTCAGCGCCGCCCGCGAGCTCGCGAACGACATCGCTGGCGTGCTCGTCGCGCTTGGGTTTCCCGACGGCGTCTTCGACGTCAGGCTGGGCCGCCGGCCAGCCGACGAGGATGAGCCCGCGGTCGAGCTCGACGGTGACGCGCTCGCGTTCGACGCAACCGGCGTCGACGAGGTGGTCTTCATGCTCGCCCCGAACGCCGGCGAGCCGCCGCGCCCGCTTGCTCGGATCGCCAGCGGCGGGGAGATGAGCCGGGTCGCGCTCGCGATCAAACAGGTTCTGGCCGAGGTCGACGAGACGCCGACGCTCGTGTTTGACGAGGTCGACACCGGGATCGGCGGCCGCAGCGCCGATCCGATCGGACGCAGCCTCTGGTCGCTCGCCCGCCGCCACCAGGTGCTGTGCGTGACGCACCTGCCTCAGATCGCGGCCCACGCCGACGCCCATTTCCGGATCGTGAAGCGCGAGCGAGACGGCCGGACCGTCACCGAGGTCGAGGCGCTGGTCGGCGACGGACGCGTCGACGAGCTCAGCGAGATGCTCGGCGGCGACGGTGGCGAGGCTGCAGCCGCGTCCGCCCGCGAGCTCCTCGACCGGGCCGAGGCCTGGCAGACCGCCCGTTCGCCCGGCTGAAGTGCCGCCTCGGACGTCTCTCGACCGCGCGATCGACGACTTCCTGACCTACCTTCGCGTGGAGCGCGGATTGTCGCCCGCGACGCTCCGCGCGTACCGCTCCGACCTCGAGGACTTCGCCGCGTCGCGCGGCGCGGCGGCGGGTTGGGACCGCAACGAGGACGCCGCGATCCGGTACCTGGCCGCCAGGGCACGCCGCGGGAGGCCGCACGACCCGGGGCTGGCGCCAACGTCGCTCCGCCGCCGGGCCGCGAGCATCCGAGGGTTCTACCGCTTCGCGTTCGGCGAGGGGGTCATCGCCGTCGACGTCGCCCAGCACATCGACCTGCCGCGCCAGCCGCGCCTGCTGCCGGACACACTCACGGTCGCCGAGGTCGATGCGCTGCTCGAGGCCGCGCCGGACGTCCGCTCCCGCTCGCTGCTCGAGCTGCTGTACGCCGCGGGGCTCCGCGCGAGCGAGGCAACAGGGCTCGACGTCGAGGACCTGTCGCTCGACGGCGGGTTCGTGCGGGTGATCGGAAAAGGCGATCGGGAGCGGCTCGTGCCCGTCGGCGACGTGGCGCTCGACTGGCTGCGGCGGTGGCTCGACGAGGGCCGCCCCATCCTGCTCGAGCTCGGTCACGCACCACTCGAGCGGGGCGGCCCGCTGTTCCTTGGCGACCGCGGCGGCCGCCTCGCGCGGCAGCAGGCCTTCGCGATCGTCCGGTCCGCGACCGTGGCCGCGGGGCTCGCCGGGCGGATCAGCCCGCACACGCTCCGGCACTCATTCGCGACCCATCTCCTCGAGGGCGGAGCCGACCTGAGGATCGTTCAGGAATTGCTCGGACATGCGAGTATCTCAACGACCCAGCTCTACACGCATGTGACCGGCGAGCGGGTCAAGGAGGTCTACGCCCGCGCCCATCCGCGGGCCTGACTGGAGGGCGCTTCACCCGATGGCGTACATCGAGAGCCTGCTGGCCACTGGCGAACGTCCCGTCCGGCACGACCGGCAGCACTGGTTCATCCTCGTCGCCGACGCCGCGTGGGGAATCCTCGCCGTCGTCGCGGCGCTCATCGTCCTGTTCCTCGCCGGCAGCATCGGCCAGGGCCCAGTTCGCGACGTCCTCGGCTGGGCGATCGTCATCGCGGTCGTCGGCGGGCTGCTGTACATGGCCTGGCAGACGCTGCGCTGGATGAACCGCGAGTTCATCGTCACGACCCGCCGCGTCCTCCAGACCGAGGGCGTCGTCAACAAGAAGGTGATCGACAGCTCGCTCGAGAAGATCAATGACGCGATCCTCGTCCAGTCGCTGTTCGGCCGGATCTTCGGCTACGGCGACCTCGAGATCCTGACCGCGTCCGAGAGCGGGATCTCCCGACTCAACAAGCTCCGCGAGGCCGACGACTTCAAGCGGGCGATGCTCGACTCCAAGCACGAGCTCGAGCTCGAGCTGTCGGGCGCGCGGCCGCTGCCGTCACCGCCGCTCCGGACGAGCCAGCCGGACCCACCGTCAGGCGTCGCCGCAGGCGTCCCAGTGGCCGCTGCGGACGCCGGGCCACCGTCGATCAGCGCGGAGGCGCCCTCGCCCGCGGCGCCGCCCCACATGACCGCGGATGAGGTCACCCGGACGTTGGCGAGCCTCGCCGACCTCCACGACCGCGGCGCGATCAGCACGGAGGAGTACGAGGCGAAGAAGGCCGACCTGCTGCGCCGGCTCTGATGCAGATCTACGCGCTTGAGCACCCGCTCGATGCAGTCATCATCCTTGCGTTCTTCCTGCTGATCGCGTTTCCGGTCCACGAGTTCTTCCACGCCTTCATGGCCTACCGGCTCGGCGACGGCACGGCCAAGATGTTCGGCAAGCTGACGCTGAACCCGGTGGCCCACTTCCATCCCATCGGCGGCCCCATGCTGATCCTGTCCACGCTCGTCTTTGGGATTCCGCTGGGTTTCGCCGCGACGCCGGTGAACCCCGCCAACCTCCGCGGTCGATACGGCGAGGCCACCGTTGCCGCGGCCGGGCCGCTGTCAAACTTCCTGATCGCGGCGGTCTTCGCGATCCCGCTCCGGGTCGTCGCGGCATCCGGGTTGGGCATCGACTACCCCATCCTCCTCGAGGCTCTGTACGTCATCGTCTACTTCGACATCCTGCTCGGCTTCTTCAACCTGATCCCGGTCCTGCCGCTCGATGGCGGAACGGTCCTCCTGAACTTCCTGCCGTACCGCACCGCGTGGCAGCTCCGCCAGTTCTACACCCAGTTCGGGGTCGCCATCCTCGTGCTGCTGATCTTCGTCGCCGGCCGATTCCTGTACCCCCTGACGGATGCCGTCTTCTCAGTCCTGGTGGGCTAGCAAGGCCCGCCAGTTCCGATCGCATGTCGGCGCCCGTGTGGCGCCGGGCGAGCGGGCGGACCTGGTCGAGTGGCTTACGCCGGCCCAGCTCGCGCTCTTCGACGCGATGCATGTCGCGGATCGGCGGCACGGCCTGGACGTGGCGGCGTCGCTCCGGCGAGAAGGCGTAACCGAGCCGGATGTCCTCGTCGCAGCCGTGCTCCACGACGCGGGCAAGGGCGAGACGAGCGTCGGGCCGCGGATCGCCTACGCGGTGGGTCAGCGCTATGGCCCGTTGGCCTGGCGCGCGGCCGGGCTCGTGCCGGGCTGGAAGGCGGCGATCGCGACGCTCCGGGCACACGCCGAGACCTCCGCGGAGCTGGCGCGGCAGGCGGGCTGCTCGCCGCGGACGGTGGCCCTGATTCGGGACCAGGAGGCGCCGCGCGATCCGGAGTTCGGCGAGCTCCTCCGGCTCGCCGACGAGGCCAATTGAGCATGGATCGCGTCACGGCGACACCGGCG
Organism: Chloroflexota bacterium; assembly: GCA_045804885.1. Taxonomy (GTDB): domain Bacteria; phylum Chloroflexota; class Limnocylindria; order Limnocylindrales; family CSP1-4; genus CF-46. The sequence goes on along the minus strand of JBJMMH010000005.1, from coordinate 29,964 downwards.
GCGCCGGTCCCGCTCTCGATCGCGTTCGGCGAGGGCCGCCGCCCGGACGCGACAACCACCCACGTCACGTCGGCGGCGTTCACGGGGCCGCTGGGACTGCTGCTGGCTCTCATCGAGGCCCGCCAGCTCGACGTGCTCAGCGTGCCGCTGGGGGATCTCGCCGAGGCGTACCTCGACGCGCTCGCCTCGCTCGAGGACGACCGGATCGGCAACATCAGCTCGTTCGTCGCCGTGGCGAGCCAGCTGATCCTCATCAAGAGCCGGGCGATCCTGCCGCGCCACGAGGAGCTGCCGCCGGGCGCCTTGCCGGAGGACGAGCCGGATCCGGAGGCGGAGCTTCGTGCCCGGCTGCTGTTGTATCGAGCGTACCGCGATGCCGGTGGGGAGCTCCAGGCAATCGCACTCGACCGCGTGGGTCTGCACCGGCGGGAGGCGTTCGCGGCGGTGGCTGCTGCGTTGGCCGGGGCGCGCGCACCGGATGCTCCTCCGCTCGATCCGCGCGCGCTCGTCGCGGCCCTCGACGGCTTGGCCCGCATCGCCGAGCCGCCGGAGTTGCCGCCGGAGGTCATGCCTAGGACGATCACGCTGGGCGAGCGCGCGGAGCTGATTCGCGAGGCCATCCGCGCGTCGGGCGCCGGTGCGATCGTCCTCCAGGAGCTCCTGCGCGGCGTCCGCGATCGCGTCGTCGTCGCCGTCACGTTCCTCGCGATGCTCGAGCTCGTGAAGCGCCGCGAGGTCCTGGTAAGCCAGGACCTGCCGTGGGGGCCGATCGTCGTCCGGCCGGTGGAGCGGTGGGGATGACCGACCGAGTGAGCGATCTCGACGGCGTCCCCGGCGCCGCCGCCGACGCCGACGGGCCCACCGCGCAGGGTGACATCGACACGCCGCCGGCCGACCTGCCGCGCGGCGTCGCCGAGGACGACGGCCCCGGCGAGCTGACGGAGACCCAGCTCGAGGCGCTGCTGTTCGTCGCCGAGCGGCCCTTGTCGCGGCGCGAGATCGCCGCCCTCGCCCGGGTCGAGCGGGCGACCGTCGACGCCACGCTCGGCGACCTCGAGGTCTCCCTCCGGGGCCGGGGCATCCGCCTCGTCCTGTCAGACGAGCGGGTCGAGCTTGTCACGGCGCCCGAGGCCGGGGCGCTGATCGGCCGCTACGTCGGCGCGGACGCGATCCGGCTGTCGCCGGCGTCGCTCGAGACGCTCGCGATCGTCGCGTATCGACAACCGGTCACGAAGGCCGCGGTGGAGCGGATCCGCGGCGTCGACTCGGACTACACGATCCGGTCGCTGCTGCACCGTCGGCTCGTCGTCGAGCTCGGCCGATCGGACGCGCCCGGCCGGCCCTTCCTGTACGGGACCGGCTTCGAGTTCCTCGAACGGTTCGGACTGACGTCGCTCGAGGAGCTGCCGCTGCTCGAGGTCGATGTCGCGGCACGGCTCGCCGAGGAGGGCGGCACGATGGCGCCCGGTGGCGACGTCGTGGCCTCAGGCGAGACCGGCTCCGCTGACGAGTCACCAGCGGACGCCGCCGAGCAGGCCTGATGCCGGCCGAGCGGCTCCAGAAGGTGCTGGCCTCGGCGGGCGTGGCGAGCCGGCGCGCGAGCGAGGAGCTCATCGCGGCCGGCCGCGTGACGGTCGACGGGCGGCGCGCGACGCTCGGCCAGCAGGTCGACCCCGACCGGGCGGCGATCCTCGTCGACGGCCGGCCGATCGGGACGGCGGCGGCGCAGACGCATCTCCTCCTCCACAAGCCGATCGGCGTGACGTCGACGACCCGCGACCGTCACGCCGCGACGACCGTCCTCGACCTCGTCCCGACTGCGCTGGTCCCCGACGGTGCCCGGCTGTACCCGGTCGGGCGCCTCGACCAGGATTCTGAGGGCCTCCTGATCCTCACGAACGACGGCGGCTGGTCGGAGCGGGTGCTCCATCCGCGCTACGGGGTCGAGCGCGAATACGCGATCGGCGTGGCGTGGCCCCTGACGCCCGATCAGCACGCTGCGGTCGAGCGCGGCATCGAGCTCGAGGAAGGCGTCGCCACCGTCCACAATCTCCGGCGCATGTCCGCCGTCGAGGTCGGCCGCTTCGACGGACTGCTCGATCCCGCGCCTCCGCCGGGGCTCACGTGGTACCGCGGCGTCCTCCGTCAGGGCTGGAAACGCCAGCTCCGACGGATGTTTGCCGCGGTCGATGCGCCGATCGAGCGGCTCGTTCGAATCCGGATCGGTCCCGTCCGCATCGACGGGCTCCGCGCCGGGCGGATCCGGCCGCTGAAGGCGCCCGAGGTGCGCGGCCTCGCCGGGGGCGGCGGCCGCTCCCGGGAATAGGGATTCGCGATGAGCGGCGGGTATGCTCGACGAGTGACCAGCACCCACCGCCCGGATCTCGTCGTCGCCCTCGACGGGCCAGGTTCCTCGGGGAAGTCGAGCGTCGGCGCCGCCGCCGCACTCGAGCTCGGCTATCGGTTCTGCGACACCGGCCTGCTGTACCGGGCCGCCACGTGGCTCGCGCTGAAGCGGCGCGTCTCCGCCGACGGCGATCCCGCGGCCCTCGTCGCCCTCGTCGGCGAGATCGCGCTGATCCCGGACGCCGATGGCCGACTCGCGCACGTCAGCGTCGACGGCGAGGACGTGACCGACGACGTCCACACGCCGCGCGTCGACGAGGCGGTGTCCGCCGTCTCGCGCGTGCCGGACCTCCGGGCGGCCCTGCTCGAGTACCAGCGGGCCCTCGTCGCCGAGCCGGGCGGGATCGTCATGGCAGGACGCGACATCGGGACGGTCGTGCTGCCGGACGCGGATCTCAAGATCTTCCTCGACGCGTCCGTCGAAGAGCGGGCCCGGCGGCGCACGGAGGAGCGCGGGCTCGATCCCGATGGCCCCGAGGCCCGGTTCATCCTCGCCCAGCTCCGGCGGCGCGACGACCTTGACATGAACCGCGCCGTCGCGCCGCTGCGTCCCGCCGACGATGCTGTCCACATCGTGACCGACGGCAACGAGTTCGCGGACACCGTCGCCGCTGTCGTCGAGGCGATCCGCGCCGCGGAGGAGCGGGCGACGGTGAGCGGGGCCGCGGGCAGCCGATGAGCGACGCCTCGAACGTCGAGCACGCAGCGAAGCCCAAGATCGCCGAGGAGGTCCTGCTCGCGGGCGACCTCACGCCGCTCATCCGGACGTTGGCGATCGCGACCCGGTTCGTCGCCCGCGCGTTCACACGCGTCCGGATCGAGGGCGCGCCGGATGCGATCCCGCGCGAAGGGCCCGTGATCCTCGCCTCGAACCACGTCTCGAACGCCGACGGGGTCATCATCGGCGCGTGGCTGACGCCGCGCCTCGGCCGGCGAATCCACTGGCTCGGCAAACGCGAGATGTTCGACTGGCCGCTCGTCGGCTACGTCGCGCGCAACGGCGGCATCGTCCCGGTCGACCGCTCGACCGCTGACGCGGAAGCGTTCCGCCTGGCCCAGCGTGTGCTGCAGGCGGGTGAGGTCCTGATGGTGTTCCCGGAAGGCACGCGCTCGCCTACGGCCGAGCTCCAGAAACCGAAGGACGGCCTGGCGATGCTCGCGTTGCGAACGAACGCGTGGATCGTCCCCATCGGCGTCTCGAACACCGATCGTGTCTGGCCGAAGGGGCGGACGCTCCCGAAGATCGGCGGCCACGCGACGATGCGCGTCGGGCCGCCCTTCAGGCTCGAGGACGAGTTGCCCGAGGGTCTCGACCGCAAGTCGCGGAAGGTCGCCGCAACGGACCTGATCATGCGTCGTATCGCGGCCCAGCTCGACCCTCGTCACCGCGGGGAATATAGGGACGGATCCGAGTCGGACAGCGCGACCTGACCAGACGAAAGGCGGCGCCGCATGTCAGCAACGCAGAACCGGTCCCTCGTCGAGCGCTACTTCGCGGAGTGCGTCAACCGAGTGAACGGTCCGGACCGGGCGGCCGCGCTCGCCGTCGTCGACGAGGTCATGACGGCCGATTTCGTGATGGTCTACAACAGCGCCGAGCTGGCACGCGGCGAGCGGGGCCCCGAGCGCCACAAGGCATTTCTCGTCGGCCACGCGCGGAGCTACCCGGATGACACCTGGACGGTCGAGACCCTTGTCGCCGACGAGGAGACGGTCGCCTGCGTCTGGCGGATCGACGCTCGGCATGCCGACTCCGGCAACAGGATCGATGTCCGCGCGGCCGACGTCTTCCGCGTTAACGGCGGGCGGCTGAGCGAGTTGAGGAGGTTTCTCGATTTCGACGACCTCCACCGACAGACCGACGCAGGGAACTGACGAACGCTCAGGGCTCCTGGTCCGGGCCGGAACGGACCCCATGCGATACTTGAGCCGGTATGGGAAGCGTCGAATCGATCCGAATCGCGAAGCGGACCGGGTTCTGCTATGGCGTCCGTGAGGCGATCGACAAGGCCAAGGAGGCGTCGGCTGCCGGCAAGCTCACGCACACACTCGGCCAGGTCGTCCACAACGAGGGCGTGGTCGCGGACCTCGAGCGCCTCGGCATCGAAACGGTCGAGACGCTCGACGACGTCGACCACGGAGCGGCGGTCGTCATCCGCGCACACGGCGTCCGGCCGGACGTCATGGAGCGGGCGAATCAGCGGGGTCTTGAGGTTATCGACGGCACCTGCACCTGGGTCATCCAGGAGCACAAGGAGCTGACCCGGCTCGTCGACGAGGGGTACACGATCGTCCTGCTCGGCACGCCGAACCATGCCGAGGTCGTCGGGATGCTCGGCTTCGCGCCGGACGCGATCGTGGTCGATGAAGAGGACGAGTGGGAGCAGAAGATCCCGCGCAAGAAGCGGATGGCGCTGATCTCCCAGTCGACGCAGCCGCCCTGGAAGTTCGAGCGGCTGGCCGCCTTCATGGTCGGGCGGAGCCATGAGCTGAAGATCGTGAACACGGTCTGCCCGGTGACGATCCGGCGCCAGGAGGACACCGTCGAGGCCGCTCGCGAGGTTGACCTCATGGTCGTCGTCGGGGGTCGGTCCAGCGCGAATACCAAGGAGCTGACCCGGCTCGTCGGGATCGCCGGCAAGCCAGCGATCCAGATCGAGGGCGAGGCCGATCTGACCGACCCGGGCGTCTTCGACGGCAAGACGGTCGTCGGTGTGACCGGTGGAACGTCGACCCCGATCGAGGACCTCCGCGATGTCGCCCGGAAGGTGCTCGAGATCGCCGGGACGCCGGACGTCGCCGCCCGCGCCGACGAGATCGCCCGAGAGGCCCTCGCGGGCGCGGCAACACCGGCAGGCCGGACGACGAGCCTCCCAAACCTCTCGACACCGACCTCCGGCGCGGCCTGACCACCGTCGTGGGCTCGATCAAGGCGGGACTCCCCGTGGTCGCCATCGTCGGCCGGCCAAACGTCGGCAAGTCGACGCTGTTCAACCGGATCGTCGGCAAGCGCCAGGCGATCGTGGAGGATCGGGCCCGCACGACGCGCGATCGGATGTACGGCGATGGCGACTGGAACGGGCGCCGATTCATCGTCGTCGACACCGGCGGCCTCGAGGTCGACCCGAACGATCCCATCGAGCTCAAGGTCCAGGAGCAAGCGCAGCTGGCGATCGGCGAGGCCGACGTCATCCTCTTCCTCGTCGATGCCGTGGCCGGCCTGACGCCGGCCGACGAGGAAGCCGCGGAGCTGCTCCGCCGCTCGACGAAACCGGTCATCGTCGCCGCGAACAAGGCCGACAACGAGGCTCGCGAGATCGACGCGGCCGAGTTCTACGCTCTGGGCTGGGAGGAGACCTACCCCATCTCGGCGTCACATGGCCGCGGGACCGGAGACCTCCTCGACGCGATCGTCTGGGCCCTGCCACACGAGACCGAGGAGGAGCGCGCGCGGAAGGCCCGCGAGAAGGAGGCCGACGAGTGGGCCCGCGACGTCGCGGCCGGCCGTCTCGAGCCGTTCGTCGTCGGCGACGAGGAGGCCGACGAAGAGGACGGCGACCCCGGGGCCGTCGACGAGGTCGGCGCGCGGTGGGACGCGGCGCTCGCCGCGGCGGCAGAGGACGACGAGCCGGCCGCGATCGCGTTCGTCGGCCGCCCGAACGTCGGCAAATCGTCGCTCCTCAACGCCCTTCTCGGGGAGGATCGGGCGATCGTCAGCGAGGTGCCCGGCACGACCCGCGACGCGATCGACACGACGCTCGAGTGGGGCAGGAGCCAGATCGTCCTGATCGACACTGCGGGCATCCGACGGCGCGGCAAGGTCGCGAGCGGACCGACGGCAGAGCGCTTCTCGACGCTCCGCTCGCTCAAGGCGATCGGCCGCGCCGACGTAGCCGTTCTCGTGATCGACGCCGTCGACGGGCTGACAGCCCAGGACGCCCACGTCGCGGGCTACGTCGTCGAGGAGGGCCGCGGCCTCGTCGTGGCCGTCAACAAGTGGGATCTCGTCGAGGACAAGACCGACAGGACGTTCGACCAGTACGTCGAGTGGATCCGGAACCAGACGCCGTTCCTCGACTTCGCGCCCGTCGTCTCGATCAGCGCGAAGACGCATCAGCGCGTCGGGCGGGTGCTCGAGCTCGCCGTCGATATCTGGGGCGAGCGTCGGAAACGCATCGCGACGGCCGAGCTGAACCGCGTCATCAGAGCAGCCACTGACCGCCAGCAGCCGCCGGTGGTGAAGGGTCGGCGGCCGAAGATCTTCTACGGCACGCAAGCGGCAGTTGCGCCGCCGACATTCGTCTTCTTCGCCAACGATGCGGCGTCGGTCCACTTCAGCTATCGACGCTATCTGGAGAACCGCCTCCGGGACGAGTTCGGGTTCCACGGGACGCCGCTCAAGCTGATCTTCCGGGATCGCTCGTCGGTTCGGCTGCCGCGGCGGCGGCGCCAGCCACAGCCCGCGCGCCGGAAGGCGTCGGCCGGTGGTCGCAGCGCCGGAGGCCGGTCCGCCCGGTAGCGCGACCCGCGTCCAGCGTCCGGGCGACCCGCCCGGGGACGGCCTTGACCAAGGCTGGCCCGGCGAGACTATCCTCGACGAACCCAAATCGAGTCATGTCCGGAGGACCTTTTGGCGAGCTACGTTGGCGCCCTTGATCAGGGAACCACGAGCACACGCTTCATGATCTTCGACCATGGGGGACGGGTCGTCGCGATCCACCAGAAGGAGCACCAGCAGATCTATCCGAAGCCTGGCTGGGTCGAGCACGACCCGGCCGAGATCTGGAGCTGCAGCCGGGAGGTGATCGACGTCGCCCTCGCGAACGCCGACATCAAGGCGTCGGAGCTCGCGGCCGTCGGCATCACGAACCAGCGCGAAACGACGGTCGTCTGGGACCGGAACACGGGTCGCCCGGTCCACAACGCGATCGTTTGGCAGGACACGCGGACCGATGCGATCGTCGACGAGCTCGCCCGAGACGGCGGTCAGGATCGTCTCCGGTCAAAGGTCGGGCTGCCCCTCGCGACGTACTTCTCGGGACCCAAGGTCAAGTGGATCCTCGACAACGTCGACAGCGCCCGCGACCGGGCGGTCGCCGGCGAGCTGCTCTTCGGCACCATCGACACGTGGTCGATCTGGAACCTGACCGGTGGCCCCGGCGGCGGCGTCCACGTGACGGACGTCAGCAACGCGAGCCGGACGATGCTGATGGACCTCGCGACGCTCGATTGGGACGACGACATCCTGCGGTTGATGACAATTCCACGATCGATGCTGCCCGCCATCCGGGCCTCGTCCGAGGTCTACGGCGAGGGCGTCGGAACACTCGACGGCGTGCCGATCGCCGGCGACCTCGGCGACCAGCAGGCAGCACTCTTCGGGCAGACGTGTTTCTCGCCGGGAGACGCCAAGAACACCTACGGCACCGGCTGCTTCATGCTGATGAATACCGGCCCTAAGGTGGTGCCGTCGAAGCGCGGCCTGCTGACGACGCTCGGCTACAAGATCGGCGACCAGCCGCCGGTCTACGCCCTGGAGGGCTCGATCGCGATCACTGGGGCACTCGTCCAGTGGCTCCGCGACAACCTCGGCATGATCACGTCGTCGGCTGAGGTGGAGGCGCTCGCGAACACCGTCGAGGACAACGGCGGCGTGTACTTCGTGCCCGCCTTCTCGGGCCTCTTCGCGCCCTACTGGAAGAGCGATGCGCGAGGCGTGATCGCAGGCCTGACCAGGTACGTCAACAAGGGCCACATCGCCCGGGCTGTCCTGGAGGCGACGGCGTGGCAGACCCGCGAGGTCCTCGACGCGATGAACGCCGACTCCGGGGTCGAGCTCACCGCGCTCAAGGTCGACGGCGGGATGGTATTCAACGAGACGCTGATGCAGTTCCAGTCGGACGTTCTGGGAGTCCCGGTCATCCGGCCGCAGGTCGCCGAGACGACGGCCCTCGGAGCGGCATATGCGGCCGGCCTCGCAGTCGGCTTCTGGGACGCGGTCGAGGACTTGCGGGCCAACTGGGCCAAGGACAAGGAGTGGTCGCCCAAACTCGACGCGGCGAAACGGGAGCGTGACTATCGGTTCTGGAAGAAGGCGGTCACCCGGACGTTCGACTGGGTCGAGGCCGCCGACGAGCCAGAGCTCGTCCACGCCTGAGTGACAGACCTCGTCGTCGGCAGCGGTCCGGTGGGGTGCTTCGTCGCCTGGGCGCTGGCCGCCGGCGGCCGCGACGTCGCCATGGTCCGGCGCGGGCTCGCCGCACCGACGCGGGCGTCCCAGCTGACGGTGGCGACGCCGGACGGCGAGGCGCGGACCGCGGGTCTGACAGAGGTCGCGCGGCCGGCAGACCTGGGCGTCGCCCCGGAGCTGATCGTCTTCGCGGTGAAGGTGTTCGATGTCGAGGCGGCGGCGCAGTCGTGCGCCGCATGGGCCGAGGCACCGGGATTGACGGTCTCCAACGGGATCGGCGCCGAGGAGATCGTCCGCCGCATCCGCCCTGGAGCCGGCCTGATCGCGGGCTCCGTCACCGCTTCGGTCGAGTCGACCGGCGATCGGACCGTCGCCAGGCTGAACGGCGGTGGGATCGCGGTCGCCCCCGCCGCGGGCGAGACGCGGGATCTCGCCGCTTCGCTGGCCTCGACATTCCGAGCCGCCGGCCTCCGGTCCGAGGCGCTTGACGACGCCCGCTCGATGAAGTGGTCGAAGCTGATCGCGAACCTGGTCGGCAACGCGACGACTGCGATCGTTCGGCGGCCGCCGTCCGTCGTCTACGCGGATCCACTCGGCTACGAGGTCGAGCGCCGGCAGCTGCGCGAGGCGTTCGCGGTGATCCGCAGGAGCGGTCTCCGGGTAACGGCGCTGCCCGGCGCCGACGTCCGCCTGCTCGAGCTCGCGAGCCGTCTGCCGGCCGCACTGGCGCGACCCATCCTGGCCCGGGTCGTCGGCGGGGCGCGTGGCGGGAAAGAGCCTTCGCTGCTGCTCGCTGCGGAGTCCGGTGCGGACCGATCCGAAGTCGAATGGCTGAATGGGGCCGTGGCCCGCGCGGCGGCGGATCTGGGCGGCGTGGCGGCCGTCAACGGGCGCCTTTCGTCGCTGGTCGACGAGGTCCTTCTCGATGCCGAGCGTGCGGCGTGGTTCGAGGGCCGGATCGACCGCTTGGCCGCGGAGGTGGGCGTCACGGCGTAGGCGGCCGGGAAGTGCCCGGAGCGCGCCTGGGCCGTCGTTATACTCGGCCGCGATGGACACCGGGCAGGTCCTCCTCGCCATTCTCGTGATCGCCGTCGCGTATCTCATCGGCGGGATCCCGTGGGGCGTCGTGATCGCCCGGATCACGGGCGGCCCCGACCCACGGACGATCGGCAGCGGCCGGACGGGCGGCGCGAACGTCATGCGGGCCCTGGGGCCACGACTCGCGCTGGTGTCCGGGCTGCTCGACGTCGCCAAAGGCGTCGTCGCGGTGCTGCTCGCGATCGCCGTCGGCGGCGGACTCCCGCTGGAGATCCTCGCCGCGCTGGCGGCCATCGTCGGCCACAGCCGATCGATCTGGATCGGCTTCGCCGGGGGGCGGGGGATCGCCCCGGCCTTCGGCGGCCTGATCGTGATCGCGCCGGTGGTCGCGCTGATCGTCATCCCTATCTTCTTCGGGGTGCTGGTCGTGAGCCGCTACTCGTCGGTCGCCTCGCTGACCGCGACCGCGGTCGGCGCGCTGATCGTCATCGCGATGGTCGCGCTGTTCCAGCTGTCGCCGCTCTACGTCGTGTATGCGGTCGCCGCCGCCGGCCTGATCTGGCTGTTCCACGCGGACAACATCCAGCGGCTGCTGGCGGGCTCGGAGCGGCAGATCGAGTGGCGGCGGTAGGCGTCGGGCGGGGCTGAGGCTGTCAGTCCCGCTTTCGGCCCCGGCTGCGCTGACGGCTTCTGCTCGGGGCCGTCGGGGTCGGCGAACCCGTTAGTGCCCTCGAGTTCGATCGTCACGAGGACTTCACGCCGCGATTGGTGACCACGAGTCACGGGCCGTCAGACCGGCCGCCACCCGCAGGCCGCGAAGGGGACGGGTGCTAGACTGGCGGCCCTGTCGGGGCGTGGCGCAGTCTGGTAGCGCACCAGTCTGGGGGACTGGTGGTCGTCGGTTCAAATCCGGCCGCCCCGACCAAATCCCCCGCACGAAATGGCACTCCGAGGGCGGAGTTCGCCCGGTTCGGGTAGCAAGTGGGTAGCAACCCGAGGGCACATTCGGCCCGCTCGGCAACGGCGGACGGTCACCGCCGCCGCTCCGTCACCCAGCGGAAGGCCGCCTCGCCGTCCCACGGCCGTCCTGGCGCTCAGCGAGCGCGTCGAACGCCTCTAGCAGCTCGGCGACCCGCTCAGGCATGATGCCGGCGCTGATCAGCGGTTGACGGGTGCCCTCGCGCTGCGCGGCGAGGATTAGGGCGGGATCGCCGCGAGGACGGGCCATCGTGAGTACCTCCGCTGCTTTGGCGGCCGGTACTCCGCTAGAGATCCACAGTGTAGAGACGAATCGGCGAGTCAGCCCTTCGATCGTCGCGGGTCGGGACGCCCGATCGTGTTCTGGATCCGGACTCGGCCGTCGCGTCCCTTGACGACCAGCTCGCCACCGCCCGTATTCGCGAGCTGCCGGCGTGCCGCCTGCTGCGCCTCCGCTTGCGTCTTGTAGGTCTGGTTCTCGCCGCTCACCTGCCAGCCGCCATCCGTTTTTGGGCCGACCGTTACTCGTGGCATTTCACTCCTCTCCGCGGGCTCTGCGGGGGGTCGCGGGTACGATAGGAACGTGCTCCCTGCAGTCATTCCCCAACTCGTCGCGAGTGACGGTGCAAGAGCCTTGCGACGGGCCATTGGCGACCCCGACCGCTGGGCGATTGAGCCGAAGGTCGACGGCGTTCGCGGGCTTGTGGCGTTCGGTCCAGATGGGATCGAGACGCGCAACCGACACGGCATCCGCCGCGACTGGCTTCGCGGCGACTCATTCGAGATCGGCCTGCGACGGCTCGCCGCCCGGCTGCCCATCCTGTGGGAAGGAACGGTCCTCGACGGCGAACTGACGACAGGCCGGTTTGCGACGACGATGGCGGCCCTCTTCGGGTCGAAGGCTCACCGCGCGGATCTGCGGTTCGTCGCCTTCGACATCCCGATCCTCGCTGGCGTCGATCTGCGCCGCTTGCCCTGGCAGGACCGCCGCGAACGGCTCGAACTCCTCGCGCAGGCGTTCGACGTCCCGCTTGAGCTGTCGCCGATCGTCGAGCCGAGCCGATCGCTCGCGATCGCTATCGAGGACGGTCGCCTCGAGGGGATCGTCCTCAAGGATCGGACCTCAACCTACCGTGACGGGTCGCGGGCGGGCTGGTGGAAGGTCAAGGATCCGCGCTGGGTTGAGCGCGAGGCGTGGCGGTTCGACCGGAGGTGAGTTGACCGCTGGTGCGGTTTATCGCCGGGCGTGGCTCAGAGGGAGTTCGAGCTAGGCGAGGGAATCCATGACTACAGAGCCACTGCTACGGTGACGACGAACTCTCTGCGGCAGCGTTCAATGATTTCTGCCGCTGGCGCGAGCGTTTGGGCGTCGCCAAGCTGGGTCTCGCGGCAGGTCTGCGCGGCGGGGTCATCGAAATGGCCAGTGACCCGGACTTGCGCATACGGCTCGAAGGGCATCGATACGCTGGCCCTGGGATGGATGGCTACGAACAGTTGGGGCGCCCCCACTTTCCGCGTATCTCCCGATGGCTGGAGGCTGAACGGCGAGCATGCGAGCCAGGCCGGCTCTGGGGCAGCCGGGCAGTCAGCCTCGCCGCCGCCGAGCCAGGTCGCATCGAAGGTCAACTCTGCATCGCCGTAGCAGGCGATGGCGTCGCCACCGGGATCTTGCGGTCCCGAACTGTCCAGGTCGATGAGCGTGTTGATGTCCGTTGGTTGGGTGACGCAGTGAGCCGGCAGCGTGGCGGTCGGGCCTGCGGCCTGCGATCGCGAGGGGCCAGGTGACGTGGCGCACGAGGCGACTGCCGCGGCGAGGATCAGGGCGAGAGCAACTCGGGAGCCGACCATCCGCGTTGTCCTCCTTCGACGCGCTAGAAAGACGCGCTGCGTGCGGGAGTGTTGCATGGCGAACCTTGAGCCAGCCCGCGTGAACCGCGTTCATGTGGCTGATGTACGGCAAACGTGTAGGGTGACGCCCGGGACGTCCGCGGTAAGCCCGCGGACGCGCGCGGTAAGCCCGCCAGGGACATGAAAGCGCCCGCTATTGACTGCCGGGCGGCACTCCCTTGGTCGCCGGGCAGCGGTGAGTCGCAGCTAAGCGCTCGTCGTCACACTTTCACCGCCGCGGCAACGGTCGGGAGGGCGGTCCCGCGTCGGTGGCCAGCCCGACCCGGCCGACCGGGGGCCACGAGCTGGCCGCGTTCTTGGGCTTGCAATTTCGTAACACGCCTAACGTTTCGCCGGCCCGTTTCGTTGGAGCTCTTGGACTAGCTCGGAGGTTTCAATGCTGGCCTGGATCATTAGCCTGCTCGTCGCCCTAACCGTAGCGGCAGGTGCCCAAGGCGCGACGACAGCCAGCGACCACGCGTCGCCGGACGCGAATGACAAGGCGACCGCCGCCTTGGAGGCGCTGATAGACCGGATTTCGCCGGCGCTTGCTCCCGCGCCGGAATCCGACCAGCCCGGAGCTACCGGCCTGGACCGAGCGAACGAAGTCGCGAACGAGCACGCTGGCGCTGGGCTTGATAGGGCTGCCGAGGCCAAGGACGGCGGCGGTGCGCCGTCGGGCGCGGACGCTGCCGACGTCGCTCCCGTGGATACCCCGCCGGTGGGTGCACCGCCCGTTGCGGCACCACCGGTCGACGTCCCGCCGACGGCTGGACAGCCCGATAGCCTGCCCCCTGTCGCGGCCCCGCCGGTCGATACACCGCCCATTGGCGCACCGCCAGTCGACCCGCCCGGACAGGGCAACCGACCGTAGATCGAGCTCTCGACGAGTAATCCCCCGGGTACCCGTCGCCCGACCGAGCGCCTCCGGTTCCCCCAGGCCGGAGGCGTTCTCTTACGCGCTCACCGATGCCGCAGCAAGGGACGAAGTTCGTGCGCCGGTCTCTTGAGGCTCTCAATCGCCCCGGCTCCGGTCCGCATCGCGCGATCCCGCTGCGCGCCAGCCCGACCCGGCCGACCGGGTTCTAGATTCCCTCTGGTCGCCCCGCGTAGTCGTCAACCGGCATTCTGTTCATTGCCGGCCAAACCCCAAGCAGGCGCAACGCCCAGGCGGTCCCTCGTCGTATGCCGGCGCCCCGGTCGACCGGGCATATTGCCACGAGCTGGTTGCACGGTCGCGGCAACTCGCGAAACGTCGGACTGCCGTACTCCTTCGTTGGCGGCGCGCCCGAAATGTTCGAACTTAGGAGAGGCCGCAGTCGGGCAGCTGCTGCCAACGAACGCCCCGTCGCTTCTTCCAGCGGCGGGGCGTTTGTTACACGGCTGAATAGACCGCTCAGGGGCTGTCCGGCCGGCGCAACCCCGTGAACGATGCCTGGCGGGCGTATCGTCCGGTCAAGCGCAGCGGAGGGTCCGATGCCGACGGCGACCTACACCGGCTTGATCCGAGCGCCGCCCGAGGAGGTCTTCGCCTTCATCGCGGACGTCGAGAACAATCCCACCTGGCACGAGCACGTCCGCGAGACGCGGTGGATCGACGAGGGACCGACGCGTATCGGGCGTCGGGGCCGCCAGTTCGGGCATCTATGGGGCCGCGACTGGGCGTTCGTGGCCGAGGTCGCGGAGTGGGACCCTCCCCACCGCGTTGCCTTTCAGGTCGTCGAGGGATTCCGCGTTCGCACTTCCATCGCCATTGAGCTCGCCGACGGCGGCGCTTCCCGCGTCACGCTGACCGTCCGGACGCCGCGCCTTCCGGGGCCGGGCGTGGATGCCATGGCAAGCGGGCTCATGAAGTTCGCCACCCGTAATCGCGAGAGTGGCGACTTCCGACGGCTCCGGGAAGCACTCGAGCGTCCCACCCGTCAGTACGTGTAACTGCGCGATTGACGGGGTCGCCTGGTTCGTCGGCGGTCGTCAGCGCGCCTCGGCCTGGCGCGATGCTCCCGTCATCGACGACGACCGGAACCTGGTTTGCTACCGGGACGTTCGGCGCGCCGATCGGCGCGAGTGCGGCGTCGCTCGGCCTGGGCGATGAGCTCTCGCGCCCGATCGACACCACGACGGCCGGTTACCGCGAAACGCTTTCCTGTCGCGGCGTTGTAGGACTCAAAGAAGTGAACGACATCGTCGACCAAGGACTCCGGCAGATCCTCGAGTGACCGCGCCTGACGGAACTGGCTCGACTTCCGGGCTGCGGCGATCAGCCTGGGGTTCCGGACCGACCGCCCGGAGCGACCCGTCTGGCGGGCCTCGATGACGCCCAGCAAGCGGCTCCGGACGAGGCAGCCCGGGAACGTCGGACCGTCGAGCAGGACGAGGACGTCGAGAGGGTCGCCGTCGGAGGCGAGAGTCGACGGGACGAACCCGAAGTCAAACGGGAAGACGGCACCTGCCGGCAGCTCCTTCCCGAGGCGGAAGCCGCCGGTCTCCTCGAGGTACGAATACTTGTTCCGACTACCCCGAGGCGTCTCGATGATGGCATTCAGCCGCCCCGGCCGGTGGAACGCTGGGAGGCGATCGATCATCCGGTCAAGGATGCGGACGGTGAGCGGCGCCCGCCGCGTCGTTGCCGCGGTTAGTCTCTCGGCGACGCGACAGGTCTCGGCGCGGATCCGCGGGGACTCTAATGGTCGAGGTTTCGCGTCGGGTCCGCGGGGACCCTGTGTTAGGGCTGGGCTGGCCGGACGGCCTTGATCCGGCCGGGCTCCGTCGGAGCAGCACCGTCGTCGGGCGTGGCGGTCGCCTCGCCGTTCGGGTGAACCGACGCGTTCGGCTTCGAGTTCGCCTTGCTGTTCGCTTTTCCGTTCGCCTTGCCGGCCGCCTGCTTCTCCGCCGCCCGAGCGCGGGCGGCGGCGGAGACTTCCTTACCGTGCGTCTTGGCAATCGCCGACACGGCTTTACCGTGCGCATTGCCCTGGACGGTGTGGACGGCCCTCGCAACGGCTGAGATTTCGGCACCGTGGCCGCTCGCGCCGTTCGGATCCGCCGCCAATGCGACTGAGGCGAGGGTGACTGCCAATGCGCCCGACGCCGTGAGTGCCAGAACGCGGCGGACCATTGGAGACCTCCTACGCGGCAGACTTCGCGGGAATACTAACGATCGACAGTATCCGCTCGTTATGGCAGGCGCAATGACCGACGACGGCCTCAAGTTGCTGCCACGCACCGGCCATCTGATGCGGATTGCGTGCCTCCTTGTCTGTCTCGCAGGCTGCGGATCAAGCGGTGGTCGTGAGTCTCCATCGTCGGCGACAAGCGGAAGGCCGAGTGATCCGGCCGTTCAGGCGTCCGCTTCGATGTCAGGATCGGTCGCCGCCGCGTCGCCTTCCTCAAGTGCGCTGTTCCCGTTCACCTCGGCCGCGATCGTCGGGTTCTACGAGTCGGAAGGGTTCACCTGCGGCGCTGCCGTGCCCAGTACGGTGGCCGCCGGTTGGACAGTCCGGACCTGCCAGGGCGACGACGCGGCCGGTCATCGCCTCGCCATCGGCGTCATGACGGACGACAACGGAATCCTGGGCGCCGGCTTCGCGAGCGTCACGGCGCGGCCCGAGGAGGATCTGCTCGAGCCGACCGACGCGCTCGATGCCCTGTCGGGCTTCCTCGGCGCCATGCTCGACCAAGCGGCGGCGACCGATCAGCTGCCGTGGCTGGCCGGGCACGTCGGCGACGACTATGCGGAGGTGAGCATCCCCGGGGCCTCGCTCGCCACGTACACGGAAGCGCCCGACGATCCGACGCGGATCTACGTCGAGGTCGATGGCGAGGAATATCTCGCTGCGCCGCCGCCGTGACTTCCGGGTCGGCGTCGTGCCCCGGGTTGCAAATGTCTGTCAGCCCAAACGCTCGCGCAGCCTGACCGTTATGAGAGGCGAGTCGACCCGGGATGCGACGCATGTCGGACTGCAGCACTGCCGGTAAAGACCCGCCGTGGCCGCACCGCCCGTCGACGCACCCGGACTGGGCAACCGCCCTAGACGACAATCCGGCAACCTCCAAACGCCTCCGGTCTCGCCCAGGGCCGGAGGCGTTTTTCGGAACGGCTCGAGCGTTCTCGCCGAGACGACTCGGCGCCGCGATAGATCGGTGGGCGGCGCCGGCCGTCAATCTCGATGCAACGCATCTGGTCACTCGCCGCGCGCCGACGCAAAACGGCTGCGGCGACCCTACTTCATATGACTGACAAGGCCAGCCAAGAGCAGCGCCGGCTGGGGCAGGATTCCGAGCGGCTCCTTGACTCCCTGGATGAGCTCCGCTCGCTCGAGCAGGAGAAACGTCGGGAGCGGATCTCGACAGACCGATTTCACCAGCTCGCCGAGGAAGTCACGGAAGTGGCGAGCGACATCTTCCGCGATGCGTCGCGCGAGGAGATCGACGGCAACCGGACAGATCGGTCAGACCGCACGATCGACGACACGGTCTAACGCGAGCCGGGCGGTGGTGTCCGGCGCACCCAAACGTGACACGATACGGACGTTCGTTGGAGAGGGAGTCCGTCGTGCCCAAGCGTGCCGTCACCGCATCCACCGCGGCGCTGGTGGTTCTGTTTCTGGCGGCCGCGCCGGCCGCCGCCGACACCGAGTACGCCTTCACCCCGCCGTCGATCGATTGGCGACTCGTGGTGATCCTCACCGTGCTGGCGCTGTCGGGGTTCTACTACGTGCTGGAAGGCATGAAGCGCGGCCGCTGACGCCGATTCGCCGGTGTAATGTCGAGGGGTCCCTGCTCGCTCATCGACGTTACGCCGCGAGCGCCATGATTCTCCTGCGTCATTCGAGAGTTTTGCTTTCGGATGGCGCGTTTCTTTGTCCGCCGAACGCCCCGATGTCCTCCGGCGTGTCGAAATCCGGTGGGGACGATCCGCCGTAGCTGAAGGCGAAACACCATTCGCCTTCCCGGGGACCCGAGGCCTCGCGGTTGACCCTCTACCGCGGGGCCTCGCCATGTCGGCTCCGCCGCCGGCGCGACTACACTCGGCGGATGACGACGAGGGATCGGCCCGCGCCACGGCTCGGCGATCCGGGGCGGGATCGCGACGACCTCGACGCGGCGCAGGTCGACGGCCTCCTCGACATGGATCCGGAGACGTTCCGCGCCGCGGCTCACCAGGTCGTCGAGGTCATGGCCGATTACCTCGCCTCCATCGAGCGCCGGGCTGTGTTTCCGAACGTCGAGCCGGGCGCGATCCAGCCGCTCTTCTCGCCGACGGCGCCGGACTTCGGCGAGCCGATCGGGGCGATCCTCGACGACTACCGCCGCCTCGTCGAGCCGAATGCGACCGCCTGGCAGCATCCGGGCTTCCTCGCCTATTTCGCGACGACGGCGTCGGGACCCGGCATCCTCGGCGAGATGCTGACCGCGGCGATCGGCCAGAACGCGATGCTGTGGCGGACGTCGCCGATCGCGACCGAGCTCGAGGCGGTGGTGGTGGGCTGGCTGCGCGAAGCGTTCGGGCTGCCAGGGACCTTCGACGGGTTCCTCACGGACACCGCATCGATCAGCTCCCTGATCGCCCTCGCATCCGCGCGCGAGGCGGCCGGGATCGACGCGGCGGCCAAGGGGATCGGAGGCCGGCCCGACGTGCCACGCCTGCGCGTCTACGCGTCGGCGGAGGCTCACTCGTCGATCGAGAAGGCATGCATGACGTTGGGGCTTGGACGCGAGTCGTTCGTTCGGATCCCGACCGACGCGGAGTACCGCCTCCGGCCGGAGCTCCTCGCCGAAGCGGTCTCGGCCGACCGCGCCGCCGGCCTGCTGCCGATCGCCGTCGTCGCGACGCTCGGTACGACGTCATCGACATCCGTCGACCCGATCGACGCCATCGCCGACGTGACCGAGCGCGAGCGGCTGTGGCTGCACGCCGATGCCGCCTACGGCGGGGCCGCCGCGATCGCGCCCGAGCTGCGCGGCCTGTTCCGAGGGTGGGCCCGGGCCGACTCGATCGTCGTCAATCCCCACAAGTGGCTGTTCACGCCGCTCGACGCGTCCCTCTACCTGACACGCCGCCTCGATGCCGCCCGCGCCGCATTCAGCCTCTCGCCGGAGTACCTCCGCACGCTCGACCGGTCGGCGCCGACACGCGACTTCAACGACGTCGCGCCGCAGCTTGGACGGCGGTTCCGGGCCCTGAAGCTGTGGTTGCTGATCCGGTGGTTCGGCCTCGAGGGCTTGCGCCGCCGGATCCGACGGCACGTCGAGCTCGCCGGAGCGTTCGCTTCGACAATCGACGCGGCGCCCGAGTGGGAGCGTCTCGCGCCGGTGCCGTTCGCGACCGTCTGCTTCCGCCACGTTCCTGGCGCGCTCGCCGCCGACGAGGATGCGCTCGAACGGCACAACGCCGCCGTGATGGAGGCCGTCAATCGGACCGGCGAGGTCTTCCTGTCGCACACGAAGCTCGGCGGCCGGTTCGCGGTCCGCGTGTCGATCGGCAACATCCGGACGGAGGCGCGCCACGTCGAGCGTGCGTGGGAGCTCCTCAACGAGGCCGTGGCGGAGGTGGGGCGTTGAACGGTCCGGTCGAGGTCCTCTACTTCTACCGAACCCGATGGGGTGGCCATGACGAGTTTGTCGAGCTCTTCCTCCGCAACCACTGGCCTATTCTCCGCGACCAGATAGGGACCGGCCGGCACATCGCGGTCGAGATGTGGACGCCACGGTTTCACGGAGACGGCAGGGCCGACTGGGACGTGCTCGTTTCGATCACGTATCGCGACTGGGCCGCGATCGAGGAGCACAGCGACGCCGACATTGCCCGGCGGCTCTATCCCGATCAGGCCACGTTCAAGCGCGAGGAGCAGCGCCGGTTCGAGCTGCTCGAGGCACATTGGGACGTGCCCCTCGCGCCGCGCGAGCTGCCCTCGGCCTAGAGGGTCCGCTGCGCCCACGCCGGTCATGGTTCAGCCGATAATGGCGCCGCGCCGCCGGCGCGCTCATCGAGCGAGGAGGAGCTCCAGCCCGTGCCGCCGATCACCGAGCTGACCCGGATCGAGCCCGTCCACCTCGAGCGCCTCGAGCACCAGGGCGTCTTCACGACCGGGATCCTGATCGAGGTCTCGGAGACGCCGACGCGGCGCCAGACGCTCGCCGACCAGATCGCCGCCGACACGAACGACGTCCTCGCCTGGCGGGACGAGGCGCTGATGCTGAACCTGGCCGGCTTCGGGCCGACCGAGCACGACCTCCTCATGCAGGGCGGCATCGAGGGCCTTCGTGACATCCTGCGCCTCAGCGTCGAGGAGTTCCGCGGCCGTATCGAGCGCGGCGCGTCGGAGCTGAAGATCGAGCCGCCGAGCGACCTGACCGTCGCGGGCTGGTGGGAGCAGGCAAAGACGCTCGAGGACGCCTGAGCCCGTCGGCCGGGCCGCCTGCCTTCCGGCGACCGCCGCTGAGCGGCACTACCATGGCCCCGTGGACTCGAGCGTCGCGCGTCGCATCGCCGCCGTCACGACCGCGGTCGCGACGGCACTCGTGATCGTCGGCGTGTCGATCCTGCCGTTCCTCAGCCCGCCGTGGGTCTCGTTCGAGCAGGCCCGCGCCCAGGCGGATCTCTGGACGGGGTACACGCCGGCGGAACTCGACGAGGCGACGGGCGCGATCCTCTCGGACCTCGTCTTCGGCCCGCCCGCCTTCGATGTCGCGATCGACGGCCAGGCGGTCCTCGATCAGCGCGAGCAATCGCATATGCGCGACGTCCGCGGCGTGTTCGCCGGTTTCGCCGTCGTCGTGATTGCTGCCGGCGCCGCGCTTGTTGCCCTGTACGCCGGCGCGCGACGGCTCGGGCACGGCGAGCGCTGGTGGTCGGCCGTCCGGGCGGGAGCGGTCGGGACGATCGTCGTCGTCGCCGTCGGCGGGGTTGTCGCGGTCTTCGCGTTCGACACGGCGTTCGAGTTGTTCCACCGCCTGTTCTTCGCCGGCGGAACGTACCTCTTCGATCCCGCCCGCGACCGGCTCGTCCAGCTGTTCCCGTTCACGTTCTGGTCGGAGACGACGATCGTTCTCGGCGCGCTGATCGTCGTGGTCGCCGCCGCCGTCGGCGTCGTCGCCCACCTCCGCGTCGGGCGCGCGGCTGCGGCCGGCCACGCCGGGAACGCCGCGCACGCCGTGCTCGGTCGCGCCGGCGAGGAGCCCACTGCTTGAGCGGCATTCCGGTGGCCCGACTGTTCGGGATCGAGATCCGGATCCACTTCTCGTGGGTGTTCATCGTCGCGATCATCACGGCGACCGTCGGCGGCCGGCTCACAAGCCTCCAGGCCTCGGCGGACGCGCCGCTGGCCTGGGGTATCGGGATCGCGGCGTCCCTCCTGTTCATGGTCACCGTCGTGGTGCACGAGCTCGCCCACGCGCTGGTGGCGCGGCGGTCGGGGATGGCCGTCGAGTCGATCTCCGTCCATTTCATCGGCTCGCCCGCGACCGTCGACGTGCGGGCCGAGACGCCGCGCGGCGAGGCCGCGATCGCACTCGCGGGGCCGCTGACGAGCCTGGCGATCGGCGTCGTCTTCGTGGGGCTCGCCGTCCTCGGCGTCCTGAGCGGCATCGAGGCGGCCGAGATCGCCGCCGACGTCCTCGTCATCGTCGGCACGCTCGATCTAGTACTCGCGGGCGTCAGCCTCGTTCCGGCGTATCCGCTCGACGGTGGGCGCGTCGTCCGGGCGATCGGCTGGGCCCGGACCGGCGATCCGCGGCGCGGCGCGACGACCGCGGCGCTGGTCGGGCGTGGGATCGGCTGGTTGCTCGTCGCTGCCGGCCTCGCCGTGATCCTCCTCGGCGAGACCGTCGACGGCATCATGCTGGGGCTGATCGGCTGGTTCCTCGGCGCGTCGTCGCGATCGCTCGACCGCTGGGTCGTCCTGGATTCGCTGATCGCGGGGGTCCGCGTCGACGAGGCGATGGAGGCGGAGCTCGACACGATCTCGCCCGGCCTGACGCTCGACACATTCGGAGCGCAGGTTCTCGACGGGACGCTCGGCCCGGCGCTGCCGGTGCTTCGGGGCGATGAGTTGGTCGGCCTGGTTGGCGCGGGCCAGCTGCGCGGCGTACCGCGCCGTGACTGGCCGATGACCCGGACGTCGGAGGTGATGGTCGACCTCGCGAACGTCCCGACGATTGGCCCCGCGGAGTCGCTGACCGATGCGCTCGAGCGGCTGCGGACGTCGCGGCTCGACGGCCTGCCGGTTCTCGACGGCGGGGACCTGCGCGGGGTGCTGACGCGCCGTTCGATCGCCCTCGCCCTCCGTGCGAGGGCGGATCTGCGGGGTGTGACGCTGTGAGTGCAACGGCGCGCCACGGACATGAGGCCGGCGACGGCCGCGGTCATCGGGCGGAGGCGGTGAGTGATGTCCCGTCGCGCGGTTCCGGGCTGCTGTCCGTCGAGGAGGCTCGATCCGCAGTCCTGGCCGCAGTCGCAGGTCCCACCCAACCCGAGATCGCCTTCCTCTCCGAGGCCCTCGGCCGCGTCCTCGCGCAGCCCGTCACGAGCACGACGGCGCTCCCGCCGTGGGACAACTCCGCGATGGATGGCTACGCGATCAGGGCGCGTGATACCGCCGGGGCCGCGGAAGATGCTCCGGTGCGCCTCGAGGTCATCGGCGACGTCGCGGCCGGTCGCGCCCCGGACGTCGAGGTGCGCCGCGGGACCGCCGTCCGGATCGCGACCGGCGCACCCGTCCCGCCCGGCGCGGACGCCGTCGTCCCCGTCGAGCAGACGACTCCGCTCGACGAATTGGGGGCGGCCGGGCCGCGTGGCCGCGACGCGGCCGGCCCGCTGCCAGCGGGCTGCCTCGTCCACGCGGTCGTCTCCGTGGGCGGCTCGATCCGGCGGGCCGGGAGCGATCTGGCGGCCGGCGTCACGGTCCTCGAGGCCGGTCGCGCCATGAGCCCGCAGGCCGTCGCGCTTGCGGCGGGTGCCGGCGTGCCGCAGCTCACAGTCCACCGCCGGCCGAGCGTCGCTGTCCTCGCCACCGGCGACGAGGTCGTCCCGGCCGGCCGCGACCTGGGGCCGGCGGGCATCCCCGACGCGAACGGCCCGGGTCTCGCGGCCCTGGTCGCCGACGCGGGCGGGGACCCGCAGACGCTCGGCATCGCGAAGGACCGTCTCGAAGATGTCTATTCGCGTCTCTGCGCCGCGCTCGTGGGCGGCGTCGACGCGATCGTCGTATCGGGTGGCGTGTCGGTTGGGCCGTACGACGTCGTGAAGCTGGCATTCGAGAAGGTGGGCCGTGTCGACGTCTGGCGCGTCGCCGTCCAGCCCGGCAAGCCGTTCGCGTTCGGCACGGCGGAGCGTCCCGACGGCGGCACCGCCTTGCTGTTCGGCCTGCCGGGCAACCCCGTCTCGAGCTTCGTGACGTTCGAGCTGTTCGTCCGCCCCGCAATCCGCGCCATGGCCGGATATCCGCGCGACCGGCTCCTGCGGCCGATCGATCGGGGCGTCCTCCTCGGGCCCGTCTCGAAGAGTCGCGGCCGGCGCGGCTTCGTGCGGGTGATCGCTCGACGCGACTCGGATGGGTCGCCATCGCGAGACGAGGCGGGCCGGGTCAAGGTCGGCCTGGCCGGCGGCCAGGCGGGGCAGGGGAGCCACGTGATCTCCGCGCTCGCCGCGGCCGATGCCCTCGCCGTCATTCCGGAGGCGCACGACCGCCTCGACGCCGGCGCCTACGTCGAACTGTGGTGGCTCGACCCGGGCTAATCTGAGCGCATACGGCGAAACGACGACACCGGGAGGAGGCATGGCCCAGAAGCCCCTGCGGAGCGAGCGTCGCCGCCTGACCCACGTCGATCGGTCGGGCCGGCCGAGGATGGTCGATGTGAGCGACAAGCCGATCACGACCCGACGGGCGGTCGCCGAGGCACTCGTCGCGGTCTCGCCCGAGACGATGAGCATGGTCATCGACGGCGGCGGCCCCAAGGGTGACGTCCTGGGCGTGGCCGAGATCGCCGGGGTGATGGCCGGCAAGCGCACGAGCGACCTGATCCCGCTGTGCCACCCGCTGCCCCTGACTGATCTCGTCGTCGCGGTGACCCCGGACCGGGGCGCCGGCGTGCTGCGGGTCACAGCAGAAGCGGCGACCACTGCCCAGACCGGCGTCGAGATGGAGGCGATGACGGCGGCGTCGGTCGCGGCGCTGACGATCTACGACATGGTCAAGGGTGTCGAGAAGGGGGTCGAGGTCCGGGCTGTCAGGCTCATCTCGAAGACCGGCGGCAAGAGCGGCGAGTGGCACCGACCGGCGGACGACCTCGATGGCAGCCAGCGTCGAGCGGGAACGAGGCCTGGCGATCGGGTCGCAGGCCGGATCGCGCCTGGTGGCCGCAAACGGACTCCATCGTGAGCGATCGATCGGCGCTCGTGCTCACGGCGAGCGACCGGGCAGCGTCGGGGGATCGGGAGGACACCTCGGGCGCTGGCGTGGCCGAACGGCTCGCGGGGCTCGGATTCGAGGTCGAGCGGTCCGTCGTTCCCGACGACCGGCCCGCGCTCGAGGGAGCGCTGAAGGCGGGAGCCGCCCGGCATCCGCTCGTGGTGACGACGGGGGGCACCGGCTTGACGCCGCGCGACGTGACGCCCCAGGCGACGCTCGCCGTTGTCGACTACGAGGTGCCGGGGCTGCCCGAGGCGATGCGCGCCTCAGGCCGGCGGTCGACGCCGATGGCGGATCTGAGCCGGTCAGTTGCGGGCGTCCGTGGCGGCAGCCTGATCGTGAACCTGCCGGGCAGCCCGAAGGCCGCCCTCGAGTCACTCGAGGCGATCGTGCCGCTCCTCGATCATGCCCTCGAGACGCTCGCCGGGCCGTTCGATCACGCCGCCCGCACTGTGGCCGCGTCGGCGTCGCGTGGCGCGGGCGACCCGGCGGTGGACCCGCGCGCGCCTGTCGCGCCCGACGAGCACGAATGACGTTTCCGGTCTTCGCCGAGGTCCCCGCCTACCCCCTCGTCTTCCCGGTCTTCTGGGGCGCCGCAGCGATCTTCGTCCTCGAGATGGCCCGCCACCTCCGTGTCTTCGCCGCGACGACGCCCGTCCAGCCACAGCCCGCGCCGTTCGGCCAGATCGGCCGGCGGTTCGCGGGGCTGATCGAGTACGCGTTCATCCAGACGAAGATGTTCAAGGACTGGCGGGCAGGCCTCATGCACGCCGGGATCTTCTGGGGCTTCGTACTCCTGACGATCGGGACCGCCAACATCGTCACCGGCGGACTGATCGAGACGATCCTGTCGTGGCCGCTGGACGGCCTCATCTGGGCGGCGATCTCGGCGATGCAGAACATCGTCGCGGTGATCGTCCTCGCCTCGATCGCCTGGGCGTTCTGGCGCCGGCTCGTTTCCAGGCCGCGCCGCCTGACCTACAACCGCGACGCGCTCGTGATCCTGGCGATGATCGGCGGCGTCGTCCTGACCGAGCTGCTCGCCGAGGCCTTCGAGTTCGCTGCGTTCGGCGACCAGCCCGGGGCGTTCGTGTCGGCGGCGATCGCTGGTCCGCTGCGGGCGGCCTTCCAGCCGGCGACCCTCGAGAGCACCTTCGCGATCCTGTGGTGGTCGCACATCCTCCTGGTCTCGGCGTTCCTCATCTACCTGCCGCTCAGCAAACACCTTCACATCGCGACGGCGTTTCCCAACGTCTGGTACCGCAAGCTCCGGCCGCGCGGCGAGCTGCCGGTGATGGACCTCGAGCGCGAGGACGCGACGTTCGGGCTGAAGTCCCTCCAGGACCTCGGCTGGAAGGACCTTCTCGACGGCTTCACCTGCACCGAGTGCGGCCGCTGCCAGCAGGCGTGTCCCGCCTGGAATACCGGCAAGCCGCTCAATCCCAAGACATTCATCATGGGCATCCGGGACATGTCAGTCGAGGCGGAGCACGGCCTCGACCTCATCCCGAACAGCCCGATCGTCCGCGAGACGTACGGGCTCGAAGACTCCACGCCCGAGCCCGCCCTCATGGCGACGCGGATCGTCGACACGGCGATCCCCTTCGACGCCGTCTGGGACTGTGTCACGTGCGGTGCGTGCGTCGAGGCGTGCCCGGTCCTCATCGAGCACGTCGACAAGATCGTCGGGCTCCGCCGGAATCTCGTCCTCGAGGAGTCACGCTTCCCGACCGAGCTCACGGGCGCCTTCCGGGCAATGGAGGGCCAGGGCAACCCCTGGGGCCAGCCGGCGGCGACCCGGACCGACTGGACGAAAGGGCTGCCATTCGACGTTCCGACGGTCGCCGACCTCGCTGCCTCCGGCGGGCTGGAGCAGCTTGAGGTCCTGTACTGGGTCGGCTGTGCGGCCGCGTTCGACGAGCGCAACCGGCGGGTGGCTCGAGCCTTCGCGACCTGCCTCGACGCCGCCGGCGTCCAGTTCGCGATCCTCGGCCAGGAGGAGTCCTGCACGGGCGATCCGGCGCGGCGGATGGGCAACGACTACGTGTTCCAGATCCTCGCGTCGGGCAACGTCGAGACGCTGAACCGCTACGGCATGGGCGAGCGGACGATCGTCACGGCCTGCCCCCACTGCTTCAATACGATCTCGAATGAGTACGGGCAGTTGGGCGGGTCCTTCCGGGTCGTCCACCACTCGGTGTTCCTCCAGAGCCTGCTCGCCGATGGCCGGCTACGGGTTGCCGAGGACGGCTCGAGCGGCCCGGTGACGCTCCACGACTCGTGCTATCTCACCCGCTACAACGGCATCGTCGAGGCGCCCCGGGACATCCTCGGCTCGGTGCCCGGGCTGGAGCTGCGCGAGATGGAGCGGAACGGCCGGAACACGTTCTGCTGCGGTGCAGGCGGCGGTCGGATGTGGATGGAGGAGACGCGCGGAACGCGGATCAATACCGAGCGGACACGTCAGGCGCTCGAGACGGGCGCGGCGACCGTCGTGACGGAGTGCCCGTTCTGCATGACGATGATCAAGGACGGCCTCGCGGACGCCCAGAGCGGGAACGGCGGCGAGGTGTCGGCGCGCGACGTCGCCGAGGTCCTCGCCGGATCACTCGCGCCAACCCAGCCAGGCGGTCGGCAGCTCCCGGTCCTGCAGTAAGCCCGACGATCTCAGCGCCGGACGGCGGCGAGGCTCCCGGAACCCGTCTTGGCCGGCGCGGCCGGCGCCGCGGGGCCGGCGATGTTCGCCGCCCAGGCCGCGATCTCGGCGCGACGCGTCACCCCCAGCTTGGCGAGGATGTGCTCGATGTGGGCGCTAGCGGTCTTCGGGGCGATGACGAGCCGCTCGGCGATCTCGGCGTTGGTCATGCCGTCAGCGACGAGTCTCGCGACCTCGAATTCGCGCGTCGTGAGGGGCCACCAAGCCTGCTCCAATGTGCCCCGCGAGCGGCCGACTCGCGCCAATTCGTCGACTTGGCGGAGCAGTGGATCGCTCTGGACTGCAAGCGCGGTCGCTCGGACCTCGGCGAGAACCCGGGCGGCGTCGCCGTGGCGGTTCATCCGGATGAGGCACCGGGCGAGATCGATCCGGGCCCACGTCGCCTCCCAGATGCGGCGCCTGTCGTCCCAGCCGCGAACGGCGCGCTCGAGCGCTTCGCGGCCGGACGAGAGCGATCCCGCCGCGATCCGAAGCAGGCCCGAGGCATGGCTGAGCGCGGCCCCCGCGACGGGGTCCCAGCCGGCGAGATGGGCGCGAGCCCGGGAGACCCAGGCCTCGGCATCCTCCGGGCGACGCGCCGCGAGCATCGCCCGGGTCCCGGTCACGACGAACGGGATGAAAAGCGCCCGCTCTCGCGCGTCAACGGCGATCGCGTATCCCTCCTCGCATCGCGCGATGGCGCCGTGGACGTTGCCGTCGGACAAGTCGGTCTCGGCCAGGCCCCAGAGCGGTGTCAGGATGAATTCGATCTCCTGCATGCGGCGGCCGCTCTCGAACGACTCCTCGAACCAGCGGCGTGACTCGGCATACCGGCCCCGTCCGAGGGCGACGAGCGCGACGACGTCGAGCGAGCCGTTGACGCCGCGCTGGCAGCCGCGGTCGACCAGCTCATGGCGTGACCGTTCATCGGCGGCGTCCCACCGGCCGGCGCCCCAATCGAGCATGGCGCTGGTGCAGGCCATCATCTGGCGGCAGTGCGACTGCTCGATCGCGTCGGCGTATTGCCAGCCTTCCGCGACGGCGATCTCCGCGGACCGCGCGTCCATGATCCGGGTCGCCATGAGTCCCAGGTTCCGGTACCCGGTAACGCCGACGGACTCGAACCCCGCGTCCCTCGCCTCGCGCGCGGCGGTCATGCCGTCCTTGAGGCCCGTCTCGTAGCGCCCGTCGACGATGTCGATGCGGGCCAGCACGAGGTCGCACTCGAGCACGGTCTCGCGGTCCTTGACCGTTTCCGCAAGCGCCCGCGCCGTACGGGCCTCGGCGCGGGCCGCGGCGAGGTTGGACGACCGCAGCAGCTCGTCCGCGCGGCAGCTGTGGAGGTACGCGAGCGAGCGGTCGCGCTCGGCCGACGGCGGCAGGGCGTCCACCTCCGCCAGGGCCTGGATCGTGAGGGCGCTGTACTCCGCGACTGACCGGCCGGCGCGGGCTGGCTCCACGCCGATCAGCGTCAGCATCTCGGCCGCGTCGATCGGCCGCCCCGCGGCGAGATAGAGCTCCCTGGCGCGTTCCGCGGCTCGGGCGCATTCGTCGTTGTGCTCGATCGCGCCGGCCGCCTGCGAGAACTCCGAGTAGAGGTCGGCCTGCTCCGCGATCGTCAACTCCGGCGGCATGTTGGCGATCGCTCGCTCGTAGAGCTCGTATGCCTCCTGGCGCGCCGAGATCCGGCTCGCCTCCTGCGCCCCGGAGATCGCGGCGCGGAACGCCTGCGGCCGCAGTCCGGCCTGCTCGTAGTGGCGCGAGGCGTGGATCACGCTCGCGGCCTCGAGGGTCATGACGAACTCCGCCGCCTGGGCGTGGAAGCGGCGCTTCTGCGACGTCGGCACC
This sequence comes from Chloroflexota bacterium, assembly GCA_045804885.1. Lineage (GTDB taxonomy): Bacteria > Chloroflexota > Limnocylindria > Limnocylindrales > CSP1-4 > CF-46. The sequence continues at coordinate 1,511 of JBJMMH010000005.1, read as the reverse complement.
GAGCTGTAGATCGCGTCCCTGAGCAGCTGGTGACGAAAGTCGTAGTAACCCTGGTCGATGTAGTCGAACGGGAAGATGAACGACGCCCCGACCAGCTCCTCGATCGTCGGCTCAACCTCCTCGAGCGGCCGATCGACCATACCCGCGATGACGTCGGGGCTGAAGCACCGCCCGAGGACGGCGCCGGCACGGGCGAGGGTCCGCGCGTCGGGCGAGAGCCGGGCGAGCCGCGCGAGCACCGCATCTCCGATCGTGTCGGGCACGTGGGCTTCGCGGATGCGCCGGCCGTCGACGCGGGCGTCATCGTCGAGCGCCGCGAGCAACTCCTCGATGTGGAGCGGGATCCCGTTCGTTCGCTCGTGGACCGCGTCGACCACCTCGCGCGGAGCCGGCAGCTCGCCGCCGATGATGAGCGTGGTCGCGAGGCCGGTTTCGTCGATCGTGAACGGCCGGAGCCGGATCTCCTCGGCGAAGCGCTGGCTCAGCAGCCGCGCCCGCCATTCGCGATGGATCCCGTCGGCCGGCAGCTCGTCGGCGCGGTAGTCGGCCACCATCAGGAGCGGCAGGTCGGCGAGATGACGGGCGAGCTCGCCGATGACCTCGAGGCTCATCTCGTCCGTCCAGTGAAGGTCCTGGAAGACCAGCATTGTCGGCCGGTCGATCGCCTGAAGGATGCGGTCCGCGACCGCGCGGACGATCAGCCGCCTCGCGCCGAGTCCGTCGCCCTCGTGACGGCCGTCGATCGCGAGCAGGTCCTCCGACAGGCTGCCCCAGGCGGCATTGCCGCGGATGCCGGTCGCGAACTCCCGGATCGAGGCGAGCGGGACGGAATGGTCCTGGGGCGCGACCGAACCGGCGTCGACGCGAAGGCCGGCCGCCTCAGCCTTGCGGACGGTTGCCCAGATCAGCCGCGTCTTGCCGAGGCCGGCCTGCCCGGAGAGGAAGATCGTCCGCCCGCGACGCTTCGTGGCCTCGGCGACCGCTCCATCGAGGCGCTCGAGGACGTCGTCGCGGCCGACGATGATCGGGCATTGAACCGTGCCGGCTCTGCTCATGTGGCGGAGTGTACGGCGCGTGCGATTCGTTGCATCGGTCGTTCGACCGATGGACGGTACGCTCCCTCAGCTAGCCCCGAAGCGGCGCCTTGCAGGCGATGCACGTCTTATCGGTCCAGAGGTTGCCCATCCCGCACCGAGGGCAGCGTTTCTCACCCTCGGTCGATGTCCCGAACGGGCTCTCGCGCGTTGCGTCGTCACGCTCGCGGCGCTGCCGGTTGATGATAAGCAGGAGGGCGAGGACGACGACGCCGACCGCGATCGCGAGCGCCGGCAACTGCGTCGACTGGTCCACGGACGAACCTCGGCGGCTGGTGGTTCGAGGCTCCGGCGGTCGCCCCGCACGACGCCCGAAGCGTGACCCATCCCGCACTGGTTTGCAACGTGAATCGGAGGTTGCGGCGCCGGGACTGGCGGCCGGGTCGCGCGGGACGCTGCGCTAGGATGACCCACGGT
>JBJMMH010000004.1:0-9270 GCA_045804885.1 Chloroflexota bacterium | reverse complement strand
GTCGGCCGAGCGATCGACACGGACGAGCCGGATCGCCGACTTGCCGTACCGGTTGGGGCCGAGCTCGGCGGTCACGCGGCGCCGGCCTGGGCTTCGAGGCGGCGGGCACGATCGCGGGCAATCGCGACGACATCGCCAACCGCCCGCCGGATCTCGCTCTCGCGGTCGGCGCCGAGCGCCGCCGAGAGAACCGGCAGGAGCGCCGCCCGGGATCGCCCGTTGACGAAGACGCAGAACCGGAAACCGAACTTCGCCTCGTAGGCGGCGTTGAGGCGGGCGAGCTCGGCGATCGCCTCGGTCGTGTCGCGGTCGTAACCCTGCTCGGCATGGCTGAGCGCCGACACCGTCCGCGGCGGGGCGCCGAGCCGAGGATGGGCGTCGATCAGCTCGATCTGCTCGTTCTCGGGCATCGCCAGGGCGATCGCCTCGGCCCGCCGGAACAGCGTCGCCTCGTCACCGAACGGCCGGGCGGCCACGAGTCGCGCGAGGAACCGTGGGGCGCCCTCGAACCACGGCGCGACGGCATCCGTGAATTCGTCGGGCGGCAAGGCGTCGAGAGCAGTGACGTCGAGCGCCATCAGCTACCCCGGTACGTCGTCATCGAGTACGGCGCCAGCAGCAACGGGACGTGATAGGTCCGCCCGGCGTCGGTGACCGATACGTCGACGGTCATCCTCGTGAAGAAGCCGGCATCCTCGGTGTCGCGCCGGAGGTCGAACTCGAGGCGGTAGTCACCCTCGACCAGCGGCCGGCCGACGAGGTCGCGGACGCGGCCATCGTCGTCCGTGAGCGCCTGCGTCATCCGGATCGGGGCCTCGCCGACGCCCAGCCGATAGAGCGTCACGCGGACCCCGGGGGCAGGCGCCCCCCGTTGCGTGTCGAGCACGTGCGTCGAGATTGTCGGGGTGGCGTGGGCGGACGCGCTCTGGCCGTTCGTCGGGGGCTGTCCGGCGGCATCGGGCACCGCTATCCTCCGTCCATGGCCGATCTGGAGATCCGTGTCGGCGACCTCAACTTTAGCGCCCGCTGGGAGGCCGCCGCGCCGAAGACGGTCGCGGCTATCCGGCTCCTGCTGCCGCTCGACGCGAAGCTGATCCACTGCCGGTGGACCGGCGAATCGACGTGGATCCCATTCGGCGACTTCCGACCGGGCCTTGACTACGAGAACCACACGTCACACCCGGCGCCGGGCCAGCTCGCGATGTACCCCGGCGGCATCAGCGAGTGCGAGATCTTCTTCCCCTACGGCGGCTGCACGACGGCGTCGAAGGTCGGCCAGCTGGCCGCGAACCACTTCGCGAGCGTCCTACCGGAGGCCGACTGGGACGACCGACTCCGTGAGATGGGCCGGCGCTGCCTCTGGGAGGGCGCCCAGGACATCTCGATTCGCGAGGCGGGGTGACCGACCTCGTCGTCCGCGGCGGGACTGTCGTCACCGCGTCAGGCTCGCGTCGCGCCGACGTCGCCGTGACCGGCGGGGTCATCGAGGCGATCGAGCCCGACCTTTCCGGCCCTGCGACGTCCGCGGACGAGGTGGTCGACGCGTCCGGCCTGCTCGTGATCCCCGGCGTGATCGACGTCCACACCCACACCCGGGTCGCGTCCGACGCGGAGCCGGATCGCTTCTTCCAGGACTCGATGGCGGCGGCGTTCGGCGGGACGACGACGTTCCTCGCGTTCAACAACCCCGGCACGGGGTCCTCGCCGGCTGCGCAGCGTTCGATCCTGGCCGGCATCTCCGAGTTCCGCGCAGTGACCGCCTCGGACTCCGCGGTCGACTTCTCGCTCAGCCCGGCGATCCTCGGCGGCATGCAGGACCCGATCGCGGAGCTGCCGGCGATGGTCGACGCCGGCGTCCCGACGGCGAAGGCGTTCATGGTCTTCGACTTCCGGCTTCCCGGTCGACAGATCTTCGAGGCGATGCGCGTCCTCGGCGAGCGGGGCGGGATGCTCCAGCTCCACTGCGAGGATCCCGTCCTCATCGACACCGCGGTGGAAGCGGCGCTTCAGCGTGGTGACACGGCACCGCGCTACCACGCTACAACGCGATCACCGGAGGCCGAGGCGGTGGCGACCCACCGGGCGGTGGCCTTCGCGCAAGCCGCCGACGCGCCGGTCCACGTCGTCCATCTGTCCTGCGCCGCCGCGCTGCGTCACGTCGCAGACGCCAAGGCTGCGGGGGTCCGGGCCCACGCCGAAACGTGCCCGCACTACCTGACACTCACCGATGAACGCTACCTGGAGCCCGACCCTCTCCTTTGCGCCTGCAGCGTGATCTCGCCGCCGCTGCGCCCCACCGGCGACCGGGCCGCGATGTGGCAGGGCCTGGCATCAGGCAGCCTCGACCTCGTGGCGACCGACCACGTGGCCGACCGGAAGGCGATCGAGAAGAACGAAGTGGCCAAGGGCGTCTCGTTCGACAGGATCTCGAACGGCGCGCCTGGCATCGAGACGCTGCTCGCGACCGTCTACCAGGGCGTCGCCGAGGGCCGCATCACCGTCGAGCGGCTCGTCGACATCCTCTCGACGACACCCGCCCGGCTGTTTGGACTCGAGCGGAAGGGCGTGCTCGAGGTCAGCCGCGACGCGGACCTGGTCCTGTTCGACCCGGCGGCCAAACGGACGATCCGCGCAGCGGACCTCCACCACACGAGCGACTACACGCCCTACGAAGGCCTCGAGGTCGCGGGCGCCGTCCGCTCGGTATTCGTGCGGGGCCGCGCGGTCATCCGGGACGGGGCGTTCGTCGGGGAGCGCGGCCGCGGATCGTTCGTCGAGCGAGGGCCGGCCGGAACCTGATTCAGCCGGCGTCAACTCGTCGGGAACGCCGGCGCAGCGCCCGAGAAGTTGCCGGCGTAGATCGAGACGTCGGTCACGTGACGGAACCCGAGTCGCTCGTAGACCGAGCGGCCCATCTCGGAGGTCTCGAGGATCGCCCAAGTGGCGCCGACCGCCCTCGCGTCCGACATCGCGGCGGCGGTCGCGGCCGCTCCGAACCCACGGCGGCGCGCCGACGGGATCGTGGCGACGTTGTAGATCGTGACGATCCCCTCGACGATCGAGCCCAGCGAGGTCGCGACCGGCCGGCCGTCAATCCGAGCGACGTAGGTCCGCTGCCCCGCTCGGGACCCGACCGAGTAATCACGAAATCGTTCCTCGAACTGGCGCTGGACCTCACGCGGAATGTCGAAGCCCTCGAACATGACGTCCATCGCCTCGTGGAACGTCGCGTCGTCGTCGGCGTGGTCGACCTCGAGGCCGTCCGGCCGCGCTGGCGGCGACCAGTCGTCCAGAGACACGGCGAGCCCCGGGACCACCGCGTCCGCGACGAGCCCATGGGCGACGAGCCGGTCGCCCAGCCAGGCGGGTGACGTCGGGCCGACCCACCAGCTCATGTCGAGCCGCAGCTCCCGGAAGTAGTCGAGGATCGTCTCGATCCGGGCGTCGGCGTCGACCTCGGTGAATCGGGCGCCGATGGCACCGTTGAACGCCTGAAGCGGCAGCCCGGTCGAGCCCCAGATGACGTCGTCGTCGACCTTGATGTCGGCCCATGGACGTCGCCGTGACTCGATGTAGAACTCGACCATGTTGCGGTCGAACATTTCGATGACCGCAGGGTCGACGTGCGCGGACGTCAATCGAGCAGTCCGTACGCCCGAAGGGTCAGGAACTCCGTGAACTCGTCGTCGAGCACGAGCCGGTCGAGGAGCGACGCAGCCTCACCCAGCCGGCCGGCCCCGCCCGACGGCCCGCCCAGCTTCGCAAGCTCGTCGTCCCGGATCGCCCGGTAGAGGTCGGCCGAGGCCTCGCGGCCGTCGTCGAGGCGGGCACCGGATGTCCGCCATTGCCACAGCTGGGAGCGGGAGATCTCCGCGGTCGCGGCGTCCTCCATCAAGTTGTTGATCGCGGCGGCGCCATTGCCCGCCAGCCACGCGTCGAGGTACTGGAGGGCGACATTGACGTTCGCCCGATAGCCGGCCTCGGTGATCGCGCCGCCATCGACACGGAGCGACGACAGGTCCTCGGCCGAGACTGCGACGTCGTCGCGCAGCCGGTCCTTCTGGTTGGGCCGATCGCCCAGGACGGCATCGAAGATCTCCGTGGCGAGCGGGACGAGGTCGGGGTGGGCCACCCATGTCCCGTCGAAGCCGTCGCCGGACTCGCGCTCCTTGTCGTCGCGGACCTTCGCCATGGCGGTCGCGTTGACCTCCGGGTCGCGCCGCGAGGGGATGAATGCCGCCATCCCGCCGATCGCGTGGGCCCCGCGCCGGTGGCACGTCGCGACGAGCAGGTTCGTGTACGCCCGCATGAACGGCTGGGTCATCGTCAGCTGGGCCCGGTCGGGCAGGACCCGCGCCTGCGCGCCGCGGAACTTCTTGATGCAGCTGAACAGGTAGTCCCAGCGGCCCGCGTTCAGGCCCGCCGCGTGCTCCCGCAGTTCGTGCAGGATCTCGTCCATCTCGAAGGCGGCGAGGATCGTCTCGATGAGCACGGTTGCCCGGATCGTCCCGCGCGGGATCCCGAGCGCGGCCTGAGCGCGGATGAAGACCTCGTTCCAGAGCCGGGCCTCGTGGTGGCTCTCGAGCTTGGGCAGGTAGAAGTACGGTCCCGTGCCGCGGCGGACGGTCTCGGCGGCGTTGTGGAAGAAGTACATCCCGAAGTCGAAGAGGCTCGCCGAGATCGGCGTCGCGTCGACCAGCACGTGGCGCTCGACGAGGTGCCAGCCGCGCGGTCTGACGAGGAGCGTCGCGGTCCGCTCGTTGAGGCGATAGGCCTTGCCCTCGGGCGAGTCGAACGCGAGCTCCCGGCGAACCGCCTTCTGGAGCGCCTCCTGGCCGCCGACGACATTCGGCCACGTCGGGCTCAGGGCGTCCTCGAGATCGGCCATGAAGACGCGGGCGCCGGAGTTGAGGGCATTGATCATCATCTTTGGCTCGGCGGGGCCCGTGATCTCGACCCGGCGGTCGTCGAGATCGGCCGGAGTCGGCGCGACGCGCCAGTCCGCTCTCCGGACGTCGGCGGTCGCCGGGAGGAAATCCGGCAGGACGCCGGCGTCGAGCTCGTTCTGCCGCTCGTGCCGCGCCTCGAGCAGCGCGATCCGCTCGTGCCCGAACCGGCGCTGGAGGTCCGCGACGAACGCGAGCGCGTCCGGGGTCAGGACCGCATCGGCGCCTGGAACGTCGCGCCGCTCGACGGCGATCGATTCGCTCACACGGCCATCCTAGCCGCGGCTCTCGGCCTCGTTCTCGGCTACGCGGATCTTCACGATCTCGGTGACCAGGTCCGTCGGAATGGGCCGGTCGGCCGGGAAGCGGATGGTTCCCTTGCCGGCCAGGTACGGCCGGATCCGGTCGCCAAGGGCGTCGACGATCGGGTCCGACGACGGGAAGAGGCTGTAGTGGCCCTTGAAGGCGTCGTACGAGACGAGAAAGCGACCGTTGCGCTTGAAGCCCGGCATCTTGTACATGATGACCTCGGTCGCGTCGGGCGCGGCGCCGCGAATCGTGGTCCGGAGGGTCTCCATCGCGGCGCGCCGATCGGCCGGAAGCGCGGCGATGTAGTCATCGACGTTCGTCGGTTCGGTCATCGGTCCGGCATCGGGCGCCGCTAGGCGCTGACCGGATCCCAGATCGTCGCGTCGACGACTGCCTTGTACAGGCCACTGCTCCACGGCGCCTGGAGGTCGTAGTCGCCGAACGCGGTCAACTCGCGCAACAGCTTGCCGAAGTCGCCGTCCGCGTCAGCCGCCGCGGCCGCCAGCTTGTCCTGCGCCCCGTAGCTGTCCAACTCGACGAACGATCGGTAGAAGCCCGCCTGCTTCTCCGACGAGTACACGACGCTGAAGGTGCCCAGGTAGCGAGTCCCCTTCGGGTGCGCCTTCCCAAATCGCTCCTCGTTCTCGACCAGCCACCGCTTGTGTGCTTCCTCCTGGCCGATCTTGATCGTGAACCCGATCTCCTGAATGAATCGCATGCCGATGCCTCCCTCTCATCGCTACCCGTGTCGGCCGCACCGTACGCTCATTGCGGGCCGAGGTGGTACCCGAACCGGCGCGGCAGGCGCGATACCTCGCGGATCAGCGCGTTCGGGCTGCGGCCCTGCTCCTCGGCCCGTTCCCGGATCGCGATCGCCTCGCGGAACGCCCGCGCGCCGACGTAGCGGAGCGGCTCCGGCGGGAACGCCCGCGGCTGCGCCCGGTCGCCGACGATCCGCAGGCTGGTCCACTCATCGCTGCGATTCAGCACCAGCGAGGCGAGGATCCGGCCGCCCAGCGCGGCGGGCGCGACGCCGTTGCCGCTGTAGCCGACGCCGAAGTGGATCCGCGAGCCAGGTAGCGTCCCGAACCACGGCCGGTGCGAGTCGTCGATGTCGATGGGGCCGCCCCAGGCGTCGTCGATCCGGACGTCGGCGAGCTGCGGGAACCAACGTCGCAGCCCCTCGGCGGCACGCCGCGCCGACCCGTCATCGCTCGAGAATGCCCGCCCGATCCGTCCGCCGAACCCGGCTCGCCCGCCACCGCCACCAAGCGCGATCCGGCCGTCGGGCGTCGTCCGGGCGTAGTGGAGCGTGAACCGTGAGTCGGCGATGCCCTCGCGGCCGGTCCAGCCGATCTCGGCCAGGACGTCGGGGATCGGCTCGGTCAGGACGACGTAGCTGGACCACGTCACGATCCGGCGACCGAACGCCGGCCAGGCAGCCGCCCAGGCATTGAGCCCGACGACGATCTCGTCGGCGACGACGACGCCGTCGCCCTCGGCCGCCGAGGTCTTGACGAGTCGGTCGCCGAACCACGTGACCTTGGTCCGCTCGTGGATGACGACGCCGCGCTCGAGCGCGACTCGCCGGAGGCCGCGGGCGAGCGCGGCCGGCTGGACCGTCGCCGCCCCGGGCATGAACGCGCCTTCGCGGAACACCGGTGATCGAACGCGGCTCGCGACCTCATCACGTGAGAGGGGTCGCCAGCGCTCCGCCCGGGCGTAGCGCTCGCATGCTTGCGTCGCCTCGCGCCAGGCGCCGTCCTGGGCGGGCGCCGCGCTGACCGAGATGAAGCCGGCCTCGGTCCACCAGGCGTCGATGCCGTTGGCCTCGCAGAACGCGCCCATGTCAGCGATCGTCGCGTCGAGCGCCTCCGCGGTCCGGACCGCCTCCGAATCCCCAGCGAGCTCGATCAGACCTGGCAACTCGTCCCACCAGCCGGTGACGAAGCCGCCGTTGCGGCCGGATGCTCCGCCGCCGCAGATGTCGCTCTCGAGGACGACGACGCGGAGCGTGGGCTCCAGCTCGCGGAGGCGGATCGCCGTCCAGAGGCCCGTGTAGCCGCCGCCCAGGATGGCGACGTCGGCCTGCTCTTCGCCGACGAGCGGCGGCGCGGCGGCGTCGGCGGCGAGCGGTGGCGGTTCGGCGGCGAGCGTCTGGCGGAGCCACCAGGAGCGGCGACCGCCGGGTCGCACGCCGTCGAGCGGGTCCGACGCGTCCCGTCGCGGCCGGCTCTCAGCCATGCGGTCGGAGCAGCGCGACCGTCACCAGCCGCCTGCGTCGCGGACGATCCGGTGCAGCGTGCGGGCGGCGACGACGCGCCGGTACTCCGCGGTCGAGCGCACGTCGTCGATCGGATGGATCTCCGCCGCGAGCGCCTCGGCGGCGGCGTCGGCCGCCTCTGCCGTTGGCCCACGGCCCTCGAGGGCGGACTCGGCGGCGCCCGACCGGATGGGCCTATCCGCGACCGAGCCGAGCGCGACCCGGACGTCGCGCCACAGAGCGTCACCCGCGCGCTCGCGCCACGCGACCGCCATGACGACCTTGCTGATCGCCTGCGCTCGCCGCGTGCCGACCTTCCGGAACCGGGCCTCGCGGCCGCCGGGAATCGGGATCCGGATGCGCAGGATCAGCTCGTCCGGCGCGAGGGCAGTCCGGCGGTATGCGACCCAGAAGTCGCTCGCCCGGACCGTCCGTTCGCCGCGCGGCCCGCCGACGACGAACTCGGCATCGAGTGCGAGCAGCACCGGCAGCGTGTCGCCGGCGGGTGACGCATTCGCGATGTTGCCGCCGAGCGTGCCCCGGTTCTGGATCTGGGCCGCGCCGATCGTGGCCGCAGCCTCGACGAGCGCCGGCAGGTGCTCGCGGCAGGGCGGCGAGCGGCGGATGTCGGTGTAGGTCGTCAGCGCCCCGAGCGTCACGGCGTCCGGCTCGCTCCTGATCCCGCGCAGGTCATCGAGGCGCCACAGGTCGATGAGCCGCGCGGGCGGCTCGCCGATCTCGCCCGTGATCCGGACCATCACGTCGGTGCCGCCGGCGATCGGCGTGAGCTGGTCATCCTCGGTGGAGCTCGCGAGGAGGGCATAGGCCTCGCTGAGCGTGGAGGCGCTCTCGATCGGCGGCTCGATTGGCACGGGTCAGGCGCCCCGTGCGCCGGCGGCGATCGCGATGGCCTCGACGATCTTCGTGTAGCCGGTACAGCGGCAGAGGTTGCCGGCGATCGCCTCGCGGATCGACGCGTCGTCGGCCGCGCCGCCCGCGTCGAGATAGGCCCGCGCCGACATCAGCATCCCCGGCGTGCAGATCCCGCACTGCGCGCCGCCGGCCTCGAGGAACGCCTGCTGGAGCGCGTCGAGGCTCGCCCCGCGCTCCGCGCCCGCCGCGAGGCCCTCGACGGTCCGGACCAGGGACCCGTCGACCTGGCAGATCGGGACGAGACAGGCATCCACGACCGCGTCATCGAGGAGCACGGTGCAGGCGCCGCACTCCCCTTCCCCGCAGCCCTCCTTCGTCCCGGTCAGGCCCAGGTCCTCGCGAAGCACATCGAGGAGCCTGCGCATGCCCGGCGCGTCGACCTCGGTCGGCTCGCCGTTGACGAGGAACCGATACGCGGTCACGCGTCGTGCCAGCCGTCGTCGACCGGCGGCCCGTGCGACGGGCCAGGCCCCCGGAGCGGGAGCGGATCCGAGGCCGATGCCGGGGCCGGATCCGTCCCCGAGCGGATCGGCGCCTCGACGGCCGCGTCCACGTCGGAGCCGCTGCCACCGCCGAATCCCGCCGGGCCCGCGACATCGTCCGTGGCGCCCATCGCCGCGAGGATCCGCTCCGGTGAGGCGGGCAGGTCGTGGACCCAGACGCCGGTCGCGTCGTGGATCGCAGCGACGACCGCCGGCGCCCCGACGTCCATCGGCAGCTCGCCGACGCCCTTCGCCTTGTGCGGCGCACCGCTGAACGGCGCCTCGACGAGGATCGACGTGATCCGCGGCGCGTCGAGCGAGGTCGGGATGATGTACG
>JBJMMH010000003.1:0-10421 GCA_045804885.1 Chloroflexota bacterium | reverse complement strand
AGCTCGACTCGAGGATCCGCCGTGCCTCGTCGATTCGGATCTCGTGGACGTACTCGATTGGGCGTCGTCCAGTCGCGGCGCGGAATCGACGGCCGAAGGTCCGAGGCAGCAGGCCGGAGCCCTCGACCATCGCCGCGACCGGGTTGACGGCAGCGTAGTTGTCGGCGATCCCTTGCTGCGAACGGACGACCGCGGAATCGGTCGGGTCGGTCAGCCGAACCATCGCCGCGTACGGCAGCTGGCCTTCGTGATGGCCGGCGAGGAGGTGAACCTTCGCGGTGCGGATGGCCTGCTCGGGCCCACACAGCCTGGCGATGACGTGCAGTGCGAGGTCCTGCCACGCGGTCACGCCGCCGGCCGTGATGACGCCGTCGGTCTCGGTCGCAAGCACGAGGATTGCCGCGGCGTCGAACGTCACGCCGGGATACTCCGAGCTGAACAGGTCGGCGTAGGCCCAGTGGCCGGCACACGGTCGCCCGTCGAGCAGGCCAGCCTCGGCGACGAGCAATGAGCCGGTGCAGACCGACGCGATGAGCGATCCCTTCGCGTGCATCGCGCGCAGCCATGCGGCTTCCCGTCCGAACCGGCCTCGCGGCGGCGTCGTGATCGGCGTGTAGAGGTCGCAGACGATGACGACGTCGTACTCGTCGCGGTCGTCGATCTCGGCGTTCGGCTCGACGAGCACGTTGCCCATGCAGCGAAACGGCTCGGCCTCCGCGGCGACTATGCGCACATCGAGGAGCTCATCACCGGCCTCGCCGGTCGTCATGTCGGGGTAGACGGCACCAACCGTGCTCAACACGTCGTACAGCCCGAACAGGATCGAGGGCGACGACTCCGGCGCCGCGAACAGCGCGACCCGGGGCTTTGAGGAACCGCGCACGAACTGCCCTCCTCCGTCAACGAGTCACTTTTGCCCCGGTTCCGTGCAATGTGCCTCTGGCTGCAGCGTACAGCCCCGCGGACACTCCGATGAGGCAACGGCCGACCGGCTACCGAAGCGGGCCGGCGACGACCCGCTCGCGGAGCCGATGATGGACGTTGTGATCGACCCGGTTCTCGAACCGTCGGCAGGGTTCGACGATGAGGCGCTCCGGCAGCTTCGGGGGTCTATCGGCGGCGAGGTCCTCGTCGCGAACGATCCCGGCTACGACAGTGCACGAGCAGTGTGGAACGCGATGATCGATCGCCATCCGGGAGTGATCGTTCGGTGCCGGACGATCGCTGACGTCGTCGCCGCGGTCAACTTCGCGCGCCAACACCGCCAGCCGGTCGCGGTCCGCGGCGGCGGCCACAACGTGGCGGGCCACGGGGTAAGCGACGGCGGCGTGATGGTCGACCTGTCGTCGATCAACGATGTGCGCGTCGACCCCGAGCGTCGGCGCGCGTTCGTCGGCGGTGGCGCGACCTGGGCAGCCGTCGACGCGGCGACTCAGGAATTTGGACTGGCCACGCCGGGCGGCCTCATCTCCGACACCGGCGTCGGCGGACTGACCCTGAGCGGCGGCATCGGCTGGCTGCGGAGCAGGTACGGCCTCGCGATCGACAACCTCATCTCGGCAGAGGTCGTGACCGCCGACGGGAGTAGGGTCCGGGCGAACGCGACCGAAAACGCCGACCTCTTCTGGGCGCTCCGCGGCGGCGGCGGCAACTTCGGAGTCGTGACCGGGTTCGAGTTCGCGCTGCATCCGGTCGGGCCGACCGTGATGTTCGCGGCGCCGATCCTGCCAATCGAGGCCGGGTCCGGACCGATCCGAGCGTGGCGCGACTTCCTGGCAGACAAGCACGGCGACGTCGGCTCGTTGATCGAGTTCTCGACGATCCCGGTCTCACCCGACTACCCGGAGGCGGCGTGGGGTCGGCGTGCCTATACGGTCGCGGCGCTCTACGCCGGAGATGTGGACGAGGGAGAGGCGCTCCTCCGGCCGCTGTCCGCGCTTGGGGAGCCGCTCGCGGACTTCACCGGTCAGATGGCGTACGCCGACGTCCAGCAGCTGTTCGACGCCGTCATCCCATTCGGCAAGCATCGCTGCTACTGGAAGAGCCGCTACCTGAGCGGCATCGACGACGCTGCGATCGACCTGATCGTCGCGGGCAACGAGCGGACGCCGTCACCGAACACCCTGTCGTCGATGTGGAACTTCGGCGGCGCGACGGCAGCGGTCGACGCGTCGGCAACGGGCTTCGGCGATCGGTCGATGCCATGGATGGTGTCGGTCGACTCGATCTGGGACACGGCTGATCAGGACGCCGAGAACATCGCCTGGACCCGGGCGTTCTGGGAGCGCCTCGAGCCATACGCCGATCATGGCCGGATCTACCTGAACTTCGCCGGCCATGGCGAGGACAACGACGAGTTGACGCGTCGAACGTTCGGAGCGAACTACCAGCGGCTCGCGGACATCAAGCGTCGCTACGACCCGACCAACATGTTTCGGTTCAACCAGAACATCCAGCCCGCGACCTGAGCACATTCGTCTCGACGTGACCCGCGCAGCTCATCGCAGGATCTCCACGGTGTCGCCGTCCCGGACGGCGTGGTCGCGGCCGACGCGCTGGCCCTCGAACCTCGCCGACGGTCCCCAGACTTTCGCGCCGACGAAGCTCGCCGCGAGGTCGTGGTGGACCCAGTCGGCCACGTCCTCGACGGTCGCCGGGGGATCGAGCGCCAGGGGCTCCGGGTCGGTCGCGCCGGCGGTTCGTAGGTAGACGCGGATGAGGCCGGTCAGACGCCACACGGCATCGCGGAATGCCTCGAGGCTCGCCTCGTCGATCACGGACACCGGGACGACCTCGAGGTCGGGGAACGCTGCCGTGAGCCGCTCGATCGCCGCAGGAGACGCCTCGTCGGCGCGGGTGGCGGCGAGGAAGGCTGGCTTGTCGATCCCGGCCAGTGCTACCTCTGCCCGTACCGGGCGGAGCTCGTCGGGGTCCGCGGCGGCCCGTGTGCAGAACACGATCGCATCGGCCGAGCGGAGCACGCCGAGCAGTGCCTTGCCGCCACCGCGGTCATCGGTCGCCCCTTCGATCAACCCCGGGATCTCGACGAGCTGCACGAGAACGCCTCCGATGCGGGTGAGCGCCGGGATCGGGCGGAGCGTCGTGAACGGGTAATCGCCGGTCTTGATCTGAATCTCGGACAGCGCCTGGAGGATCGACGACTTTCCGACGTTCGGCGGCCCGACCAGCGCGATCTGGGCTGCTCCTTCGCGCCGGACCTCGATCGAGTCGCGATGAACGGCGCTTGACCTGACGCGGGTCTCCTCGATCTCCGAGGTCAGCCACTTGCGGAGGTCGGCGTAGGGTCCGTTCTTGTAGTCGGGCAGCTCGGCGAGCAGCGCGTTCACCTCGCGGACGCGTTCCCTGCCCTCTTTTCCTACGAGCCGTCGCTTCGCCAGCTGGGCGAAGGTTCGATGCGGCATCGGCATGGCGATCTCCAGTTGCCGGCGGGACGAACGGGGCGCGCGCAGAAGCAGCGTGGCAGCCGGCGTCCGTCCCGCCCCTTCCCTTGACGCTTGAGTGGGAAGGGGCCGATCAGCCGTTCTGCTTGGAGATCGTGGCCGCCCACGCGTCCTCGGGACGCGGGACACGGAGCTCGTTCATCGCCGCGACATCCTAACTCCCCGCTGAGCGGGGTTCGAACACGACGACAGCCGTCTCGCCCGATCGGCGGGCCGCGTAGCCCTCAAGGTTCGGCGTGTGGCGCTCCATCTCGGCCCAGAGCCGCGCACGCTCATCGCCAACCGCCGGGCGTGCAGTGATTTCGCGCGTTCCGCCCGGCAAATCGATCGTCGCGTCGGGCTTTTCCTGCAGGTTCAGCCACCAGGCGGGCTCGGGCTCGCCCCAGCCGTTCATGGCGAGCGTGAAGAGGTTGGGACCGTCCTCGAAGTAGCCGAGGATCGCGACGCGCTTCTCGCCGGTCCGCCGGCCGATCGTGTGAATCCGGAGCGTGCCGAACGTCTTCGACGGAGGCCTCAGGCCGCGGCGACCGCCGCTGATCGTATAGACCGCTCGGTGGATCGCCCAGGCGGCTCGGATGACGAACCGCGGCGGCAGGAACGGCTTCGACGTCGCCATCCGTTCATGGTCCCACGGACGTCGACCCCTAGGTGCCGTCCGCCTCAGGCCTCGGCGCCGGCGCCAGCGCCCATTGCGACCGTCCCGTCGGACAGGACCGGCGAGATGAGGCCGAAGACGTTGCCATCGGGATCGAGCAGATAGCCGCCGCGGCCGATGCCCGGCCAGTCGGTCGCCGGCAGTGCCTCTGTTGCGCCGAGCTCGATCCCGCGTTGCATCAGGCGGTCGACGTCGTCGACGCCGACCACGATGTTGCAGCCGTTCACGGGTGCACCGACCTCCGGCCCGGGACCCTGTCGCGGCGTCAGGCCGCCGTTGATGCCGTGGCCTGGCTGGCCCGCGACGTTGCCGATCGCGCCCTCGCCGGTGTCGATGACCCAGTACGGCTGCTCGCCGCCACCGTAGTTCTGGAACCGCCAGCCGAAGAGGCTCGAGTAGAAGTCAATGAGCTTCTCGGGCTCGGAAGCGTGAAGTTCGAAGTGGACGACGAGATTCGCCATGGCGTCCTCCAAGTGACTCCGTTGCGGTCGGACCAGTATCGCCGCGATCGCCAGAACGGCGTGCGGGACGGGACGCTCGCGGCGGTCGCGAACCGCCTCGGTCCCCACGCCGAGGAGCGCATTCAGGCCATTTGACGCCGTGAGCGGTTGACGTAAACATTCGCCGGTGCCCCGCGTCTCCCGCGTCCTCGTCGCCCTTGGCTTCGCGTTCGTCGTCCTCGCCAACCCAGCGCCCGGAGACGCCCGATCCAAGCCCAAGCCGGCCGACAACTACGTCCCCGGCGTCGACGTCAGCTACCACCAGGGCTCGATCGACTGGTCGCGGGTCACGGCCGCGGGCAAGCGCTTCGCGTACGCGCGCGCCAGCGCCGGGACGCTGACGGCCGACACCGCCTATTCCGCCAACCATGCCGGCGCGAAGGCAGCGGGCCTGGCAGTCGGTGCATACCACTACGGCAACCCTGACTCGGCCACGAACGACGCCGCGAACGAGGCCAGCTGGTTCCTGAAGAACGCGGCGGTGGCGTCCGGCGATCTCGTGCCGGTGCTCGACCTCGAGGTGTCGAACGGCCTCGGAGCGGCGGCGCTCACGACCTGGGCGCAGACCTGGCTCTCGCAGGTCACCGCAGCGACCGGGGTCAAGCCGATCATCTACACGAACCGCAACTTCTGGTCGACTTCGATGGCGAACACGGAGTGGTTCGCCCAGAACGGCTACCGCGTCTGGATCGCGAGCTGGACGAGCGCCAGCCAGCCGACGCTTCCGGCGAACAACTGGGGTGGCCAGGGCTGGGCGTTGTGGCAGCACTCGAGCACTGGCAGCGTTGCCGGCATCAGCGGCAACGTCGATCTCGACCGATTCAACGGGACAAGCCTGCCGGCGTCGCTCTTCGTCCCCTAGCCGTACGCCGGCTTGAGCGAACCGCGGGCGTAGCGGATCGCGGCGACGTTCACGCGCGGATCGATCCAGTGCTCGCAGAACTGGAATCGGTACGTGGTCTCGAGGCGACCGTCCGGACCGACGACGAACTCGCCCGGCAGGAGCCAGGGGTTGTCGACCATCGGGCGTGCCAGCGCCCGACGCTGATCGGCGAGCCCCCGGCCGGCGGCCGGCTGACACGTGAGGTAATCGTCCGGCGC
This sequence comes from Chloroflexota bacterium, assembly GCA_045804885.1. Taxonomy (GTDB): domain Bacteria; phylum Chloroflexota; class Limnocylindria; order Limnocylindrales; family CSP1-4; genus CF-46. The sequence goes on along the minus strand of JBJMMH010000003.1, from coordinate 4,704 downwards.
GTCGAACAGCACCTCCGCCGGGCCGCCCTCGAGGAGCCCATAAGCGCGGTACGCGACCTCTTCGGGGTCGCAGAAGAGCGGCATGTCCGCGGGCAGCTCGTTCGCCTCTGCGTAGGCCAACGTCCGGTCGCGCTCCCCTTGCCCGATCAACGCGACGCGCGCGCCGGCACCCGCATACCCCTCGTACTCGCCGCGGAGCCGGTCTGCCCGATCGCGCCCACAGCTGCAGCCGAAGTGACGCCAGAACAACAGTAGCGCCGGACGATCGGCCCAGAGGCTCGAGAGCGGGACACGGGCACCGGATCGCGCCTCGAGCAGCTCGATGTCGGGGGCCGGATCGCCCGGCTGGGGCGGCAGCTCCGTCCACCGCCGGCGGGTGGGGCCCCGCCGCCAGTGATCGAGCCAGTCCCGCTCCGCGGCGTCGGTCTCGGCCGACTCGGGCTGCTGACGGGCCACGTCAGGTTGGGTCATCGCATCTCCTCGCGGGTCGGGCATGAAGGCAGGGCGACCCATCCCTCATCGCGGGGCTGCTGCTAGGCGGCATCAGGCGCTACGTTCGGGTTCACGTGGAATGCGTTGTCGGGGTCCCAGGCACGCTTGAGCGCCGCGAGGCGGGCGAGCTTCGCATCGCCGTAGATCCTCCGGGTGTCCTCCGCGCCGACATCCGAGTTGCCGTTCGCGTACGCACCAAGCGCCCGGTCGGGCTCGACCACGCGCATCGCGCCCCGGCACCAGGCGATCGCGGCATCGTCTTCTGCGGCGTCCGTCCAGTTCGCGTCGGCGCTCACGTCGAACGTCGCGGCACGACCGGCAAAGGCGGTCGCGTCCTCCGGCACGCGGGCGATCGCGCCCCCGAGCGCGGTGACCGAGAAGGTGCCCTCGCCTGCTGCCGTCGCGACGAGGTCGGCCAGCTCCTCGAGCGCGTCCGGCCGGACGTCGTTCGCGTTGTGGCTCTTGATGAACGACCGGCCGCCCCATGCGTACGCGAGGTCGTGGGCCGTCTGAACCTCCAGGTACGGTTCGCTGCCAATCGTCGTCGTCAGCGGAGTCGGCCCTCTGCGGAGCCCCGCGGTGTCGCGCTCGACGTCCGCGGCCGCGCCGCTGTGGTTCCAGGCGAAGTAGACGATCGGCTTTCCGACCATGTCGTCGCTGTAGCCGCCGTCCGGCGCCGCTCGATCGAGCCCGAAGATCGGCGCCACCGCGTCGGGTGCGCTGATGGCGTACTCCCGCCAGATGCCCCAGAGCTCGCGGACCTGACTCGCCGGGAAGGTCAGCACGCCGCGATGGAGATCCGGCCCGAACGGCTGGAGCCGGAACTCGAAGGCCGTCGCGATCCCGAAGTTCCAGCCGGCGCCACGTAGGCCCCAGAAGAGCTCGGGCTCCTCGGTCTCGCTCGCACGGACCAATCGGCCATCGGAGGTGACCATCTCGACGGCGGCCAGGTTGTCGATCGTGAGCCCGAAATGGCGCTGGAGCCGCCCGATGCCGCCGCCGAGGGTCAGCCCGGCTACGCCTGTGTGGCCGATGACGCCGACAGGGCAGACGAGCCCGTGCGCCTGCGCGGCGACGTCCAGCTCACCGAGGAAGGCGCCCCCGTTGGCTCGGGCCGTACGCCGCTCGCCATCGACCTCCACGCCCCGCATCGCGGACATGTCGATCACGAGGCCGCCGTCCGGGCCCCGGAGGCCGGCCGCGCTGTGACCGCCCGACTGGACCGCGATGACGAGGTCATGTTCCCGGGCGAAGCGGACGGCGGTAGCGACCCTCGTGGCCGTCGTCGGCCGAACGATCACCGCCGGCCGTCGATCGTGGATCGCGTTCCAGAGGCGGCGTGCCTCGTCGTACGACGAATCCTCGGCCGTGATGACCTCGCCGCAGACGCGGCGCAGCTGGTCAAGGTGGCGTGGCTCGAGCTGGGCGGTCGCCTCGAGCATCGGTTCCCTCCTCAGAGCGCACAGCGGGACAGGCTGCACACCATAGCGAAGATTCCGACAGCGGCCGCGCTCGTCTCCCCCGACTCAGCCGCTCGCGTCCTCCGCCTCAGCCTCCATCGCCGTCTCGTCGGTCGCTGCTTCCCGGGCCGTCTGGCTGAGATGACTGGCCTCGACGACGGTAGGCTGCCCGTCGCGATCCTTCCACCGGGTCTGGATCGTCACCTCGTCTGTCTCGCCGACCAGGCGGAGGATCGCGATGAAACCTGAGCCGCCGCGCTCCACCGACTCGACCGACGCCTCGCTGACCGGCAACGGCAACATCGCGACGACTTCACCCAGGTTCCGGCGGAGCTCCGGGCTGAAGTCCTGCGTTGCCAGCTCCACATCGCCGGCGACCAGGGCCCGGGCCAGCGCCGTCGCCCGCTCGTTGATCGAGTCGGAGTCCAATTGGATCCGTCAACCGCCGGGGACGGACGCCTTGAGGGCGGCCAGCGCGTCCTGGAGCTTCTTGCCGGCATCGCCGTTGAGGCTTGCCGCGGCTTGGTCGAGCTTGGTCGAGAACTCTTGAACGGCGGCACGCGCCGCGGATAGGTCACCCGTCTGGAGGGCCGTCCGGATCGACGCCGATGCCGTCTTCAGGCTCGTCGCGTTCTCCGCGGACAACCCGCCACCGCCCTCGTTCGCGGTGATCGCGGCATCGACCTGATCCAGGGCGGTCAAGGCAGCCTGCATGCCGATGCTGGCCGCCGCCGAGGCGTTGACGCTCGGGATCGCAATCGACGGACGTGTCGACGCCGCAGACGAGCAACCCACGAGAACCACAGCGAACGTCAGGAACGCGGCGAGGCCGACCGGGAGGAGTCGCGGAGACATGCGTTGGGTCTTCATGGCGGCGAGGCTAGGCGTTGCGCGCCGGCTAGCAGATCAACGCGCCAAGCGAGATGCCATTGAAACGAGATCGCAAAACGACGTGTCGCGGCACGCTCAGTCTCGAACGGCGGCGTGACGGTCTGAGCGCATGATGCCGGGCCTGACGCGTGCCAGTCGGTCCGGGGCCCTGACGACTGACGAGGGCCACGCCGTCATGGAGGGTTCAAGCATGGCTCGCCTTGCGCTGCTCCGCATCCCCACGCGACGCGCTCGCAGGTCGCTCGTCAGCGGCCTCGCCAGCGCAGTCCTGGCGCTCTCGTTCGTGGCGGGACCTGTCGGAGCGACGGTTGTCGTGCACGACAACTACTCGGACGACTACGCCTTCAGCATCGACGATTGCGGCTTCTGGATCGATGTCTCCGGGCACGACGAAGGAAGATTCCAGATCCGAGCCGGCAAGGGCGATCTCGCCACTGCCTTCTTCGCCCACGACAACTACTCGTTCGTCGAGACGTGGACCCGCCGCGACACCGGCGAGTTCTTCACGCTGAGCGGCAACGGCCTCTTCCACGAGACGAAGGCGACGCACGTCGAGGGGACGATCTTCGAGTTCACGAGCATCAACTCAGGCCAGCCGTTCGTCGTCCGCGACTCGGACGGCAACCTGGTCATGCGCGATCGAGGCGTCATCCGGGAGGTCATCCAGTTCGACACCCTGGGCGACGACGTGCCGGGCGGTGAATTCGTCACCGGCGTGTCCTTCTCGGTGAGCGGGCCGCATCCGGGCCTCGACGTGGATCTCTGCTCGTTCCTCAGCTGAACCTGTCTCGTCAGACCCGGGCGATCACGTCGGCGCCGAACCGCTCGATCGAGTCTGAATCGGCCTCGCGGGGGAGCGGGAAGAACACGCCCTGAACCCCGACATCGGCGAGGGCGCCGAGGCTGTCGAGGACGCGGGACGGTTCCTCCAGCTCGCGGCTGCGCGGTTTCGTCACGGCGAGACCCGCGAAGCGCTCGATCTCGTCGAAGTCCCTGGCTGCGTCGTCGCAGTGGCGACGCAGGACCTCCATCTTGTGGCGGAACTCGGCAGGGTCGCTCGTGCCTTGATGGGTCGCGTCGGCGTACCGGGCGACGAGGCGGAGCGTCTTGCGCTCGCCTCCCCCGCCGATGAGGATGGGTGGATGCGGCCGCTGGATGGGCGGCGGGACGTCGATCTGCTCGGTCAGCTGGATCCGCTTGCCACGGAACGCTCCCGTCTCGCCCCGCCACGCGCGGTGCGCGATCTCGAGCGCGTCCTCGAGATACTCGAAGCGGTCGGTCCATGTGCCGTACTCGACGCCGAACGCCTTGTGCTCTCGCTCGTTCCATGCGGCGCCAATCCCGAGGTAGGCCCGGCCGCCCGACAGGACATCAAGGGTCGACGCCTGCTTGACGAGGATCGCCGGGTGGCGGTACGTGACACCCGTCACGAGCGTGCCGAGCTTGACCCGTGTCGTCGCCGCCGCGAGGAACGCCAGCGCCAGCCAGCCCTCGAGGATCGAGTGGTCCCACCGGCGGAGCTGGACGAAGTGGTCCCAGACCCACAGCGAGTCGAAACCCGCGGCCTCGGCCCGCCGGCCGATGTCGGCCAGGTGCTCGCCCATGCGGGCGTTCCCGCCGGACCATTCGAAGTCATTGATCTCGAGGCCGAACTTCATCGGGTTGTCACCTCCATGGGCTGGCTACGAGTCGAGCGTAGTCGTTCTCGATCGTCCGGAGCTAACCGCCAGCGTGCCGGCGTGCAACGGTTGCCGGCGACGCGCGTCGTCAGGTGAACTCGGGGTGATGTCCAGTTGCCATCCGGGTTCCGCCGAAGGAGTACCCGGATGACCACGCCGATCGAGACCACACCCCTGAGCGC
>JBJMMH010000002.1:0-45101 GCA_045804885.1 Chloroflexota bacterium | reverse complement strand
GGTGTCGTTCCGCACGAGAGCAAGCCGCTGTCGAGCCAGTCGATCCGTCGCCTCGTCGTCGTCACGACCCTGGCGTCGCTCGCCCTCGGCGTGATCGCCCCGGCAACCCATGTCGCCGCCGTCGACCGGCCGCCCCCGATCGTCCGGGGGTTCCCGCCGGAAACGGTCTTCTACGGTCGAGGCTGGGGCCACGGCGTCGGGATGTCGCAGTACGGCGCCCGAGGTCGCGCGCTGGCTGGCCAGCCGGCCGCCGACATCCTCGCCCACTATTTCGCCGGGACCGCGATCGCGTTTGTCGACCCCGCGACGCTCGTCCGAGTGCTCCTTCTCGACAAGTTCACGCCCACTGCCACCGCCCCGCTCGTCGCCCATGGCCGAGGCGGGACGTGGTCGATCGACGGGGTCGCCAAGACGTTCCCCGCGGACGCGAAGCTCACCCTCGCGCGCACGAGCGCCGGCGCGTCGACGTTCACGCTCCGGGTCGTGTCGTCTGCAGGCAGCGAGCTGTATCGCGCGACGGTGAGCGGTGGCGTATGGCTCCGGCCGGTCGCCGGATCGACCGTCCTCCAGCTCGACTCGAAGCCGTCCTCGTTCGACACGTACCGGGGCATTCTCCGGATCAAGCTGACGACGACCGCCCGGGTCATCAACGTCGTCGGCCTCGACTCGTACCTTCGGGGCGTGGTTCCGGTCGAGATGCCGCCGTCGTGGCCGACGGAAGCGCTGCGGGCACAGGCAATCGCGGCCCGTTCCTATGCCGTTTACCGGGTCCATCCGTCCGCCGGGACATTCGACGTGTATGACGACACCCGCTCCCAGGTCTACCGCGGCGTCGAGGCCGAGGCGGCGGCCGGCAATGCCGCGATCGCTGCGACGCCGGGGGCGCTCCTGAAGAGCGGTTCGGCGGTCGCAAATGCGCTGTTCCACTCGACCGGCGGCGGCGCGACGGAGAACAACGAGTTCGCCTTCGTCGCGGCGTCCGGGAAGATCGTCGCGGGCCCGGTCTCGTACCTGCGGGGATCGTCGGATCGCGCCCCGGATGGCAACGCCTACGACGCCGCCGCGCCGTTCGCCACGTGGAAGACCGCCTCCTACACGCGGAACGCCCTCGACGGGATCTTCGGCGCGGATGCCAGGACGGCGGTCGGGACGGCGATTTCGCTCGACCTCTCGCGGCGGGGCGTCTCGGGACGGCTGATCAGCGTCACGCTGACGGGGTCGCTCGGATCGAAGACCGTGTCCGGCGAGGTGTTCCGGGCCGTCTTCAACGCCCACCGGCCGGCGGCCGATCCCGAGATGCGGAGCACGCTCGTCGACACTCGCCCGATCCCGTAGGCGGGCTACGGCCGAAATCCTGACGGCGTCGGGCGCTGCCGACGGCTATCGTCGGCCCATGACGATCGCACCGCTGCCGCGCTGCTGGTGGGCCGGCGCCGAGGGCCCCCGGCCCGACGCGCTGATGGTCGCGTATCACGACGAGGAGTGGGGAGTGCCGGTCGCGGACGACGCCGAGCTCTTCGAGCGGCTCGCGCTCGAGTCGTTCCAGGCCGGGCTGTCCTGGTCGACGATCCTGCGCAAGCGCGACGCATTCCGCGCGGCGTTCGACGGCTTCGACCCGGCGATCGTGGCAAGCTACGGCGACGCCGAGCGTGACCGGCTACTCGCGGACGCCGGGATCGTCCGGAACGGGGCGAAGATCGACGCGACGATCGGCAATGCCGGCGCGCTCCTCGCGACGACCGCAGCGACGGGCTCGTTCGCCGCATACCTCGACTCGATCGTCCCCGGTCCACCTCGGCGTCTCCCGCCTGACGCCGGTCCCGGCAGCATCCCGGCGTCGACGCCTGCGTCGGACGCCCTCTCGGCGGATCTCAAACGGCGCGGGTTCCGGTTCGTCGGGACGACGATCGTTTACGCCTTCATGCAAAGCGTCGGGCTCGTCAACGACCACCTGCCGACGTGTTTCAGGTACGGCGTGACGGGTGTGACAGCCTAGCTGACACGAGTCCCCCCGAATCTTCCCGGCATGATCACGTTCGAATGCGCCTGGTGCGACGGCGAGATGGTGCTCGAAGACCTCGACGCGGAGCGCGTCGAGTGCCCGAACTGCGCCATCAGCGTCGAGATCGCCCCGGACGCCGCCAGCACGACAACCGCCACGCCGCTCCTCGTCGGGGCTGCCGCTTAACGAGCCTGCCCACGCGATACGCGGCGTGAGCCGTTTCGCAACGCACTCGATAGCCGTCCTGTGAGGCCGCCATCGCCACGCTGACGGCGCGAGAGCGACCGTCGGTCCATGGACACCCTGATCATGAACCCGATCACGCTGATCGCCCTGGCGGCGGGGATCATCGTGACGGCGTACGAGATGCGGGTCGCGCTTGAGCCGGTCCACTGCCCGGAGTGCCCGCACTGTCGTGCGGACGCGCAGGAGCGAGCGGCCCGGCAGCACGACCTGCAGGAGCAATACGCGCGGCGCCACGGCCTCGATGACCACGACGACGACCGCAGGATCGGCTGAGGGCCGGGCCTGAGGGCCGGCCGAGGCGTCAGTCGGCGGCAGCCGGCTCGGCGGGGGCGGCCCTACGCACCGGGGCGTGCGCCGGGGGGACGGCCGGCAGCGATCCGCCGCCCTCGGCGAGCCAGCACGCGGCCGCCTGGCCTGCGCCGACGTCGAACAGCGGCGGCTCCTCCACTTGGCAACGATCGAACGCGTACGGGCACCGCGGATGGAATCGGCAGCCTGAGGGAATGTGCGCGGCGTCCGGCGTCTCGCCAGCAAGGATCGTCCGCTTGGCCCGTTCCCCGGCCGTCGGCGGGATGGGCGACGGCGAGACCGACACGAGCGCCTGGGTGTACGGGTTGTGGGGATCGTTGATCACCTGGTCGGCCGGGCCGATCTCCATGATCTTGCCCAGGTACATGACCGCGATCCGGTCCGCGATCACCCACGCCAGCGAGAGGTCGTGGGTGATGAACAGGTAGGTCAACCCCCGCTCCGCGCGGAGGTCGAGCATCAGCCGCAACAGCTCCGTCCGGATCGAGACGTCGAGCATCGAGACCGGCTCGTCGGCGACGATGACCTCCGGGTCCATCACGAGCGCCCCGGCGATGACGACGCGCTGGCGCTGGCCACCCGACAGCTCGTGGGGGTAGCGGGCGGCGAAGTCGGAGCCGGGGCGGAGGCCGGCCGCCTCGAGCGCCGCGATCACCCGGCCCTCGCGCTCGTCCTTCGCCCCGATGTCGTTCACGAGCAGCGGCTCGCCGACGAACTCGCCGATCGTGTGCTTCGGGTTCAGCGTCTCGTACGGGTCCTGGAAGATCAGCTGGACGCGCCGGCGGTACGCCCGGAGGTCCTTCGTCCCCCACAGCGCCGACACGTCCTCGCCGTCCAGCAGGAGCTCGCCTCGCGTCTGGCGGGTGAGCTTGACGATCACGCGTCCGGTGGTGGTCTTGCCGCTGCCTGACTCCCCGACGAGCGCGAGGACCTCGCCGCGGTTCATGTGGAGGTTGATGCCGTCGACGGCCCGGACGACCCCGTGCTGGCGGCGCAGGATCGTGTCGAGCGCGCCGACCCGGATGGGGAAGTGAACCTCGAGGTTCGTGACCTCGACGATGCGGTCCGCCGATCCGGCGGCGTCACGGTCGGCGATCACGCCTCGATCACCTGCGACTCGAGCGGCGGCTCTTCGGGGACCGGCTCGACCAGGGGAACGGTCGCGCCGATGGCGTCCGGGGTCGGGATGGTGATCGGGACGCCGTCGCTGCCGGGCGGGTACAGGTGGCACGCGACGCGGACGCCGTCGAACGTGACCTCCGGCGGCACCACCTCGCTGCAGACCGCCATCGCGAACTCGCAGCGGGGCGCGAAGCGGCAGCCGGGCGGCGGGTGCCGAAGGTCCGGCGGAGCGCCGGGGATGACCTCCAGCGTCCGCCGGTCGGTCCGGATATTCGGGAACGCCGACAGCAGCTTCTGGGTGTACGGGTGGCGGGGCCGCCGGAAGATCTCGCTGACATGCCCCTCCTCGGCGACGCGTCCGGCGTACATCACGAGGACGCGGTCGCACGTCTCGGCGATGACGGACAGGTCGTGGGTGATCAGGATCAGCGACAGCCCGAGCTCAGCGCGGAGGCTCTCGAGCAGCTCGAGGATCTGGGCCTGGACCATGACGTCGAGCGCCGTCGTCGGCTCGTCGCCGATGACGATCGCCGGCCGGCAGGCAAGGGCCATCGCGATTACCGCGCGCTGGCGCATCCCGCCCGACAGCTCGTGGGGATAGGCCGATCCGCGCTTCCTGGGGATCCCGACGAGCTCGAGCAGCTCACCTGCCCGGCGGCGCGCATCCTTCTCTGGCACCCCGAGTCGCTCCACGAGCGGCTCCGCGATCTGGTCGCGGATCCGGTGGACGGGATTGAGCGCGTTCATCGCCCCCTGGAAGACGAGCGCGATCTCGCGCCAGCGGTACCGGCTCAGCGCGTTGTCGGACTTCTCGACCAGATCGATCCCGCGGTACCTGATGCTCCCGTCGACGATCCGGGCGTTGCCCGGCAGGACCCGGACGATGGACAGCGCGGTCGTCGTCTTGCCGCAGCCGGACTCGCCGGCGATGCCGAGCGCCTCGCCCTCGGCGAGCTGGAAGCTCACCCCGTCGACGGCGTGGACGGTCGCATCTCCGAGCGTGAAATGCGTCTTCAGGTTCTCGACGACGAGCAGCGGCGCGGTGGGGTCCGCATGCTTGGGAAGCTGCCGCAGCGCGGCGTCGAGGGAGCTCATCGGCGCTGCCGGCGCTTGGGATTCAGGATGTCGTCGAGGGCGTTGCCGACGAGCGTGAACGCGAGGACGACGAGGATGATGCAGATGCCCGGCGGCCCGAAGTACCACCACACGCCGAGCCCCGGTGCCCCAACTGACCGCGCCGCCTCCAGGATCTGGCCCCAGGAGGGCTGGAACGGATCGCCCAGCCCGACGAACGACAGCGTCGTCTCGAGCAGGACCGCGCCCGCGAATGTCAGCACCGCGTTCGCGACGATGAGGTTCATGACGTTCGGCAGGATGTGCCGCCGCATGATGTGGCCGTTGCTCGCGCCGACCACCCGTGCCCGATCGACAAACGCCCGCTCGCGGAGCGAGAGCGTCTGCGACCGAACGATCCGGGCCGTCGACGACCAGCTCGTGATGCCGATCACGAACACGATCACCAGCAGCGACATCCGGATCCCGAAGACCTCGGTTGCCGCGGAGCCGACGACGTCCTGGATGATCGGGGTGAGGATCAGCGCGAGGACGAATGTCGGGATCACCAGGAAGAAGTCGGTGACCCGCATCAGCCAGGAATCGGTGAGCCCGCCGACGAATCCCGCGACGATCCCGATGAGGACGCCGATCGCGACGGTCACGAACGTTGCGAGGAAGCCGATCGAGAGCGAGACCCGGGCGCCGTGGACGGTCAGGTTCAGCATGTCCCGGCCCAGCTCGTCGGTTCCCAGGAGGTGCTGGAGGGACGGTGGCTCGAGGCGTCCACCGGTCGCCGTCACGACAGTCTGGAGCGGCCCGACGAAGAACGTCGGGACGAGGGCGACGACCGTGAACACCGCGAGGATGAAGAGTCCGAAGAGGCCCTCCGGACGGCGGACGAGCTGGCCGATCGTGCCGGTGAAGCCGACGGCCCGCACGCCGCGCGGTCGCGCGCTCTGGATCGTCGCCGCGGTCACGTCCGGACTCTCGGGTCGAGCGCCACATAGATCAGGTCGGCGGCGAGGTTGGCCAGCACGACCGAGACGGACAGCAGCAGGAACGTTCCCTGGAGGACGGGGTAGTCACGGGCCGTCAGGGCCTCGACGACGAGCGTCCCGAGCCCGGGCCAGTTGAAGACGACCTCGACCGTGATCGCGCCGGCGACGACGTAGCCGAGGTTGATCGCGATCAGCGACACGGTCGGAAGCAGCGCGTTCGGCAGCGCGTGGTGGCGGAGGACGCGGCCGTCTTTCAGGCCCATCGCCCGGGCGGTCGTCACGTAGTCCTCGGACAGCGTCTCGACTATCGACGACCGCATGACGATCGCGTACTGGCCGACGAGGCCGAGGGCGACCGTCATGAGCGGGAGGAACAGATGCGAGCCGAAATCCCAGGCGCGATCGAGGATCCCGGTGTAGTGCGCTCCCGAGGTCAGCATCCCGAACGCTGGGAACCAGCGCAGCGCGAGCGAGAAGAGCAGCAGGAACGCCATCCCAAGGAGGAAGTAGGGCGTGGCGTAGAGGATGAGCGACACGCCGTTGCCGACCTGGTCGATCCAGCCGCCGCGTTTCCAACCCGAATAGGCGCCGAGGGCCAGCCCGATGAAGATCGCGATCAGCTCGCCCAGGCCGAACAGGATGATCGTCGGCCAGATCCGCCGGGACATGACGTCCAACACCGGCGCCCCGCGAGCCGCGAACGAGAACCCCAGGTCGCCGCTGACCGTCGCCCGGACGTACGCGATCAGCTGGTCGGGAATGACGGGCTTGTCGAGGCCCCACCGGGCCCTCGCGGCGTCCTTCATCTCCTGCGTGACGTTGGGCGTGTTACGGAGCAGGATCCGCTCCGGCGATCCGGGCATCGCCCGGAACAGCAGGAAGTTGATCGCCGTGATCAGCGCGATCGTGACGAACGCCGACAGCAGCCGGCGCGCGATGTAGCTCGACCTCACCCGGCCGTCTCGACGTGGCCTGGGCCGCTCCGGAACGGAGAGACCGCAGGGGAGCGCCGCTCAGCGCTCCCCTGCCAAAGTGGCGCGGGGTCAACGGGCGGCGAGCCGCCCGCCGCGATCACTCCTCCTCGACGGTTCTGCGCCGACCGCGCATGACGATCAGGCCGACGGCGATGATCACGACGAGCGCGACGACGCCCAGGATCAGCGGCAGCGTCGACGAGCCGGTGGACGATGTTTGACCGGAACCCGACGACGCCGCCGGCGTCGCTGCCGCGCCGCTCGCGCCGCCGGAGCCGCTCGCGGCTTCCCCGGAGGCGCCTGCGGATGGCCCCGCCGAAGGCTGCGCAGCGGCGTCGGTCAGGTTGGTGTAGCCGATCGAGCCGTAGCCGAAGAGCGGCGTGCCGCCGTCCTGCGGCTGGTTCTTCCAGCCCGCGAACTTGTCGGTCCGGTAGGCGTGAAGCTCGGCGTCGTAGTACAGGATGATGTACGGCGCCTCGTCGTAGACGAGGTTCTGCATCTGGGCCAGGATCGTCTTGCGCTTGTCCGGATCGGACTCCTTGCGCTGATCCTGGTACATCTGGTCGTACTGCGGGTTCGAGTAGTAGCTGTCGCTCGACGAGCCGATCTCGGACGTCTGGAAGAACACCAGCAGCGAGTTCGGGTCGGGGTCGCCGACCCAGCCCCAGATGTAGATGTCGTAGTCGCCGGGACCGTTCGGCGGACCGGTGACCGCATCGATCAGAGCGCCCTCCTCGGTGACGGCCGGGGTGACCGTGATACCGAGTTGGCCGAACCACTCCGCGATGAACTGCGCGTCGGTGGCGTGCTCCGATTCCGAGTCCGGCCAGGTCAGCCGAAGGTTGATGACCTTGCCGTCCTTGTCGAGGCGCTTGTTGTTCGAGTCCAGCTTGTAGCCGGCGGCGTCGAGGCGGCGCTTGGCCTCCTCGATGTCGAAATGACGCGGCTTGTCGGGCTCGACGTGCCAGCGGGTGTGGAACGGCGGGATGATCGTCGTGCCTGGTGCGCCGTAGCCGCCCAGCGTCGAGTCGACGAGCTTCTGCTGGTCGATGGCGTAGCCAAGCGCGTCGCGGAATGCCGGATCGGTCAGGGCCGAGGTCGAGCCGCCGTAGCCTTTCTTGTTGCCGCCGGTGTTGAACGCCAGCTCCGAGTAGCCGTTGGCGGCGCCCTCCACGACCTTGACGTTGGGTTCGTTCTTGAGCGCGTTGAACTGGTCGGCGAGAACGCCCCGGACATAGTCGATCTCACCGGTCTTGAGCGCCTGGACCATCGTGTCGGCGCTCGAGAAGTGCTGGATGATCACCTCATCCGCAGCGCCCTGCTTGCCCCAGTAGTTCGCGTTGCGGGTGAACGTGATGTGGTCGCCCGGGACCCACTCTGTTGCCTGGTACGGCCCGGTGCCGACGACCGCCGGCTCGTTCTTGAAGTAGCCGGCGCCCTCGGGATTGCCGATCTGCTCGAGCGTGTACTTCGACCAGATGTGCTTCGGAAGGATGGGCACGTACGCCTGGAGGATCAGCGTGTTGGGCGTCTCCTGCTCGACCACGAGCGTCTGGGGATCCGGCGCGCTGACCGCGGTCACGCTCGCCGCGTCCGTGAGGTACGGCTCGAGATAGCCCTGGCCCATGTAGCCTCGCTCGGACGCGACGGCGTCCAGGACGAGTTGATACGTCCAACGGGCATCCTCCGACGTCGCTGGCTGGCCGTCCGACCACTTCATGCCGTCGCGGATGTGGAACGTCCACTTGTTGCCGTCCTGCTCCCACTTGTCGGCGAAGCCCGGCGCCGGCTCGAGGTCCTGCCCAAAGTTCACGAGCAGGTCGTAGTTCAACGTGAAGACCTCGAAGTCGGCGACGACGACCGAGTTCCAGGGATTCAGGACCTGGAGGTCCTGATCGGTGCCGGCCCGCAGGATGAGGCCATCCTGGGCGACGGCGACCGACGCTCCCGGCAGGATCGCCGAGACTGCGAGGCCGACAGCGACCAGAAGCCGCATGGCCCGTGCGCGCAGGGGCAGACGCATCGTGCTCCTCCTCCAATCCACGACCTCGCCGGTGGCGGCGGCCGGGTCGCGGCTGATGCGGATGGCTCCATTCCCCGCCGGAGTCGGCCGGAGCATCCCACGGCTGCCGCGCGCCTGCAAGGCCGGCCCGCCCAACGGGTCAGTCGTCGGTCACGACCTCGTCCACGACGAGCGTCCCGGCATCGGCGTCAAGCGTGGCCGTCGCACCGAGCGGGATCGTTGCATGGTGCTTGCCATGGCCGATCGGCAGGCCGAAGACGAGAGGCACGCCGAGCGGCGCCAGGAGCTCCTCGACGATGTCCTCCGCGGACAGCTCGGCGATCGCGCCCGACCACTTCGCCCGGATGTCCCCGACCACGATCCCGGCGGCTCCGTCGAACAGGCCCGAGTTACGGAGCTGGGTCAGCATCCCGTCGAGGACGTAGCCCTCGAGCTCGATCTCCTCGAGGCAGACGATCCGATCGCTGAAGTCGGGCTGGAGCGGCGTCCCGATCGCCGACGCCAGCAGCCCGGCACAGCCGCCGGCGAGGCGGCCGGTCGCCTGGCCGCCGACGATCGGCCGGACGTAGGGGTCGTCTGGATTCGGGCCGATCTGGCCGTAGGGCTCGGCGCCGAAGAGCGCTCGGTGGAGCGACTGCTTCGAGAAATCGGATACCTCGGTGGCGCCGATCCCCGACGCGCCGTTCGAGTAGAACGAGATGACGTTGCCCCAGCGCTCGGCCGCGAGGTGCAGCGTCGTCAGGTCGCTGTAGCCGCAGATCGCCTTCGGATGCGCCGCGAACAGCGCCGGATCGAGCAGCGGGATGAGCCGTGGCATCCCGTAGCCGCCCTGCAGGCAGACGATCGCCCGCACCTCGTCGTCGGCGAGCATCGCGTGGAGGTCGGCTGCGCGATCCTCGTCGCGGCCGGCCATGTAGCCGTGGCGGTCGTTGACATGCTGGCCAAGCCTGACCCGGAGTCCCCACGCCTCGAGACCGGCGATGCCTCGGAGCAGCTCGCTCCGGTTCTCCCAGGGGCTCGCCGGGGCGACGACGCCGACGCTGTCCCCGGGCCGAAGGCGGGGTGGCTTGCGGGGGGCTTCGGGCGGCATCGGCGGTCAGACCATGAAGCTCGTCGCTGGGGCCATCTCGAGGAGGATCGCCCGGTCGACCCGGAAGTTCGAGATATCGGCCTGGGACGGCGTCTCGCCGTCGACCGCGAGCTCGGCGAGGATCCGGCCGATGACCGACGCGTACTTGAAGCCGTGGGCGGCGCCGAGCGCGACGAGGACGTTGGGGGCGTCGGGCAGCCGATCGACGACGAAGTCCCGGTCCGGCGTCAGCGTGTAGAGGCAGGTCTTCGTGTAGATCGGGGGGCCGAGCATCCCGGGGATATGCGCCGCGAGGAACGTCAGCAGCCGGCCATGCGCGGCCTCGTCCCGCTCGAACGTCCGCTCCGCGGGCGTCGTCTCCTCGCCGCCCACGTCCTCGGCTGCTTTCGGCCCAGGCTCGCCGTACGTCGGGAAGCCATAGAACGACGGGACGTCCATCCAGATCCAGATCGGGAACCGATCCGGGGCGAAGGCGGCCGGATCGGGACAGGCGAAGTACGTCACCTGCTCCTTCGTGATGGTGAGCGGCAGCTTGCGGTCGAAGTCGCGCAGCAGCTCGTTCGTCCAGGCGTCGGCGGTGATGACGACGTTCGCCGCTCGGTGGATGGTGCCGTCGGCGGTCGTGACCTCGACGCCGCCTCCAACGTCCCGCAGCCTGATCACCGGTGAGCGCTCGAGGAGCGTCGCGCCGTTCGCGGCTGCGAGTCGCCGATGCGCGGCGTTGCCGCGGTTCGGGTCGACGAGGCCGGCGGCGGCCTGGAAGAGGCCGTGATGCTCGTCCGAGAGCCGCCACTGCGGCCACCGGCGGCTGATCTCGGGGCCGTCGAGGCGCTCGTACGGGACGTTCTCGGCGTCCATTGCGTCGGTGTAGTCAGCCAGCGGGATCGATGCCTCGCGCGGCGCGACGTCGAGCCCGCCCGTGATCGTCACGACGGTCTCGGCCGACCGGTCCTCGACCTCGTCCCACGTCGCGTACGCCCGCTTCGCCAGCCGGACGTAGTCGGGCCGGTGATAAGAGAGCCGGATGATCCGGCTGTGGTCCTGGCTGGCGCCGTTCGCGTGGTCAATCTCGAACTGCTCCAGGCCGAGAACGCGAGCCCCAAGCCGCTCGCTCAGCCAGAACGCCGCCCCGGACCCGATCCCGCCGAGGCCGACGACGATCGCGTCCCACTCCGTTCGCACGACGCGATCGTAGGCGCGGCGAACGCGCGCCCGCCCGCCGGTCGCGCCAGATGCCCGCCCCTACGAAGCCGGCGCGAACTCGCGGCGCTCAACCAGCTCGACCCGTCCGCCGATCTCGACCAGGCCTTCCGGCTGGGGGAGCGCAACGATCTCGGAGCCGACGCCCTGGCGGATCGTCAGCGGCCGCCGAAGCTCGCCGCCCAGCATGACCGCGGCGAGGCCGGTGGCCTCATCCTCGAGGATCCCAAAGTCGGTTGGGAACGAGCGCGATCGGACCTCGCCGGCCGCCTCGTCGATCCACGCCCAGACATACTGGCCGGGCGTGCCCATCCGTGGTTGCCCGAAAGCCTCGACGTCCGCGGCCGACTCGAGCCGGACGAAGCGGAACGCGTGGGCGACCCAGCCGGGGTCGGCGGTAACCCATGTTCGTTCCGCGTCGTGGCGGACGCGGACGTCGCCGGCCGGCGGCCGAAGGACGTCGATCGGCGTCCCCGTCTGGCGGAGGAGCCACGCGGCCCCGACCGACGGGTGGCCGGCGAACGGCAGCTCGCGGGCCGGCGTGAGGATCTGGATGCGGCCCGCCTCGCGGTCGTCGACGAAGACCGTCTCCGAGTAGTTCAAGTCGCGGGCGACCGCCTGACGGCGGTCACGCGGGATCGCGGCGCCGTCGAGGAAGACCGCGAGTGGGTTCCCGCCGCGCCCGTCCGGCCCGACGAACACGCGGAGGATGGTGAGCTCCGTCGTCACCGCGTCGCCACCGGGCTCTCGGCACCGGTCGCTCGCTCGAGGGCAACCCGCTGGATGCCGATGATCGAGAGCGCGTCGGTGATCCGGCCGTCGAACGTCATCGCCAGCGCCTCGTCGAATGGGACCCAGCGGACCTCGATCTGCTCGGTCGGCTCCGGGTCGGGGGCTCCGGTCGTCACCGCCGCCGCGGCGTAGAGGATGCCGGCCTCGTCGCTGACCGAGTTCGAGAGGTGGACGCGCGCGATCTCGCGCCACTCGGACGCTTCCACGCCGGTCTCTTCTCGCAGCTCGCGGCGGATGCCCTCGAGCGGCGTCTCGCCGCGCGAACCGCCTTCCGGGATCTCCCAGGACGGTTCCTCGAGGGTGTAGCGGTGCTGGCCGACGAGGAGCACACGGCCGGCTGCATCGAGGACGACGGCCCCAACGGCGAGGTTCGCGTAGTGGACGACGCCATAGATGCCGGCGCTGCCGTCCGGCCGGGTCACGACGTCGTGCCAGACGGTGATCCAGTCGTTTTCGTAGACGAGCCGCCGGGTGTGGCGCCGCCACGGGCCGATCGTCGCCTGGGCCGCATCCGCCATCGGGCGGTCCTCACTCACCCGGCCATCGTCGCATGGCTCGGTCGCGGGTGCGCGGGCCGGGAGCCCCCTGCCTATCCTTCGTCCGTGGGGCCACCAGGCGCGGATCCCGAGATCGCCCGGCCGGCGAGCGAGCCGCGTAACGAGGTGCGGGTCGAGCACGACGTCCGGATCCCCGTGTCCGACGGTCTCGAGCTGTCGGCGAACCTGTGGCTGCCCGTGCCTGCCGCCGACGCCACCGACGAGCGATTCCCGGCGATCCTCGAGATGATCCCGTACCGAAAGGACGACTGGCGCGCCGCGTCGGATCGGGGACACGGCGAGTGGCTCGCCGCGCGCGGCTTCGCGCTCTGCCGGCTCGACGTCCGCGGCACTGGCTCGTCGCCCGGCATCGCGACCGACGAGTACACGGCGCGCGAAACGCAGGACGGGGTGGAGACCATCGGCTGGCTGGCAGCCCAGCCGTGGTGCAATGGCAACGTCGGCATGTGGGGCATCAGCTACGGCGGCTTCACCGCGATCCAGGTCGCCAAGCTCCGACCGCCGGCCTTGAAGGCGATCGTGCCGATGATGGCGACCGACGATCGCTACACCGACGACGTCCACTACATCGGCGGCTGCGTGACAGTCTCGGAGCTGAGCCAGTACGCGGTCAGCATGGTGGGCATGAACGCGTTGCCGCCGTCGCCGGCCTACCGCGGCGCCACGTGGATCGAGGAGTGGCGCGACCGGCTGGAGCGGACGCCCGTCTGGCTGTTCGAGTGGCTCCGCCAGCAGCATGACGGGCCGTACTGGCGGCAGGGCTCGCTCGCTCCCGACTACGGCGCGATCGAGGCGGCGATCTTCTCGATCGGCGGCTGGATGGACGGGTACGTCGACGCCGCGCTCCGGATGCAGGAGCGCTGCACGGCGCCGCGCCGGACCCTCGTCGGCAACTGGGTCCACGACTTTCCGGACGACGCCTACCCCGGGCCCAACCTCGACTGGCACCACGAGATGGTCCGGTTCTTCGACTACTGGCTGAAGGGCATCGAGAACCGGGTGATGGACGAGCCGGCGGTGGTGCTGTTCCGGCACGACTTCTTCGCCCCGGAGCCGTTTCCGGCGATGTGGCCCGGGCAGTGGCTCGCATTCGACGAATGGCCGCCGCGAGGGATCGAGGAACGCGTGCTGCACCTCTCCCTGGGGACGTCGCCGCTCGTCGGCGAGCTGCTGCCGGCGGCGCCGCGCGAAACCACGGTCGAGCGCTTCCCGCACCGGGCGACATCCGGGACGGCGTCGGCGCTTTCGTGGGGCGCCGGCGCGGCGCCCAACGGCCTGTCTCGCGACCTTCGCGCCGATTCGGCCGTGATCCCGACATTCACGTCGTCGCCGCTCGACGCGCCCCTCGACGTCGTCGGGGTGGCGGTCGCGAACCTCGCGTGGGAATCCAGCGCGGCGATCGCGAGTGCGGTGGTCCGCCTGATCGATGTCGCCCCCGACGGCGCCGCGGCCCAGGTCACCGCGGGAATCCTCAACCTGACGCATCGCGACTCAGACGCCCACCCGGCTCCGCTCGAGCCGGGCGCCATCCATCGGGTCGACGTGCCGATGCGAGCCACCGCGCATCGGTTCATGCCGGGCCATCGGGTTCGCCTCTCGGTCGCGTCCGCGTACTGGCCGGTCATCTGGCCCTCACCATTCCTCGCCGAGTACGGTCTGCACCTCGGCGGCGATCGGGGGTCCCGGCTCCGGCTGCCTGTCCTGGGGAGCGACGCCGCGACACTCGACGTCCCGGCGTTCAAGCTGACGGCGGCCGGCCTCGCCGACGACGGCGAGTACCGCGGCGAGCCGCCGGCATGGCGGATCATCGAGGACGTCCTCGACGGCAGCGTCACAGTCGTCACCAGTGAGTTCGGCGAGCAGGTCCTCCCTGACGGCCGAGCCTCGCTCTACAGCGGCGAGGAGCTCCGCATGACGGCCCGCGACGCCGATCCGGCCCACGCCCGGATGGACAGCGACGTCGTCTATCGGCTTCGCGACGGCGACATCGACGTCCAGATCGACGCGGCGGGGAGCGTGACCAGCACCGAGACGGACTTCGAGATGGCGGTCCAGCTCCGCGTCCGCCTCGACGGCGAGCCGTTCTTCGATCGGTCATGGGCCGAGACGATCCCGCGGCGGCTCGTGTGAGCAGTCGGACGGATGCGGCGGCGACCCGGCCCGGAGGCATGGATCCGGCGACCGGCGTCGCGATCGGGTTCGCCGTCGCCGGCTGGGCTCTCTACGCGCTGCTCGGCCCGCTCGCCGTCTTCATCACGTGGTACGGCGACTGCTTGAGCGAACCGTGCGACGTGCCGGGCACCCTCGACCAGGTCGCATACGCCTTCGACCTCCTGTGGTGGCTGTCGTTCCCGGCCCTCCTCTACTTCGCCTACCGGCGACGCCAGTGGGCGTGGGCCGCCCTCGTCACATCGGCGATCGTGCTCGACATCCAGCTCGTCGCCGCGATGGCGGGGGCGCGCGGCTTCCAGGGATTCGGGTTCACGTTGCCGGCCGTAGCGCTGCTGACGTTCGGCACGGGATTCGGGTTCGTGATGACGCTGCCACGGTTCCGCGACCGGCCCGGTAGCGCCACCGCGGGCCAGCTGGCCGGCATCGGCTGCCTGGGTCTCATCGTCGCAACGATCGCGTTCCAAGGAGTGCTCGTCGGCATCGGCGGGCCGCTCGTCGGGATCGCCGTCCTCGTGGCGATTGCCCTGTTCGTGATCGCCATCGCGGCGTACGCGAACCGCGACGGCCGGGGATCGGCGGGCAACCGCGCTCAGCGGCGGCGCCGCTGACGATCGGTACACTCTCGGCCATGGGTCGGATCAGCACGAAGGCGGAGTCGTTCACGGAGTCGGTCATCCGCGAGATGAACCGGCTGGCGGTCGAGGCCGGTGCGGTGAGTCTCGCCCAGGGCTTCCCCGACTTTCCGGCTCCCGACGAGCTGAAGGAGGCGGCCGCCGCGGCGCTCTTCGCCGACGTCAACCAGTACGCGATCACGTGGGGCGCCCGACCGCTCCGCCAGGCGATCGCGGCGAAGACCGCCCGCTGGTACCCGGGATGGTCGCCGGACCCGGACACGGAGATCACGGTCGTCTGCGGCGCCACCGAGGGGATGATCGCCTCGATGCTCGGCCTCATCGACCCGGGCGACGAGATCGTGATCTTCGAACCGTTCTACGAGAACTACGGGCCCGACGCGATCCTGTCCGGGGCGATCCCGCGCTACGTGACGCTCCACGAGCCGGACTGGTCGATCGACCCCGACGAGCTCCGCGCGGCGGTGACCTCGCGAACGCGCGCCATCGTCGTGAACTCGCCCCACAACCCGACCGGAAAGGTGTTCTCACGGTCGGAGCTCGAGCTGATCGCCGCGGTCTGCATCGAGCACGACCTGCTCGCGCTCACCGACGACATCTACGAGCACATCGTCTATGCCGGCGCGCACATCCCGCTGGCGACGATCGCGGGCATGGCCGACCGGACCGTGTCGGTCAACTCGATGTCGAAGACGTACTCCGTCACCGGCTGGCGGGTCGGCTGGGTGATCGCCGCGGCGGACCTGTCGGTCGGCGTCCGGCGGGCGCACGACTTCCTGACCGTCGGCGCCGCGGCGCCGCTCCAGGAGGCCGCGGTCGTCGCGCTGGGGATGCACGACGACTACTACGAGCGCCTCGCTGCGGATTACCGCGAGCGGCGGGACACGCTGCTGCCGGCCCTTGCGGCGGCCGGCTTTCGCCTCCACCAGCCCGACGGCGCCTACTACGTGATGACCGATATCGGCGCACTGACATCGGACGACGACGTGACGTTCGCGCGGCGGCTGATCCACGAGCCCGGGGTCGCGGCCGTACCGGGATCGTCGTTCTTCTCGCGGCCGGAGCTGGGCCGCACGAAGCTCCGTTTCGCATTCCCGAAGCGGCTCGAGACGCTCCGAGCGGCGTCGGAGCGGCTCGCGAGGCTGGCCGAGACGACGCCCGCCTGAACTGACCGTGTCAGCTCTCGCCCCGCGGTTCAGGCGGCGAGCGCGGCCCTCGCGACGAGGCCCGTCACGATTGCGACGCTGACACTGCCGAGCGTTCCGAGCAGGTAGTACTCGGCGAAGTCGCGGTCGTCGAGGAGCCGGAACCGGGCGATCGTCTTCGCGGCGATGACGAAGCCGATCGCCGCCTCGGCC
This sequence comes from Chloroflexota bacterium, assembly GCA_045804885.1. Lineage (GTDB taxonomy): Bacteria > Chloroflexota > Limnocylindria > Limnocylindrales > CSP1-4 > CF-46. The sequence goes on along the minus strand of JBJMMH010000002.1, from coordinate 28,570 downwards.
GAGGCCAGCATGAACATCACGATCAGCAGCCGCTCGAGGATGCCGATCGTCGCTCCGACCTGGGCGGGCGGCGGGATCGCCGACTGGGCGGGTGGCCGGGGCGGCGGTGGCGCGCCCGACTCCTCGACCACGCTGCCCGCGAGCGGCCCGACCCGGACGTCCCAGCGACGTGGTGGTCGCGGTGGCAGGACGGCGGCAACGGCGGAGCCGTCGGCGCGTGGGACCTCGGCGTCCCCCGCCAGGGCACCGATCTCGGCGCCCAGCTCCGTCGGCCGGACGAGCGTCGCGACGAACAGCGCGCCCGCCCGGATGTTCGCGATGAGCAACGCGATGACGACGATCAGCCACAGCATCACCTCGTGCACCATGGCGAGCTCGCGGCCCCCGAGGAGGTTCGCGATCGCAGTCGCCCACTCCGCGGTCGGCGCCTGGCCGGACAGCCAGATGACCCAGGCGGCCAAGGTGACCGTGAGGTGCGCCGCCTGGTCGATCGCGAAGTAGGCGGCCGGGAGCGGCGTCCATGCCCGGCCGAGGCCCGCGGCCGGCGCGCGGCCCTCGTTGCGACGGTCGGCGACGGCGATCGCGCGCCGCTCCGTGCGGCGGGTCAGCGTGATCTTCGTCCGATCGATGATCACGTGGGCCACCGCGATCGCCACAAGCGTCCAGAGCCCGGGGCGACCGAACGCGAGCGCGACCGGGATCAGGCACGCGGCGACGCCGAGCCCGTGAGCGCCGAGCCCCAGCCAGCCGCGCGTGCCGGGCGAATTCTTGGCCGAGACGACCGCGCCGGTCTGGACGATGAAGTCGGCGACGAGGTGGGCGAGTACGAGCCAGGCGAGCGTCAGGATCGGATCGGCCGGCATCGTCTCAGGCTCTCACCTCGGCCGGCTCCTCACCGGCCGACCGTGCCGCGCCCTCGGCGAAGAGCCGCCCGAGCGCGCCGGCGAGGCGTCCGATCGAGCGCACGTGCGCCCGCTCCGCGGCGACCGACACGGTCGCCCTCGAGACGTGCAGGCGGGCCGCCGCCTCCGACCGTCGGATGCCCTCGACGAGGAGCAATCGGGCGACGACGCGCTGCCTGTCAGTAAGGTCGGCGAGGAGCTCCGCGAGCAGCGGCGCGATGTCGTCGAGAAGCCCGTCGGAACGAGGATCGCCGCTCTCGACGATGAGGCCGGCCCGTCGCGCGCTGGCTTCCTCGAGTCGCGCGCGGGCCCTGAGAAACGCCGGCCCGGTTCGCTGCGTCGCCGGCCCGGTCCCGGGGTCGACGCGGCCCGTCACGATCACCCACCGCATCGGGCGGCAATCCGGGTGGAGCCACGAGCGAAGGACAGCCGGGATGGGATCGATACGCGGGCGAAGGAGTGCCTGGAGCTCATCGCCCTGGGTGAACTCGAACTCGGCCAGCCGGCTGGAGCGCGGGAACGCCGCCTCGAGCTCCGCGGTGAGGACCCGCAGCCATGCCGTCGAGCCCGTCGCGTCGCGCCGCGAGCGGACCACGTCGCCGACGAGCACGGTCCCGTTCACCGCGTGAGGCTAACAACGCGGGCATTAGTCGTCAATGGCTAACTTCGGTGGATTAGCCGTCCGCGGCTACTTCAGCCCGGCTTCGCGAACTCTGCCAGCCGTGACCGGACGGCGGGCGTGTCGTATCGCATCAGCGGGTCCGGATCGAACACGACCTCCTCGAGGCGGCCGCCGCGCCGGGCGTAGACGACCGGGTAGATCGCCCCGGAACCATCCGCCTCGAGCGTCGCGGCGATCGCATCGCCGGAACCGTCCGAGCCCGTCCCGTCGACGAACGCCGCGAGCGGCACCGCGCCCTCGTCACGTGGCCCGGCCGCGGCATCGAGTGACGCGACGCGGGCGAGGTAGGCACGCTGGTGGAACAGCTCCGGCGACGAGGCCAGCGCGTCGACGATCCAGTCGACCAGGCCGTCCGCGGCGACGGGCGGCCGCTCCTCGGCCGCAGCCAGCCCAAAGCGCGTCGAGGCGATCCGCCGGGCGAGCACCCGGGCGTTGTAGCGAGCCCCGTGGACCGCGCCGGAGTTGGCCGGCAGACCGTGCTTCTTCAGACCCGGTGCCGCCTGCGACAACGTCCCGGCGAAGAACACTCCGGGCAATGCGACGCTCTCCCAGTAAGGCGTGATCGCCGGCAGCCGGCCCTGGCCGACGGTCGTGACGCCGAGCGCGGGCAAGTCGAGGAGCGGCGCCGTGAACCCCGTCGCGGCGATCACCTCGTCGACCTCGAAGCGCATCTCGTCGCCGCCGCCGCTAGGCCGGGCGATGACCTCGATCATGCCGCCGTCGAGCTGGCCGATCCGGCCGATCGCGGCGTCGAGGATCGCGACGCCGCCGCCCAGGACGTGGTCCTCGACGGGCTGGACGTAGCGTGCCCGGACGCCGACGAGCGACTTAGTGTTCACGGACAGCTTCGCGGGCGAGGGCGACGCCAGGACGATCGTGCGGGCCCACTGCAGCAGTCCCGACGCAAGCTCGAAACCTGAGTTCTGCTTGCCGATGATGAAGACGCGCCGGTTCGCGTAGGTCTCGGCCGGGCGGACCCCGCCATAGTGCGTCGCGAGCTCGATGCCCGGCGTGTCCGGGACAGACGGCTGGGCGACCCCGACGGCGAACACGAGCGTCGGCGCGCGATACTCCCCGTCGGTCGTCTCGAGGACGTACTCGTCCGATCCATCGGCCGCCCGTTCCCGCCGGGTCGCAGTCCAGCGGCAGCCGTAGCGGATCGCGATGCCGGTCCGGGCGGCAAACGTCTCGAGGTTCCGCTGCATCTCCGGTCGCGACGGGAAGTAGGAGGCTCCGTCCATGAGCCCGGGCATGATCGCCTGGTGCTCCGGCTCGTCGGCGAGGAGGCTGTTCCAGTCGTACCGCTGGTAGGCCGCATCGTCGTGGGGGACGGGTGCGTACGGCTTCGTCCAGGACAGCAGCCGCTGGAAGAACGGCCAGCGCCGGAACATGCCGCCGGGTGCGTCATCCGCCGAGATCACGGCATGGCCGATCCCGTAGCGCGAGAGGCAGTACGAGATCTGGAGGGCGCCCGGCCCGCTCCCGACGACGACGACCGGGTAGGAGCCCGGCGGGAACGGGCGGTCCGTCAGCTCCGCCACCGGTTCGCCTGCCGGAGGCGTCGGGCCTGGGCCTGGAGCATCCGGTACATGATGGGCGGGTTCTCGAGCAGGAACGGCTGGACGAGGTGGCCGGCGAGGACGAGGCAGCGCAGCTCTCGCGTCGCGACGACGTCGGCGACGGGCGGCTGGCCGAGCAGGATCGAAACCTCGCCGAAGAAGTCGCCCCGCGCGAGCGACGCTCGTTCGCTGCCGTCGATGACGACCGTCGCGTCGCCGTCGAGGATGACGTGGAACGCGGAGCCGGTCAGGCCCTGACGAAGGACGCGTTCGCCCTCAGCGTAGACCTGCTCGTCGAACATGTGGGCAACCCGTTCGAGCTGCGGCGTGGCGAGGTCGGCGAAGAGCGCGAACCCGGCGATCTCGTCGACGATCTGCTCGGGGGTGGCCATGGGCGACGCTCCCTCTTTGTGCTGCGCTCCTCACGGCCCATTCTGACACCGTGCCGCCTCGCCCACCGGTTGACGAGCGACGCGTCGAGCCGCAGCATCATCCCGTTGGAATCGGAGGACTCCTTGACGCTCACCCAGGACCGGCGGACCGAGCTGCTGTCCAGCTGCCGGCTCTTCTCAGGCGTCGCCGGTCCGGACCTCGCACTGGTCGCCGATCGGGCCGTCGAGGTCGACTTTCCGGCCAACCACGTGATCGCCCGCAAGGGCGAGATCGGGACCGGCTTCTTCCTCATCGTGTCGGGCAACGTGAAGGTCATCCGTGGCGGAGCGGAGGTCGCCCTCCTCGGGCCCGGCGACTTCTTCGGGGAGCTGTCGGTCCTCGACGGCCAGCCGCGCGTCGCCCAGGTCGTCTCGACGGAGCCGACGCGTTGCCTCGCCCTCGCCAGCTGGGACTTCGAGCAGGCGCTGCTCGCCAGCCCAGAGCTGTCGCTTCAGATCCTGCGTGGCCTCGCCGCGCGGCTGCGTTCGCTGACGGAGCACCAGGATCACTGACGTCGAGTTGCAGCCAGCACGCAGCGTGAAGCCCGTCGGGAACGTGACGTTCCTGTTCACTGACATCGAGGGTTCGACGAAGCTCGCCCAGGCGCTGCCAATCGCGGCGTGGACAGCGCTTCTGGCCCGCCATCGCGAGATCATCCGCTCGGCGATCCGGGATGTCGGCGGGCACGAGGAGAAGACCGAGGGCGACTCGTTCTTCGCGGTGTTCGAGGCTGTCGAGGCAGCGGTCGGCGCCGCGGTCGGCGCCCAGCGTCGGCTCGCCGAGGAGCCGTGGCCGGGCGGCCAGGAGGTGCGCGTCCGGATGGGCCTCCACACCGGCGAGGGCGCCCTCGACGCGGACGGCGAGTACATCGGCGCCGACGTCCACCGCGCTGCCCGCGTCGCCGGGGCCGCGAATGGCGGCCAGGTCCTGCTGTCCGAGGCGTCCTCCGATCGGGTCAGCACCTCGCTGCCCATGGGCGTCGTCCTGCAAAGCCTCGGGCAGCATCGACTCAAGGATCTCCGCCCCGAGCGGATCTGCCAGCTGGTGATCGACGGCCTGCAAGCCGAGTTCCCGCCGATCCGGTCGCTCGACAGCCGGCCGAACAACCTGCCGACGCAGCTCACGAGCTTCGTCGGGCGGGAGGCCGAGCTCCGGGAGGCGGGCGACCTGCTCGCGTCGACCCGGCTGCTGACGCTCACCGGCCCGGGCGGGACGGGCAAGACTCGGCTCTCCCTGCAGCTCGCGGCGAGCGTCGCCCACGAGTACGACGACGGGGCGTGGTTCGTCGCCCTCGAGCCAGTCCGCGATCCTGCGCTCGTTCCGTCGCGGATCGCCACGACGTTCGGCCTCGCCGAGACCTCGGCGAGGAGCCCACGCGACCAGCTCGTCGAGTGGCTGGCGGAGCGCAAGGTGCTGCTGGTCCTCGACAACTTCGAGCAGGTCATCGATGCCGCGCCGGTGGTCGCGGACCTCCTGCGCGCCGCCCCCAAGCTGCGCGTGATCGCGACGAGCCGGGCGGCGCTGCGCGTCTCCGGCGAGCAGGAGTATCCGGTGCCGGGCCTGCCGGTCCCGATCGATCTGCTCGCGATGTCGGATCTCGAGAAGCTCAACCTGACCAGCGACGAGCGGGCGATCGCCGCGGAGACGGCGACGCACTACGAGGCCGTTAGGTTGTTCATCGCCCGGGCGGTCGCAGTCCGGCCCGACTTTCAGGTGACCAACGACAACGCCCCGGCGGTCGCGGCGATCTGCGCGCGTCTCCACGGGATGCCACTCGCGATCGAGCTCGCCGCGGCCCGGACGAAGCTGCTGTCGCCCGACGCGATCCTGAGCCGGCTCGAGAAGCAGCTGGGGGTGCTTGCGGCCGGCTCGCGCGATCTGCCGGAGCGCCAGCAGACGCTCCGGGGCGCGATCGCGTGGAGCTACGACCTCCTCGGCGACGGCGAGCGGCGGCTTCTCTGGCGACTTGCCTCCTTCTGGGGCGGATTCGACGTGGAGGCCGCCGAGGCCGTCTGCGGCCCGGCCGATGAGATCGGCCGTGACGTGCTTGACGGGATCATGTCGCTGACCGACCAGAGTCTCGTGAAAGCCGAGGAGATCGACGGCGTCAGCCGGTTCCGCCAGCTGGACACCATCCACGAGTTCGCCGGCGAGCACCTGACCGCAAGCGGCGAGCAGGTCGAGATCGAGCGGCGCCACGGCGCGTTCTTCCTCGCCCTCGTCGAACGGGCCGCCCCGCAGCTGTCGGGGTCGGAACAGCGTCGTTGGCTCGGCGTCATCGAGCACGACCACGAAAACATCCGGGCCGCCATGGACCGAGCGGTCGCCGCCGCCGATGGCGAGAGCGCGATCCGGATCGGCTTCGCGATGTGGCGCTACTGGCAGAAGCGCGGTCATCTGCTCGAGGCGAAGCGACGGCTCGAGGCCATCGAGGCCGAGCCGTGGTCGCGAAACGACCCGGTCCTGCGGGCGCGCCTGCTGGAGGCGCTCGGTGGCGTCGGCTGGTGGACGGGCGACCGCGAGACGCTCGATCGCGCCTACACGGAGGCGCTCGAGATCTGGCGAGGGATCGGCGACAAGAAGGAGATCGCGAACGCCCTCTACAACCATTCGTTCAAGTACACCGTGAGCGCCGAGATCACCGAGGACGTCGAGCAGTTCGGTCGGAAGGATGTCGAGGAGGCGCTCCGGATCTACCGCGAGATCGGCGACGAGCGGGGCGAGGCGAACGTCCTGTGGGGTATCGGCAACTACGACTACTTCCGGGGCGGCGCCGAACAGGGCATCCCGGCGCTCGCTCAGTCGCTCGAGCTGTTCCGGCGCGTCGGCGACAGGACGATGGAAGCGTGGGCTCTCCACATGCTCGGCAGCAGCCGCGTCCGGGCCGGCAAGACGGACGAGGGCGAGCACGAGATCGAGGAGGCGCTCCGGCTGTTCCACGCGTCGGGCGACGTCGCCGGGATCACGCTCGCGATTGACGACCTGGCATCCGTCGCTACCGCCCACGGCGACCTCCCTCGAGCGGCCCGCCTCTGGGGCGCCGCCCGGGCGCTCTCGTCGGCCGGCGGCATCCTCCTGGCCGACGTCGTCGACCAGCAATTCGAGCTCTACTCGCGACCGCACGCGAGGAACGTGATGGACCCGGATGAATTCGAGCGCTATGCCCGCGAAGGCCGTTTGATGAGCCTCGACGAGACCGTCGCCTATGCCCTCGACATGCCGGTCACCGAAGTTCCCGGCCCGCACGAGCATGTCGGAAGGGCGCCGCGGTGAGCAGCGTCGAGACGATGCCGATCGCGCTCCTCGACGGAGACGACGAAGGAATCGAAGCGCCATTCACGACGCGAGATGTCGACCTCGCCGCTGTGATCCTCACCTGCGCGAACTGCGGCGCCGCGATGGACGAGCGCAAGTGCAAGCTCGTCTGCCGCTGCGGGTACTTCCTGTCATGCTCCGATTACTACTGATGCCAACGATCGCCTGATGGCCACGCTCGTCAAGCCGGCCCCGATCCAGCTGTCGATCGAGACGCCGGCCGACCTCGAGACATCGTGGGCGGCGCTGACCGACCCGGATCGCGTGACCGAGTGGTTCACCGACGTGTCGTCGCTCGGAGCCCCCGGCGATCCGTACCGGATCGACTTCGGTGACAGCTCGGTCGACGGCGTGATCGTCGACGTCCAGCCAGGCAGGAAGTTCGCCTACACGTGGCGCTGGGAAGGCGCCGACCCCGAGGAGCAGACGCTGGTCGCCTGGTCAATCGACGCCGTGGGCGACGACGGGACGCGGATCTCGCTCGAGCACACCGGCTGGCCCCCGACGACACGCGACGACACCGCTCGCGACGACCATGCCGGCTACTGGCAGGCGTACCTCGAGGATCTCGAGGCCCTGCTCGCCGGCTGATCCCGCCGCCCCGGCGTCCGATTTCGCACGGCAGCGGACGTCTTGTTCCCCAGGCCGATCTGTCGATTTGGGGTTCCGAAATCGACACACGGGTGCCCGCGACGGTCGATGCCGGCACCGTACGAAATCGCGGCGGGTCTGGCGAGGATCGGCGGCTCCCAGCCTGACGCTCTAGACTGCGGCCATGACCGTCGAGCCCGCGACGACGCCAGGATCCGAGCCTCCTACGACGGGTTCGGCCGCTCCCCGCGAAAAGACGGCGATCCCGAAAAACCCCGGCCGGCGCGAGCTGGGGATGAAGGCGACGCTGCTCTTCCCCGACCGCGAGATCGTCGAGAAGTTCTACGTCCCCCTGATCTACACGGCGTGCCGGACCTGCTACAGCGAGCTCGAGCCGGACGAGATCTTCCGCCGCGCGACGGACGGTCGGGTCGATCCCGCGAAGCAGCAGAAGCTGATCCAGGGCGTCATCGAGTCCGGCCACGGGTCGACGATCGAGCACGTTGTGTTCACGTTCGGGATCAGTGGCGTCTCACGGACGCTGTCCCACCAACTCGTCCGGCATCGGGCGGGCGTCGCGTTCGACCAGCAGAGCCAGCGCTACGTCACGTTCAAGGGCGCGTCGACGATGCTGCCAGCCTCGATCGAGGAAGCCGACGACGACGTCCGAGCCGCGTATGAATCCCAGATCGAGGGTTCGATGAGCCTCTACGGCGACCTCGTCGGAGCCGGCATCCCGGCCGAGGACGCGCGCTTCGTCTTCCCGAATGCGACCCGGACGAACCTGGTGATGACGACGAACCTGCGGGCGCTCATCCACATGTCCGGCCTGCGGCTGTGCACGATGGCCCAGTGGGAGATCAGGCGGCTCTTCCAGCTGATCCGCCACGAGATCTTCCAGGTGTCGCCGTTCCTGGGGTCGTTCCTCGCGCCGAAATGCGTGCCGCTCGGCTACTGCGACGAGATGGGCAACCGCGACCAGCACTGCCCGATCCGGCCGCACAAGGACAACGTGTTGGCGGCCTGGGCCGAGAAGTCGAAGGCGGCGAAGGCAGCGGGTCGGGAGCTGTCCGTCCGCTGATGGTGCGGCGTCCCGACGCCGCCGAGCGCGCCGGCTACGAGCGCAGGGCATTCGAGGCAGCCGGGATGCGGCATGCCGTCTATCGCGGCGGCGACGGACCGGCCGTCCTCCTCCTCCATGAGATGCCCTCCCTTTCATGGCGGACGATCGCCATCGCCGACCTCATCCGAGGCCGGGGCTATCGCGTCGTGATGCCCCGATTCGGCCGGGCGGTCATCGGCCGGACGACCGGCGTCGAAGGGGCCGCCGACGCAGTGCGCGGTGCCGCGAACGCCATCGCGATGTGCGTGTCCTCACAGTTCGTCGTCCTCGGCCAGGGACGAACAAGTCCGATCGCGGGGTGGCTCCAGGCCCTCGCCCGGCACGAGCAGACGGCGAGCGCGCGTTCCCGCGTGGGTGTCAGGCCGGTCGGCGTCGTCGGCATGTGCTTCACGGGAGGCTTCGCGCTGGCGACCGCGCTCGATCCGTCGATCGGGCTGGCCGTCGCGAGCCAGCCGTCGCTGCCGTTCGCCGCCGGGCCCCTGCGGCGCATTCCCGGCCAGGCGGCGGATCCCGGGATCTCGGCGGCGGATCTCGACAGGCTCGCGGAGCGGACCTCGCGCGGGGATCTCTGCGTCCGCGCCTACCGCTACTCGAACGACCCGTTCGCGCCGGCCGAGCGGATCGAGCTGCTCGTCGAACGGCTCGGTTGCGGCATCAGGTACGTCCCGATCGATCTTGGCCCCGACGACCCGCCCAGCCATCCGGTGCTCAGCGACGCCGCGACGGTCGATGGCGATGGAGCGACGCCGGCGCACAAGGCGCGGAAGGCCCTCGACGACTTGCTGGTGGCTCTCGACGAGTGCCTCAACCGCCTGCCGTCGGGTGCGGCGCGCTAGGCGTCCAGGTCCGTCAGGAAGCGGCGGACGACCTTCGCCAGCCGGGGGCCGGCCTCGGCACCGGACGCGAGGACCTCCTGGTGGGTGAGCGGCTCTCCGGTATAGCCCGCGCCGGCATTCGTCACGAGCGAGACGCCGCACACGCGCAGCCCTGCCCAACGGGCGGCGATGCACTCCAGCACAGTCGACATGCCGACGGCGTCGGCGCCCAGGGTCCGGAGCATCGTGACCTCCGAGGGCGTCTCGTACTGGGGTCCGACGAGGCCGGCGTAAACGCCCTCGACGAGCAGCACGTCCTCCGCGCGGCCGGCCGCGTGCAGCGCGTCGCGCAGCTCAGAATCCCAAGCGTGCGTCAGGTCGGGAAAGCGCTCGCCCATCGAGTCAGCGTTCGGTCCCAGCAGCGGCGTCCGCCCGGTCAGGTTGAGGTGATCGCGGATGACCATGAGCGTCCCGGGGCCGAACGTCGGGTCGATGCCGCCCGAGGCATTCGTGAGGACGACGATCCGCGCGCCTAGTCTCTGGAACAGCAGCACGGGCTGGACGACGAGCCCTTCGGCGTTGCCCTCGTACACGTGGAACCGGCCCTGCAGCATCACGACGGGCGTCCCACCGAGGCGTCCGAGCACGAGCCGGCCGGCATGACCCGGCGCCGTTGGGGCAGGCCAGCCCGGCAGATCCTCGAACGGGATCGCCACGGGATTCGCCAAGTCCTCGGCAAGATCACCGAGTCCCGAGCCGAGGACGATCCCGGCCACCGGCACGAGATCGGTCCTCGCGCGGACGGCCTTCTCGAGCTCGTCCAGCCGAGCGGGCTGCTCGGCGGGCGGAATGGGCCGGGAGCGGTCGACGTCGGTCGGGGTCGTCACGGGCGTGCGGGCCTCAAGGAACGCGTCCAGGGGGGAGACGGCCGAGGCCCGCGGCTTCGTTCACCCGACGGACGTACCGACACCGGGATGCCGGTCGCAATCCGCCGGGCGATCGCCCGCGGGCCGACAGAAGCCGGGCGTCGCGGGCAACAAAGCGCCCGAAGCGACCGGTCCGAACTGGAGGCCCTTGATGTGATCTCGGTTTCTCCGGTCCTTGACGGCCCCTTCGGGCAAGACAAACGGTACGGCGATCGCTCTCGACGGGTCAACGCACTTGTCCACGAACTTCGGCAGGCGATGCGTCAGAGTATCCACGAGTTATGAACCGGTGTGGACGACGGGTGGACAGGTCCGTGGATAACTGGGGAGGGTGTGGACGGCCAGGCGACCCCGGGCGATCCATGGCGTTTACGCCATGCCGAGCGCCGCCCCGAACCCCACGACCGTCGCGAACCCGGCCGCCGCGCCGCCTTTCTGGTAGGCGAACGGCACGAGCGAGTCGGTGAGCATCGCGAGAAGCCCGCCCGCCGCGAGTGCCGCCGCCCGGGCGCCGACACCGACCGGATCGATCGTCGTCGCGACGAGGTAACCGGCAGCCGCCGCGATGCCGCAGGCGAGCACGACCGAGCCCCACATCCCGGTCATCCGGCCGACGCTCCAGCCCGCCGTCTTGAGGTCCGCCGACGGGGCGAGCGCCTGCGGGACGTTCGAGACAATGACGGCCGCGAGGAACGCGACGCTGATCGGGAGACCGGCCGCGATCTGGATGCCGAAGATCACCGACTCCGGGATGCCGTCGACGACTGCGCCCAGGACGATGCCCAGCGGACCGGCCTCGCTGCCGCCGCCGAACCGCGTCTCAATGAGCCGATCGAGGCCGATGAACACGACCGCCCCGATCAGCAGCCAGGCTGCCGCTTCGAGCTCGGGGATGACAACCGCCTCCGGCACGAGATCGAAGGCGACCGCGCTGATCAGCGCTCCGGCGCCGAGGCCGGCGAGGAGGCCGATGATCCGATCCGGGATCCGGAGCAGATACGGCAGGAGCCCGCTGAGGACGAGCGACGACTGGGCGAGCGCGCCCAGGAGGAAGGCCTGGATCACGCCAGCAACCTAGCGCGCCTCCCGGCACGGGTCAGCGGGGATGGCCCCCCTCTTCAGCCACCCATCGCGAACATCTCGAGGCGCGGCAGGTCCGCCGTCGCCTCGGTTCGCAGGTCGGAGTAGCGGTCGTCGCGGACGCGCCAGACGCGAGCGATCGCCTCGCGCACGTCGGCATCGGTCGCCTCGCTCCGGACAACGGCCCGGAGGTCGTGGCCGGCCGCGGAGAAGAGGCATGTGTAGAGCTTGCCGTCGGCCGACAGGCGGGCGCGCGTGCAGTCGCCGCAGAACGGCTGGCTCACCGACGCGATTACCCCGACTTCGGCGTCGTCTGTCGCCCCGACGTAGCGCCACCGACCGGCAACCTCGCCGCGGTACCGCTCGGGGAGCCGCTCGAGCGGCATCTCGGCATCGATCGTCCTCACGATCGCGTCGGCCGACACGACCTCGTCCAGCCGCCAGCCGTTCGAGTGGCCGACGTCCATGTACTCGATGAAGCGGAGCGTGACGCCCTCGCCGCGCGCCCAGCGGGCCATCGGCAGGATGCTCGCCTCGTTGATGCCGCGGCGGACGACCATGTTGACCTTGACCGGCGCCAGCCCCGCCTCCTGTGCGGCGGCGATCCCGTCGAGGACCTTCGCCACCGGGAAGTCGACGCCGTTCATCGCCGAGAAGACCGCGTCGTCCAGTGAGTCGAGGCTGACCGTGACGCGCTGGAGCCCGGCATCGCGCAGGGCGGGGGCGAGCTTCCGTAGTGCGGAGCCGTTCGTCGTCAGGGTCAGGTCGAGCGGACGGCCGTCGGGCCGGCGGAGCCCGGCGAGCATCGCGATCAGGACCGGCAGATCGCGCCGCACGAGCGGCTCGCCGCCGGTGATGCGGAGCTTTTCCACGCCGAGTTGGACGAAGGCGCGGGCGATGCGCTCGATCTCCTCGAAGGTCAGGACCTCGCCCCGGGGCAGGAAGGCGAAGTCCGGCCCGAAGATCTCCTTGGGCATGCAGTACGTGCAACGGAAGTTGCAGCGGTCGGTGACCGAGATGCGCAAGTCATGGAGCGGTCGGGCGAGGAGATCCTCGAGGGCGTGGCTGTCAGGCTCGATCGCGGGAGTCACAGGGCCATCCTACCCAAGCGCCGCGATCACGCCGTACCGCGCTCGACTGGCGCGGATGCTGCATCTGCATGAAGTCGCTCGGGAGCGTGCGTGCGTCGAGCCCGCACCCAAGCGATAGATGGCCGTCGAGCGCGCGGTCGGGGATCTCGATGCCGGACCTGCATCGAGGCAGCCGCGACGCTCCGCCGTTCACCCGTACCACTGGGACGCATCGGCAGTACCACTAGCGGACTCCACCGGACCGCCCACTCGCCGACAGAATGCCCCCACGCCCTGGACATCCCGTCAGTGGAGAGGCACCACACCCATGGCCCAGACCGACGCGCGCGCTGGCTTCCGGCTTCCCTGGAGCTCGGAGCGATCCAACATCGAGCAGGCGGAGACCGAGCAGGCGCAGGATGGCGCCGCCGGCGGCGACGCCGGCTGGCCCACGACCGACACGGCCCAGACGACCGATCAGCACCTCGAGCAGGCCGAGTCCACCGTCCAGAACGCGGCCGATTCCGACTGGGGCACGAGCGCGACGACGACCGAGTCGAGCCAGGAGTGGGGCAGCGCCGCGTCCGCTCCGGCGCCCGGCCGCACGCCATCGCCGAAGAAGCCGAGCAAGTTCCTCGCCGATCTGACGAGGGCGATGCAGGCTGCGGCCGAGGAGTCCCGGAACACCACGCTGAGCCAGTTCCAGGCGGACGCCAAGGCGCACATCGAGCAGATCCACGAGCGCTCCGCGGGCGAGGCCACGACGCTTCGCCGCCAGGCGGACGATGACGTCGCGGCGGTCCGCGAGTGGTCGAAGGCGGAGATCGCCCGGATCCGCGAGGAGACCGAGGCGAAGATCAGCGCCCGCAAGGGCCGGCTCGACGTGGAGATCGAGCAGCACGCGGCGATGATCCAGCGCGAGATCGAAGGCGTCCAGGTGAAGGTCGGCGGCTTCGAGGAGGAGATGGCGCGGTTCTTCGAGCGCCTCCTCGCCGAAGACGACCCGACCCATTTCGCGACCATGGCCGAGAACCTGCCGGAGCCACCGGCGTTCGACGAGATGCGGGCGCTCGATCCCATCGAGTTCGCGGCGATGCTCGAATACGAGGCCGCGATCGCGGAGCCGGCTCCCGACGCGATGGCCGAGCAGGTCGCGACCGACGAATCCGCCGCGGCCGACGACGAGACCACGGCAGAGAGCCTGGATCCGTGGCGCGACGCCCCGGCGGTCACCACCGACGAGGTCGCCACCGACCACGTCGCGAGCCAGCTCGCCGCCGACGAGGCCGAAATCGAGACTGAGGCCGCTCTCGACACCGAGACCGCTGCCGACGCCGACGTCGTGAGCGAGGCCGAGACCGACGCCGAATCCGAGGTCGACGCTCGCAACTCGGAGTGGGGCGCGCCCGAGGGCGGCTGGGACAGCAACGGCACGAACCCGACCGGCGAGATGCCCGACTTCCCGGACGGCGAGGTGCCGGAGGGTTTCGAGATCGACCGTGAGGCCGCGTTCGCCGCGATCCAGGCCGCCGCCGAGGCCGCCGCGAGCGCGGAGGTCGCGACCGACGCGGCCGCCCGCGCCGAGGCCGTCGCCGACATCGCGATCGAGATCGTCGGCTCTCACGACGAGGAGGATGCGCGTGTCTCCTCGCTCGGCCTGACGCCGGACTTCGAATCAGCCGAGGCAGAGGCCGCCGTCGGCGGCGACACCGGCGAGACGGTCCAGGAGATCGGCGACGACGCTCTCGCCGCACGCCTCGCGGGGCTCGTCCCGGGCAAGGGCGGCAAGGCGGCGAGCGGCGACACCAAGTCGACCCAGGTCGTCGTCGTCGGCCTCGTCAGCGTCGCCAGCATCGCCAGCTTCAAGCGCCACCTCGGCCGCCTGTCCGGCGTTCAGTCGGTGGGCGTGTCGTCCGGGCCGGACGGCGAGTTCCTCTTCGCCGTCAACCACGGCGCCGACGTTTCCCTCCGTGATGCGATCCCCGGGCTCCCGAGCTTCCAGGCTCGCGTCACCGGCTCGAGCGATGGCGTGGTGAACGTCACCGCCCACGACCCGGAGGCCGACAGCTAGTCGGGCTAGGGCGGACACGCCGGCTTATCCCGGCTCATCGAACAGGAGCGATTCGTGGCCCGTCCGGCGATCGTGAGCGCCCTCCCGCCGGGCGAGCAGGACCCCGTCCTCGCCGAGCTGCGAGCCGCCGGGTTCGACGCGATCGGAGTCGATCGGCCGGCGGAGCTCGAGGATCTGCTCGCCGACCGCCGGGATGTCGCCGTTGCGATCCTGGACGGCGAGAGCGACTTCGACACGTCGCTCGAGTACTACGCGACGCTCCACGAATCCGGGCGCCACGTCCCGGTCCTGATGGTCCTCTCGCGTCGGGCGCTCGACACGCTGGCAGTCGGTCCGTCCCGCGCGGACGCCGGCGATGAGTTCTTCACCCGGCCGTACTCGCCAGACGCGCTGCGCTGGCGCGTCGAGGCGATGTGCATCCGGTCGATGACGGTCGACGACGGCTCGGGCCCGGTCATCCAGGGCGGATCGACGGAGTTCGACCAATGGCAGCGGCGGGCGACCGTGATCGCGGTCTTCAACCCGAAGGGTGGCGTCGGCAAGACGACCATCGCGACCAATCTCGCGTCGGCGCTGCAGATCGGCTCCGGCCAGCGGGTCCTCCTCGTGGACGCCGATACGGTCACCGGCCACGTCACGACGTCCCTCGGCCTCGAGCAGGCGCGGACAGTCGCTGACAGCTGGCGGGACGAGCTCGAGGGCGGTCCGGCGGAGACGCTCGCCGAGATCGCGTCGCCGCACCCGTCGGGACTTGCGATCGTGCCGCTCACGTCCTCCCCGCTCAACACCGACATCCTCCACCCGGTGCGCGTCGCCGAGGCGATCGAGGCCGCGAGGCGCGGCTTCGATTTCATCATCGTCGACCTCCACCCGTCGTACAGCACGCTGAACCAACAGGTCTTCGAACGGGCCGACCGCATCCTCGTGCCGGTGACGCCCGATGTCCCGGCGCTTCGGGCGGCAGTCCAGCTCCGCGACGTCGCGCTCGAGACCGGCATCGCCGATCGGCTCTCGCTCGTGGTGAACCGGGCGAACAGCGGCGTATCCGTGGCGGACATGGAGCGGACCGTCGGCATGCCAGCCCTCGCGCTCATCCGGTCGGGCGGCCTCCTGCTCGTGAAGGCCGCGAACGTCGGCCGGACCGTGATCGAGATGTACCCCCGCGAGCGCATCAGCGAGGACTTCCACGGGTTGGCGGAGCGCCTCGTCCGCCCAAGTGCTGCCGCCGCAGCGGTGGATCGCTCCCCGGGCGGTGCCGCGGCGGCGCGGGCCGCTCTGAAGATTCTCGTCCGCGGCAAGGATCCAGCCCGGGCCTGATTCCGGCCGCGTTCCGCTAGGGGCGGAATGGTCTTCCTCTCTGCGGCGCCTAGTGCTGTGTCAACACCTTGCACGCAGGAAGTGGAGGGGCCATGGCGCAGCCGTGCTCGTCCAGGCAACACCCGGCGCGGGAGTGACCAGCACCGTCTTCGCCGTCGGCGGGTTCGCTACCCCCGACGCCAAGCTCGTCAGTCGAGCTCCCTGATCACCGTCGTCAGCTCGGCGAGCGAGTCGATCGTCGCGGCGGCATCAGGCGGATTGTCGCGGCCCGCCTTGATCCAGCCCCACGGTCCGCGGCGGATGAAGATCGCCGCCATCCCGGCGGCGGCGGCAGGCGCGACGTCGTTGTCGAGGCGGTCACCGACGTAGGCGATCTCCGCGGGCGGCAGCCCCAGCTCGGCAGCGATGCGGGCGAAGAACGCCGGATCCGGCTTGTGAAGGTCCCAAGACGCCGATGAAGCCACGAAGTCGAGCGGCAGCCCGAGGCCGGTGAACACGGCTTCAGCGCTGGTCGGCTGGTTGCCGACGACGCCGACCCTGTAGCGGGCGGCGATCAGCGACTCCATGCCGGCGACGGCATCGGGATAGAGGTCCTCGGGGCCGATGCCATCCGGCACGCCTTCCGACTCACGGCGCGCGAGCTCGGCCGCGATGTCGAACTCGGGCCGGAAGAGCCGGAGGGGGTCGCCGCCGTCGCCACCGCGCTCGATGAGCGCACCGAGGACAGCCATGAACGTGAGCCGTGGAACGCCGAGCCAGTCCGCCCAGGCGGACCAGATCCGCGTCTCGTCGACGAGCGTCTCGCCGACGTCGAAGACGACCGCGCGAATGGGCACTCAGGCGGCCGCGTCGATCAGGATTTGTCCTGCCAGCTGATTCCGCCGAGCGGCGCACCAGGCAGCTTCTGGTGCTTGAGGCCGGTTCGCTTGTCGATCTGCTCGACGCCCCGCAGGTAGAACCGGTTGACGAGGACGGAGTCGACCTCGTCCTCGCTGACCTGGCGGTCGCCGAGGTACGCCTCGGCGTCGATGACTGCGACGAACATCTCCGTCGCCCGGTCCAGCAGTCGGTCCGGCTCCATGCCCGGATGGAGCAGCACCGTGCCGATAACGCGGAACGGCGGCGCCTCGAGCGCGACGTCGTATGCGACCTTGTGGACGCGATGGGCGGCCCTCTCCTCCTCGCTGAGCTCCGGCATGGAGTCCGCGCCGGCGAGGACGAGGATCAGGTCGTACGGGTCGACGCTCTTCAGGCCCGGCGCCGGGGCGAGCGCGGCCGAGCCGTCGATGGGCGCCCACTGGACGTCGTGGATCGCGATCGCCTCGCGCTTGTTCAGGGAGTCGAGCAGCCGCCCGCCGATGCTCATCCGGCCGACGAGCCGCCACTCCTCCGTGAGGCCGTCGAACGCGACGCCCGTCCGGGCCTCGGGCGAGCGCTGCGGGACCGCCGTCGCGGCGCGGTCGTCCGTCCCGTCGGCCTTCTTCCTTCGCAGGAAGTTCAGGGGCACCGGGCCCTCACTCCTCGCTCTTCCAGCTGCTCTCGCGGATCAGCTCCACCACGCCCGCGTCGGCGAGGGTCGTCGTGTCGCCGAGCGACCGACCCTCGGCGATGTCGCGGAGCAGGCGTCGCATGATCTTGCCCGAGCGTGTCTTGGGCAGGTCCGGCGTGAACAGCAGGAACTTCGGCTTGGCGATCGGGCCGATGACCTTCGCGACGTGTTCCCGGAGCTCGCGGCCGAGCTCCTCGCTGCCCTCGTTGCCGCCCCGCAGGATCACGAACGCGAAGATCGCCTGGCCGGTGATCGGGTCATTCTTGCCGACGACGGCGGCTTCGGCGACCTGCTTGTGGTCGACGAGGGCCGACTCCACCTCGATCGTCGAGATCCGATGGCCGGAGACGTTCATGACGTCGTCGACGCGACCGAGCAGCCAGAGATAGCCGTCGTCATCGCGTCGGGCGCCGTCGCCCGCGAAGTACATCCCCGGGAAACGGCTCCAGTACGTTTCCTTGTAGCGCTCGGGGTCGCCGTAGATGCCACGGAGCATCGCCGGCCACGGTCGCTTGAGGACGAGGTACCCGCCGCCGCCCGGCGGAACGCTCTTGCCGTTGCTGTCCACGACGTCTGCCTCGACGCCGGGGAACGGGAACGTCGCCGACCCGGGCTTGGTCGTCGTGATGCCGGGGAGGGGCGAGATCATGATCTGGCCGGTCTCCGTCTGCCACCACGTGTCGACGATCGGCGTCCGGCCACCGCCGATGTGCTCGTGATACCAGAGCCACGCCTCGGGATTGATCGGCTCGCCGACCGAGCCCATCACCCGCAGGGAGCCCAGGTCGTGCTTCGCCGGGAATTCCGATCCCTGCTTCATGAACGCCCGGATCGCGGTCGGCGCGCAGTACAGGATGTCGACCTTGTACTCCTCGATGATCTGCCACCAGCGATCCCAGGCCGGCGTGTCGGGCGAGCCCTCGTAGAGGATGCTGGTCGTCGCGTTGGCGAGCGGGCCGTAGACGATGTAGCTGTGGCCCGTCACCCAGCCGATGTCGGCCGCGCACCAGTACACGTCGTCGGGCTTCACATCGAAGATCGCCCAGTGGGTGAACGCCGTGCCGACGAGGTAGCCGGCCGTCGTGTGCATGATCCCCTTCGGCTTCGCCGTGGTCCCCGACGTGTACAGCAGATAGAGCATGTGCTCGGAGTCGACGGGGACCGGCGGGCAGTCGGCCGCCTGGCGCTCGACGATGTCGTGCCACCAGACGTCGCGGCCCGCCGTCATCTTCGTCGCGGCGGCGTCGCCGAGCCGGCGCACGATCAGG
The DNA here is from genome assembly GCA_045804885.1 of Chloroflexota bacterium. GTDB lineage: Bacteria > Chloroflexota > Limnocylindria > Limnocylindrales > CSP1-4 > CF-46. The sequence goes on along the minus strand of JBJMMH010000002.1, from coordinate 9,870 downwards.
ACGTGCTCAATCGTCGACGTGTCCTCGAGCGCCTCGTCGACCGCGGGCTTCAGCGGCATCGCCTTGCCGCGCCGGTAGCTGCCGTCGGCCGTGATCACCAGCTTCGCCTCGGCGTCATTGATACGGCCGCTGAGCGCCTCGGCCGAGAACCCGCCGAAGACGACGGTGTGCGGTGCCCCGAGCCGGGCGCAGGCGAGCATCGCGATCGGCAGCTCCGGGATCATCGGCATGTAGATCGCGACCCTGTCGCCTTTTTCGATGCCAAGTTCCTTTAGCGCGTTGGCGGCCTTCTGGACCTCGCGATGGAGATCGCCGTAGGTGATCGTCCGGGTGTCGCCCGGCTCCGCGATCCAGTGGTAGGCGACCTTGTCCCCGAGGCCGTTCTCGACGTGCCGATCGACGCAGTTGTAGCTCATGTTGAGCTCGCCACCGACGAACCACTTCGCGAACGGCAGGTCCCATTCGAGGGTCTTGTCGAATGGCTTCGACCACGAGACGCGCTCGCGGGCGATGCGCGCCCAGAACTCCTCGAAGTCGCGCTCGGCCTCCTCGTAGAGCTCGGGCTGCGCGTTGGCCTGGGCGGCGAACGATGGGTCGGGCTCGAAGCGCTGACCCTCGCCGTAGAGGGCCTCGATCTCGGGTCGCTGCTCGACGCTCACTCGGGGTCACTCCTCGTCGTTGTTCAGCCCAGCCATTCTACTTGCCCTGCCGCGCACCCCCACGTCGAGCCGTGTTCGCCCACGGGCGCCGTCGGGACTACTCGCGGCCGGTCAAGCCGAACGCGACGCCGTCGAGCACCCGATCGATGACGTCGGCCCGGTCGCGCTCGCCGGCGAGGTCCATCAGCCCGTCGCCGATGAGCACCGCGACGCCATGGACCGCCGACCAGGCCACCTCCTCGGCATGCGGCCGGCGTCCGCGCGGCAGCGCCCCCGATGCGGCGACCGCGTCGATCGCCTCCGACAGGATCGCGTACGGGGATGGGTCGTCGCGGACGAGCAGCACGGGATCGCATGGGACGAACGCAACGCGGAACAGGCCGGGCTCGGTCAGGGCGAAGTCGATATACGCGGCGCCCGTCGCGCGGAACCGGGCGAGGGCGGCCCGCCGCGAGTCCTTCTCGCGGGGGAGAGAGGCGAGCCGCTCGAGCATCGTCCGGCCAAGTGCCTCGCGGGCCCGCGACGCGACGGCGGCCAGAAGCGCCTCGAGGCTGGGGAAGTGACGGTACGCCGCGCTCGGCGACACCCCGACACGACGGGCGGCCTCGCGCAGTACGACGGCGTCCGGGCCGCCGACTCGGGCGAGGCCGGTGGCCTCAGACACGAGGGCGTTTCGCAAGTCGCCGTGGTGGTAGGGCATTCGATCGGTCGCCGTTGTCATCCCCGGCATGTTGACACTGTTCACTTGCCCGTGTAAAGTGGACACTGTTCACATCGCTGACTACCAGGAGCGTTCGTCGATGACCGCGATTACCGCCGCCCGCCAGACCGCCGACCTCGACGGAGACCTCGTCGTCTTCATCATCGGAATGCGCATCAATCGGCTGCGCTCGCCGCGCAGCTGGCTGCCCGCCTTCCGGGCGATGCCCAGGATGCTGGCCGAGCTGTTCCGGGATCCCGAGCTCGGGCTCATCAGCGCCCAGTGGTTCTGGTCCGGCCGGGTCATCGGCTACGTCCAGTACTGGCGCTCGTTCGATCACCTCTCCGCGTATGCACGGGCTCGCGACCACGAACACCTCCCGGCCTGGAGGGAGTTCAATCGCGTGGTCCGGGATAGCGGGACGGTCGGCATCTTCCACGAGACGTACCGGGTCGGGCCCGGCCGCGTAGAGACGCTCTACGCGAACATGCCGCCGTACGGGCTGGGAGCCGCAGTGGGCGCGGTCCCGGTCAAGGCGCGAGGTCAATCGGCCGCCCACCGGATGGATCCTCGCGTCGCCGATGTCCCCGCAGTCGAGCCCTACTGACGGGAGCCGCGGGTCACTCCCCCGCGACGAGCTCCTCGTCGGTCGGGCCGGGCTCGCGGTCCGCGGCCCCGTCCTGGTCCGGCAGCGCGACGCGGGGCCCCGGGATCTCGATCCCGTTCTCGGCGAAGGCGCTGAGGAGCTTTCGCCGGAACTCGCCCGACGCGGCCCACTGGTCCGCGGCGCGGACTGTTCCGAGGATCTTCAGCGTGATGCCGACAGCGGGGTCGATCGACTCGACCCGGTCGACTCGCGGCGGCTCCAGGATTCGGCGCTTCCACTTGGGGTCGTCGGCCATCGATTTGCCGACGCCGTTGACGACGTCTATGGCCTTGTCGATGTCGGTCCCGAACGAGACGACCACGTTCTGGTTGATCCGGGCCCAGGTGCGCGTTCGGTTCGAGGCAACCTTGATCTCGCCGTTCGGGACGGTGTGTACGACGCCGTCGAGGTCGCGGACGGTGGTGCGCCGGAGGCTGTAGTCCTCGACCGTGCCGGTCACGCCGGCGATCGTGACGACGTCGCCGCGGCTGAACTGGTTCTCGATGAGGATCAGGCAGCCGTTGAGGTAGTCGCGGACGAGGCTCTGGGCCCCGAATCCGACCGCGATTCCGACCACGCCAAGCCCCGCGATCGCGGGTCCGATGTTGATTCCGACCGCCGTCAGGATCATGAGGCCTGCGATCACGATGACGAAGAAGCTGATGACGTTGCCGCCGAGCCGATCCAGCGTGTCGAGCCGCTTGCGGACCTCGATCGCCGATAGCTCCTGGGCCGTCCCCTCGGTCGCCTCCCGATCGAGCAGCGCCTTGAGGATTCCGTGCAGCGTCAGCCGCGCGACGCGCAGGACGATGAAGGCGACGACGACGATGATGAGTATCCGAACGCCCTCGGTCCGGAGCGCGTCGGCGATGGCGCTCAGGGGTGGCCGGCTGAAGTCCATTGCTCTAGCCTAGCGACCGGCGCGGCAGGCGGTCGCGCTCGCTCTGGCTCGATGCAGGCGCCGCATCGCATCGACCGGTTGCGACCGTGGTCGGAGTCCGATCGCGATGGTTTGGTCCCCGACCATGCGGGCTGCAGGCGGTATCGATGCAGCTCCGGCATCGCAGCGGGACGTGGCGGGGCGTGCGGCCCGGGCCGCGCCGCGCGGGCCGGGGCTACGAGGCGGCCGCGACCCCCGCCGGGAGTGCGACCGGCGTCGCCAGGCCGTTGGTGACGCTCTTGCCGTTGGTCGGGCCGGGACCGCCGAGGCGGATCGAGATCGCGGCGGCGGCCTCGCGGGCCTGAACGGCGAGCTCCGGGATGCGCCTCGGCGTGAGGCGGAATGCGGGACCCCAGATGTCGACCGCGGCGACGACGTTGCCGCGCGCGTCGTGGACCGGCGCGGAGACTGCGTTGAGCCCTAGCTCGTACTCGCCGATCGCCGTCGCGTAGCCCCGCCGTCGGATGCGTGCCAGCTCCTCGAGGAGTGGCTCGAGCTCCGTGACTGTCCGCTCCGTGTGCGACACGAGGCCCCGCCGGACGATCCGCAGCACCTCCCGTTCGGCGAGCGCCGCGAGGAGGACCTTCCCGGACGCGACGCAGTGGAGCGGCGTCGAGCGGCCGGTCCAGTCGCCGACAGCGATCAGGTTGGGGCCGTCAGCCTGGGCCACTGTCAGCAGCGAGTCGCCGTCGAGCACGCCGAGCCCTGTGGTCTCGTGGGTCAGCCGCGCCAGGCGTTCCAGCTCCGGCATCGAGATGCCGCGCAGATCGAGCGTCCGCTCCGCGCGCTCGGCGAGTCGGATCACCACGAGCCCGAGGCGGTACTTGCCCGTCTCCTCGTCCTGTTCGACGAGGCCACGCCGCTGGAGCGTCGCGAGCAGCCGCGACGCCGTCGACTTGTGAAGCCCGAGGCGCCGGGCGAGCTCGGTCACGCCGGCTTCACCCTGGGCATCGCCCAACGCGAGCAGCAGCGCGGCCGCCCGATCGACGGACCGGACCGCGTTCCCGTCAAGCACCATCGTCCAGCCCTTCTCCCCGCTCTCTACCCGGTCGCCGACTTCGAGTCGGCGCCGCCACCGCCCGCGCCCGCGCCACGTCGAGCCCGGTCCTCGAGCGCGGCGTCGAGCGAGTCGCTGAAGATCGAGACGATCCGGTCGGCATAGTCGCCGACCGTGTGGGCCTCGCAGAGGAACCATGGCTCGCGCGAATCCGGCTCCGGCATCGCGCCGCGAACGGCCATGTTGATGGCGATCGCGTCGTAGAGCTCGTGGTCGGAGTTGGCCCAGTCGCGGTACTCCGTTGGGGCCGTCTCCGCGAAGTAGATCCCGAACATCGACGGGTGGCCGGTGAACGTGTGCGGCAGGCTCTTCTCGTTCAGCACCTCGGCGAGGCCACCCTGGATCCGTCGGCCGAGGGCGTGGATCTTCTCGAGCGCGTCGGTCTCCTTGATGATCGTCAGCGTCTTGACGGCGGCTGCCGCCGCGACGCGGTTGCCGGCGTACGTCCCGCCGTGGCTGACATGGTCGGGCAGAACGCTCATGGCCTCCGCCGTGCCGCCGAAGACGGCCGCGGGATAGCCGTTGCCCATCGCCTTGGCGAACGTGGCAAGGTCAGGCGTCACGCCGAAGAACTCTGCGGCGCCGCCGCGGGCGAACCGGAACCCGGTCTTGACCTCGTCGAAGATCAAGAGCGCCCCGAACTCGCGGGTCAGCGCCCGAATCGCCTCGTGGAAGCCGGGCTGGGGCATGATCGCCTGAGCGTTGCCGAGGACCGGTTCGATGATGACGCCGGCGATATCGTCGCCGTCGCGCTCGAAGATCCGTCGCAGGACGTCCAGCGCGTTGTAGCGGGCCGGGATGATCGTCCGGCTCACCGCCTCCGGGATGCCCCGGCCCCACGCGAGCGCGACGGGGTTCTCCTGGTCGCCGAGCTCGGACATGTTGTTGGGCGTGACACTGATGAGGGCGTAATCGTGGACTCCGTGATATTGGCCCTCGAACTTGACGATCTTGTTCCGGCCGGTATAGGCGCGCGCGACCCGCATCGCGTGCATCGTCGCCTCGGTGCCCGAGACGGTCATCCGCGCCCGCTCGACCCAGCCAGTCAACTCCTTGACGAGCTCGATCGTCCGGATCTCGTCCTCGCTCGTGAGCGAGAAGCTCACGCCGAGCCGCATCCGCTCGTTGACGTAGTCGTCGACGCGGTCGTCGCCGTGACCGAGGATGACCGGGCCGTATCCCATCCGGAGGTCGATGTACTCGTTGCCGTCCGCGTCCCAGATCGAGCCGCCCTTGCCGCGATCGATGTAGACAGTGTCGTCGCCCCAGGCGCGGAAGTTCGAGTTGGTCCCGCCGGGGAGGCTCTTGAGCGCTCGCTGATAGAGCGCCTTCTGGCGCTCGCGGCGGAGGGCCGACACGGTGCTCGGCGCGGCGGGTTGGGCGGTCATGGTCGCTCCACTTGCGGCCCGTCCGTCGGCGGCGGTCGTCGCCGTCGATGCGGCCGGCGGCCCGGCAGTCGGTGCGTGGCACGCGACGGCCGTTGCGAGTGACGGAACAGTCGGGACCTCATGGTGGCACAGCCCGGTCGCGCTCGTCAACGCGGATATCGTCCGAACGGGCATGATCTCCGACGAAATTCGCACGCACGAGTCGTAGACCCGACGGGATGCGTTGCAACCGCGGGCTAGGATGCGGCGGTGACCGCTCTCCCTGGCCCGACCGACGCCCCGAGCTATTGGCTGGCCGCGTCGCCTGCCGGCCCACCACGCCGGCCACTTCATGGTGGCGTGGAGTGCGACGTCGTCGTCGTCGGCGGCGGCTTTACGGGGCTCTGGGCCGCCATCGCCCTGACCGACACCGATCCCACCCTGCGCGTCGCCGTGCTCGAGGCCGACACAATTGGCTACGGCGCGAGCGGCCGCAACGGCGGATTCTGTCTCGCCAGCCTGACGCACGGCCTCGGGAACGGCATCCGCCACTTCGCGGACGAGCTCGAGATCCTGGAGCGCGAGGGTCTCGAAAACCTTCGCGGCCTGATCTCGTTTGTCCGCGATGAGGGCATCGACTGCGACCTCGAGGTCACCGGTGACCTCAGCGTCGCCGACCGGCCGCACCAGGTCGAGGAGTTCAAGGCGTGGGTCGACGAGGCCGCGGAGTGGGGCGAGGACCTCGTGTTCCTCGACCGCGAAGCCGTCCGGTCGGAGGTTCACTCACCATTGTGGCTGGCCGGTCTCTACCGCCCGCCGTCCGCGGGTCGAGACTCGCTCGTCGACCCGGCCAAGCTCGTCCGCGGCCTCGCCGATGTCGCGGAGCGGCGCGGTGTCGCGATTCACGAACGCTCGCGAGTCACACGAGTCGATCGGCGGGCGGGTGGCGTGATCGTCGCCACGGCGGACGACGCGTCGATCCGCGCCGACCATGTCGTCGTCGCGACCTCCGCCTACTCGGGCTGGATGCGCAGGCTCAGCGCGCATTTCGTGCCGGTCTACGACTACGCGATCGTGTCCGAGCCGCTGACCGGCGAGCAGCACGACGCGATCGGCTGGCGGCGGCGGCAGGGGATGTCCGACGCCAACAACCAGTTCCACTACTTCCGGCAGACCGCCGACGGCCGGATCCTGTGGGGCGGCTACGACGCGGTCTACTACACCGGCAACGGCGTGGGGCCGGTGTATGACCAGCGGCCGGCCACCACCGACAAGCTCGAGCGCCAGTTCCGGACGGCGTTCCCGCAGCTCGGCTCCCTCGGGTTTCCGTACCGCTGGGGCGGTGCCATCGACACGACGACGCGATTCACCGTCACCTTCGGTCAGGCACTCGGCGGGCGGCTGACCTACGCCCTCGGCTACACCGGGCTGGGTGTCGGGGCGAGCCGCTGGTCGGCGGGCGTCATTCGCGACTTCATCCTCCGGCCGGACTCGGACCTGCTCCGGCTTCGCTTCGTCCAGACGCCGCCGATCCCCTTCCCGCCCGAGCCGCTGCGCTCGATCGCCGTCAACACCGTCCGGCGTGAGCTCGACCGGGCCGACCGGAACGAGGGCCGACGCGGCGTCCTGCTGAGGACGCTCGACGCGCTCGGGATCGGCTTCGATTCGTAGGCCAACGAGAAGCGGCGTCGGGCGCTCGCCCTGCGCCTCTCACCGCAAGTGGAATCCCATGTACCACGCGCCCTCGTCCTCCCGAAGGACCGACCAGCCGAGGTGACGGTAGAAGGCGATCGCGTTCTCGTTGGTCGCCGCGACAGTGAGGTGGCACGCCTCGACCCCGCCCGCCGCGAGCTGGTCGAGTTGCTTCTCGATCAGGCGCCGACCGAGACCGCCGCCGCGGACGCGCGCGAGCAGGTCGATGTGGAGGTGGGCCGGGTACGCCTCGACCACGTCCAACGGCGCGATCGGGGGTTCATGGAACAGCTCGATGACGCCCGCGTCCGGCGTCGCACCCGACCGCTTCGGGAAGGCAGTACGCAGCGGCGGCCACCACTCGCGCTCGGCCCAGGCTGCGAACGACATCGTGTCGCTCGCCGCGAGGCAGTACCCGGCGATGCCATCATCGTCTCCGACGACCAGGGCGTACTCGCGCGCCCCGACGACGTACGGCCCCACGTACACGTGTCCGAGGAGGTCCGGGTTCCGATAGATCGCTGTCGCGTCGGCGCCGGCCTCGCCAGTCTGGAGGCAGACGCGGTACACGCCGGGCAGGTCGTGCAGCGTCGCGCGGCGGATTTCCGTCACTCGCCCATGATGCCGGACGCCGCGAAACTCGCCGAACTGGTCCAGACGACGCGCGATTGGCATCGCGGCGAAGTGGTCTAGCTCAAGGGTGCGATCCACGCTGGATCGTCCGCCGATTGGTATGAGCGTGACGTGCGCGAGGTCGACGAAAAGTGGTCCACGATTCATTGCCAGTTACGACGGACGATCGGTAGACTCCGCGGCCGTGATCGAACGCCAGGATTCCAGCCGGCAGGTGCTTCGCGCCAGGATGCGCGAGCTCGTCGCGACCGCGCGCGTCGGCGACCGCCTGCCGAGCGAGCGCGAGCTGAGCCTGCGGTGGGGCGTCGCCCGCATGACGATCCGCTCGGCAATGGACGCGCTCGTGACGGAGGGGCTCGTCGAGCGACGGCAGGGCTCCGGCACATACGTCGTGCCGCGACCGTTCGCGCGCGTCCTGGGGCTCACCAGCTTTACCCAGGACATGGCGGCGCGCGGCCTCGTCGCCGGGAGCCGCGTGCTCGAGTTCCGGGAGGTCGCCGCAGATGGCGCGGTCGCCGCGAAGCTGCGCATCCCCATCGGCGACCCGGTCACGCGGTTCACGCGGCTGCGGTTCGGCAACGGCGATGCGATGGCCGTCGAGACGACGTGGATGCCGGCACGCCTCGTGCCCGGCCTGGGATCGGATGACCTCGACGGCTCGCTGTACGAGCTCCTGGCGCGGCGATACCGGATCGTCCCGGGCGCCGCGCGCATCACGATCGAACCGATCAACCCGGACGCAGAGACGCGTCGTCTGCTCACGATCCCGCCGGGCCAGGCGTGTCTCCGCCTCCAGATGGTGGATGCCGACGTGCGCGGCCGCGTGATCATGGTGGCGAACTGCGTCTACCGAGGCGACAAGTATCAGCTGACCGCCGACATCTCCGGCGTCGCCTTCGCGACTCCCCATCGGCAGCGAGGCGACTGATGGAGCCGCTCACAGCGCTGCCGGCGGGCGATGCTTCGACCGAACCTCAAATCCTCGCCATCGACGGGGGGCAGTCGGCGATCCGTGCGCGCCATTCGGCAGGTCTGACAGCGGCCGAGGCAGATGGCGTCAGCCGTGTGTCCGGCTCAGACAAGCGCGTTGCCGCGGCCGTGGTGGGCGCCTGGCAATCGCTCGGCCGCCCGGAGGTCGATCGGGCAGTGCTCGGGCTGTCCACGGCTCCGATGGATCACCTCGAGGCGATCAAGCTCGGGAAGCTGGTCGGGAACGCGATCGCGGCACCGGAGGTCTGGGTCTGCGACGACAGCGTGACGAGCCACGCGGGCGCGCTCTCGCTCGGCGTCGGCGTCAGCCTCGTGGCGGGCACCGGCGTGGCCTGCCTCGCCGTTCCCTTGGAGAATCCACCGCGGATCGTCGGCGGCCACGGGTACCTGCTCGGCGACGAGGGCGGCAGCTTCTGGATCGGGCGGGAGGGCCTCAGTGCCGCGTTACGGGCGCGTGAGGGGCGCGGCCCGCACACCGCCCTCGTGTCACTCGCTGAAGCCCGGTTCGGCGACCTCGACCACCTCCCGATCAGGCTCCACGAGGCGGACCGGGCGGTGAACGCGGTCGCCCAGTTCGCGAGCGACGTTCTCGGCGCCGCGGCATCCGACGCCGCCGCGGCATCGATCGTTAGCGCCGCCGCCGACGAGCTGCGTGGTGTCGTCGTCGCGGCCATCCGGACGGCGTCAGGCGAAGAGGACCGCAGAATGCCGGCGGGAGCGCCGACGGATGTCGCCCTCGGCGGCCGCCTGCTTGTCGAGCCGACACCGCTCCGCAGTGCGCTCGATGTGCGACTCGCCGTTGATCCGACGGTCAGGCCACGCACCGCCGACCACTCCCCGCTCGACGGCGCGATGCTGCTCGGCCGCCAGTCGAACCCCGGCCGCTACGCCCCGCTGGTCCACATCTGGCGGGCGGAGGCCGTGTCGTGACGGACGCCGCGGACGCGACGCAGGATGGAAGTGCCGGAACACCTCCCGAGGCCGCTCGCGCGCCGGCCGGACTGCGCGATTCGGCGGGCCGGCGGTACCTGGCCGAGGCGCACCGGCTCGTCGAACGTCTCGCGGGCGACGAGTGGCCCAACGTCGACGCGGCCGCCGGCCTCGTCGCCGACGCTCTCGCGGGAGGCGGCGAGGTCCACGCGTTCGGGACCGGCCACTCGCACATGCTCGCCGAGGAGCTGTTCTA
>JBJMMH010000001.1:0-24870 GCA_045804885.1 Chloroflexota bacterium | reverse complement strand
AGATCGCGCCGTTCATCGCGGCGCTGGCGAGGAGGGCGGGCGCGACGAACTGCTGGTACGTCATCGGCTGGCCACCGGGGCCGGGCACCGCCCCGACGAGCTGCCCCAGCCCGAACCCGATCCCGAGCAGGTAGAACAGAGGCTCGAAGAAGCCGCTGAAGATCACGATCCACGTGTGGCGGTAGACGTAGATGTTCCGCTCGATCAGCCGGATCGAGCGACGGCTGCCGAAGGCTACCGGCGGGATGACCCGCAGCCCGAGCGTCATCCGCGCACCAGCTTCCGGTCGATCGTCCGGACCGCGGCCGCGGCGCCGGCGATCGAGATCGCGGCGAGCACGACGACGTGGACGACCATCAGGACTGGCTGCTGTGCCGCCGTCCCGAGCGCGAGAGCGCGCGTCAGGTCGACGCCGTGCCAGAGCGGCGACAGCCAGACGATCGGCTGGAGGAACGGGGGCAGCGTCTCGACGGGGAAGAACGTGCCCGAGAACAGGAACAGCGGCGTGATCCCGAACCGGAACACGGCATTGAACTTCTCGGGTGTCCGCTGGGTCGCGGAGAACGCCGCGATCGGGCCGGCGAAGGCCATCCCCGTGAGGACTGCGGCCGGGATCGCCAGCACCACGCCGGGCGAGACCGCCGCGCCGAACAGGACAATGACCGCGGTGAACACCGTGGCGATCATCGTCAGGCGGAGCAGGATCCAGGCGATGTTGCCGAGCGCGATGTCGCGGGGCGAGATCGGGGTCGCATACATCGCGTGGAAGGTCCGGTTCCAGACGAGCCCGCCCATGATCGGGAACATCGCTTCGAACGCGGCCGATTGCATGCACGACGCCGCGAGCAATCCCGGCGCCAGGAACTGGACGTAGGTCAGCCCGCCGAGCGCCTCGCTCGACGAGGTGTTGACGTATGTGCCGAGGCCCAGGCCCATCGCGGCGAGGAAGAACAGCGGGTTGACGAACGAGCTGAACAGCGACGCCCGGAACGTCCGGGCGTACTGCAGCGCTCGGTGCTCGATGACGCGGCCGACCGCGGCTGTCATTCGACTCCGCCCGCGCCTACTCGATCAGCGACCGGCCGGTCAGCCGCAGGAAGACGTCCTCGAGGCTCGACCGGCGGACGAGGACCTGCTCCGGTTGGAGCCCGCGGGCGTGCGTCGCTGCGACGGCCGCCTCGCCATCGTCGGCGTAGAGCAGGACCCGGTCGGGCAGGTATTCGATGCGCTCCGCGATGCCGTCGAGCTGTCCGTCGAGCGTCTCCTGGACCCCGATAGGAAAGCGCAGCTCGGTCACCTCGCGCGTCGCGTAACGCTCGATCAGCTGCCGCGGCGAGCCCTCGGCGACGATGTTCGCCTTGTCCATGACGACGAGCCGGTCGCACAGCTGCTCGGCCTCGTCCATGTAGTGGGTCGTCAGGACGAGCGTGGCGCCCTGCTGCTTCAACCGGTAGAGGCGATCCCACAGGAGGTGCCGGGCCTGCGGGTCGAGCCCGGTCGTCGGCTCGTCGAGGAGGAGCAGCGACGGCTCGTTGATCAGCGCGCGGGCGATCGTGAGGCGCCGCTTGAGCCCGCCCGACAAGTGCTCCACCTGGTCACCGGCTCGCTCGGTTAGCTGGGCGAAAGCGAGCAGGTCGTCTGCCCTTCGGGCGCACTCGGCGCGCGACAGGCCGAAGTAGCGGCCGTAGATCAGGAGGTTTTCCCGGACGGTCAGCTCGTTGTCGAGCGTGTCCTGCTGGGGCACGACCCCGATCCGGGCGCGAATAGCGGGGCCGTCCCGGTCGGGATCGCGGTCGAGGACTGTCAGCAACCCGTCGGTGATCGGCGAGACACAGCCGATCATTCGCATCGTCGAGGTCTTGCCGGCGCCGTTGGGCCCGAGGAAGCCGAACGATTCGCCCGGAGCGACATCGAAGTCGATCGCGTCGACTGCGACGAATTCGCCGAATTTCTTCGTCAGGCCGCGGGCGTGGATAAGCGAGGGGTGGGCGGTCTCCGGCATGGGCGGGCATCGTACCGCGACGGCCCGACAAGCCGTGTCAGATTTGCCTGATCAGTCTCCTTGCGCACGGCCAACCAAACCTGCTACTATTCGGGAGCATGAAACGCGCAACCGGGAGTTCGGCGATGGGAAGCCTGCCAGAAACGATTGAGGCCCTCCTCGACAAGGCGCTCGTCGCGGAGCTGACCGTCGTCGACAGCGCCGGAAGGCCGGTCACCTATCCGCTGATCCCGCTCTACGACGGCGAGCGGATCTACATGACGTCGTCGACGCTGTTCAGCCGCAAGCTCGAGCACGTCAAGGCCAATCCGCGCGTTGCCGTGTCCGTGACGGACCCCGTGTCCGTCGGGGGCGCCCTCGGAAGAGCCACGGTGCAGGGCGACGCCCGGGTGATCGAGGACGACCCCCACGGCGGCTGGGAGCGGATCATGCCGATCTGGGAGGCGAAGGAGCCGGCGATCGTCGCGTTCCTCAAACAGCGTGTCGCGCTGCCGCTGTTCTTCGAGCGCGCCCTGATCGAGGTGACGCCGCGGCGCTCGCTTTACTGGCCCGACGGAGACACCGCCACAGAGCCGCTCGTCGCCACCGCCGCAGAGGCGGCCGCGTCATGACGATCGACGACCGCCGCACGCCCCGGCTCGACGCGCTCGACGGTCTCGTCCGCCTGTCGGGCTACCCGTTCCAGGTCGTCTCGTTCGTCGACGACGACGGCTACCCCGTCAACGTCGCGGTCGACGCCGAGATCGACCCTGACGCACGGACCGCGACCTTCGCGTCGCCGGCGGGCCTGGACGTCCCGACGGATCGCTTGGTCGGCCTCTCGGGTTCTCACATCCGGCCGCAGCCCGGCTACGGCTACGACGAGCGGCGTCATGTGACCGTCTGGGGCGCGGTGAAGCCGTCGTCCGACGGCGATGGCACTCGCCTGACGATGACCGCGGAGCGGGCGTGGGGCTGGGACGAGGCCGAGGTCCCGTTCTTCGAATACTCGGAGCGCTCGGTCGGCCAGTCGCGACGCTACTTCGACGCGCTCACGGCGGAGCGAGGCAGCCCGGTCCGGCCCCGCCTATCGCTCGGCTGGCTGGCGCTCCGCTCGACCCGGCTGCCGTTCCTCTCGGCGACGATCGTGCCCGTCGTGCTCGGCATTGCGATCGCCGCGAGCGAGGGCACGTTCGACCTGCTCACGGCGGTGCTGACGGTGATCGGCGCCGCGTGCGTCCAGCTCGGCCTCAACATCGCCAACGACGTCTTCGACTCCGTCCAGGGCGCCGACGAGCTGAACGTCACTCCGACGCAGTTCTCCGGCGGCTCGCGGGTCATCCAGTACGGCCTGGTGTCGCTCCGCCGGATGGCCGGTCTGGCTGCCGGTTTCTATCTGGCAGCCGCCGCGATCGGCCTCGTGCTGCTAGCGCTCCGGCCGTCGGCCGCGCTCCTCATGATCGGCGTGGTCGGCATCCTCGTGAGCCTCGCGTACACGGCCCCGCCGCTGAAGCTCGTCTACCGAGGCCTCGGCGAGCTCGTGGTCGCCATCGGGTTCGGCCCGCTCATGCTGCTTGGCGCCTACGTCGTCCAGTCCGGCGGAGTCGTGTCGAGGGAGGCCGTCGTCGCCTCTCTGCCCATCGCGCTGCTCGTCGCCCTGATCCTGTACGTCAACGAGATCCCGGATCGGCGCGGCGACGCGCGAGCAGGCAAGCGGACGCTCCCGGTCCGACTCTCGCGCGGTGCCGTCGTAGTGGGGTACAAGGTCGCCGCGGCCGCGGCCTACGTGATCGTCGCCGTCGGCGTCGTCGTCGGGCTGCTGCCCATACCCGCGCTGCTCGCGCTGGCCACGGTGCCCCTCGCCCTTCAGGTCGCCCGGGGCCTCGAGCCGAACTACGACAACCCGTATGGCCTCATGGCCGTCATGGGCGTCAACATCAAGGTCCACCTGTACGTCGGGCTCCTCCTGATCGGAGCGTACGTCGCCGTCGTGGTCGTCCGGGCGCTGGCGCCGTCGATCGACCTCTTCGTCGGCTGAGCGGCCGTCACGAATCGCGAGCGCCCGGCCGTCGGCCGGGCGCTCGCTTCGCCTCGGGCAGACGCCTCGCGCCCTTCGTGACTCCGTGGGTGGCGGCCCACGCGTCGACGATGCCGTGGCCGAAGAACGAGTTCATCGCGGCGTTGCCGTAGCACTTCGTTCTGAGGTCGCCCTCGAAGAGCGGCACCCAGTCGGCCGGGCAGGCGAGCGGTGAGGCGGTCCGCTGGACCGCGGCCGAGACTGCCCCTGGCGACCAGCCCGGATGACGCTCCACGATGAGCGCCGCGACGCCGGCTGCGTGGGGCGAGGCCATCGACGTCCCGTTGAGCTCGACGTACCTGGCGCCGCCGTCGGTGACCGTCAGGCCCGGCAATGGCAGCCCCGCGAAGGCCGCGAAGAGTCGCGCGTCGTCGGTCGAGGTCGTCGCGGCGAGGACGGCGTCCTGGACGGTCCCGGTGGCAGCGAAGTAGTCGCCGCCCGGCGCCGTGACGCCGACCACGCCGATCCCGGTGTCGGAGTACGAGGCGATGTTCGTCGTGTAGTCCTCGATCCCGACCGGTCCCGTCGCCGACACGGCGAGGACGCCCGGGATCTCCGTCGGGGCCCGCTTGCAGTTGTTGTGGACGACGCGCTCGACGGCTGCATCCGGCGGCCAGTCCGGGCTGATGACGTCGGTCGTCGGGTGGGCCATGTCGTCGGCCTGGTTGCCGGCGGCCACGACCATGAGCACGCCGCGCTGCTGGGCGTAGCGAACCGCCGACTGGATCGACCGGTACTGCGCCCGCTGTTCGGCGTCGTTGCCGCAGTAGTAGAGGTACGGATCGGCGAACAGGCTCATGTTGACGACGTCGACCCGGATGTCGCCGGCGTAGCGGATCGCGGCCGCGACCGAGTCGGCGAAGCAGAACGTCTGCCAGTTGCAGGCCTTGATCGCGACGATCGTCGCCTGGGGAGCCACGCCGGCGATTCCGACGCCGTTGATCGGCGCGGCGATGATCGAGCTGACGTGGGTCCCGTGGCCGAAATGGTCCTGGACGGCGGCCTTGTTGGAGCAGTCCCCGTTGCCCTTCTCGATGTCCAGCGCGAGCGCGTCGTGGTCGAAGATGAACGAGCACGACCGGGCGAGATCGAGGTTCGCGACGATGTCCGCGTGGGTCAGGTCGACGCCGCTGTCGACGACGCCAACGACGACGCCCTTGCCGGTCGCCCGTGCCCGGGTCGCGTCATTCGCGTTGATCAGCGACATGTCCCACTGGCAGGAGGCCAGCGGCTCCGTCGACGCCACGTCGTACGTGTCGCCGAACAGGTCGTCGCAGAGGGCGGACGCTCCGGCCGCGTCGAGCGTCGTGGCAGTCTTCGTCGACCGGGCGACGGCGCCCGGGACGAGGATCGAGAGAAGGAGCGCGGAAATCGCGAGGGCTGAGACGGCGCGTCGCGCGGTCAATTGGACCTCCCTGGGCCATCGCGGCCCAGCTCCGGGCAATACCGTGGTCGGCCCGCTGGCGGTGCCGCCCAGTCCCCGGGTCCTCGCGTGAGCCGAGCCGTCATGGTGGACCAATTCGCCCCGTTCGCGGCAAGTCCCGCAGTGCGCCGGCGCACGGCGCGTTCGCAGTCCGGCACCCCCGCTCAGCTGCCCGTGGCGACCGGCTCGTCGCGGCTACCCGGGCTCGCGAGCAGCGCCGCCGCGAGTGCGTCGGGCCGGATCGGCTTCGAGAGGTAGTCGTCCATCCCGGCCGCGATGCAGGTCTCGCGGTCGCCCTCCATGGCGTTCGCAGTCATCGCGACGATCCGGAGCGAGCGGTCCGGCCAGCGGGCGCGGATGCGACGCGTCGCCTCGAGCCCGTCGAGCTCGGGCATCTGGACGTCCATCAGCACGATGTCGTACTCGCCGCCCTCTAGCGCCGCGATCGCCTCCGTCCCGTCCATGGCGACCTGGGCTGAGTAGCCCATCCGCTCGAGCAGGCGCACCGCGAGCTTCTGGTTCACGGCGTTGTCTTCCGCCAGCAGGATCCGGAGCGGGTGGCGGACGCCGAGGTCGGCGTCCGCGACGACGCGCTCGGCCGGCCGCGACGCCGGCCGCTCGACGACGCCGCCGAGGACGGCAACGAGCGTGTCGCGAAGGGCGCCGGGTTTCACGGGCTTCGTGAGGAAGGCGGCGACGCCGCTGGCATCGCGCTCACGCTGACCGGCCGACGACAACACGAGGACGGGTGGCGCCGTGTCGCCGAGGCTCCGGCCGACGGCCGCAGCCAGCGCCAACCCGTCGAGCTCCGGCATGCGGAGGTCCGTGACGAGCGCGTCGAACGCCGTCCCCTGGCCGATGACGGCGAGCGCCTCCAGGGGCGCGGTGAGCGCCGTCACCTGGACGCCGAGGTGCTCCAGCTGGGCCGTCACGATCCGGAGGTTCGTCTCGTTGTCGTCGACGACGAGGACGCGGCGGCCGGCGAGATCGACCGGCGGCGCGGCGGGCGGCGCTCCGGCGGCGGCTGCCGGCACGTGGACTGTCAGCGTGAACGTGCTGCCCTCGCCAGGAACGCCGCTGCTCTCCGCGACGAGGGAGCCGTCCATCAGCTCGCCGAGGCGGCGGCTGATCGCGAGGCCGAGGCCAGTTCCGCCGAACCGCCGTGCGATCGAGGCGTCAGCCTGGCTGAAGGACTGGAAGAGGCGCCCGATCCGGTCAGGCGGAATGCCCATTCCCGTGTCGGACACGGCGAGTCGCAGCTCCCACCGCGGGTCGGCGGCGTCGTCCGCCGGACCGGTCCCCGTGACGCGGACGACGACCTCGCCGGCGTCCGTGAACTTGATCGAATTCGAGATGAGGTTGAGGACGATCTGGCGCAGCCGGCCGGCGTCACCGACGACCCACGCGGGCAGCGACGGCTCGAGGTCGTAGGCGAGCTCGAGACCCTTCTTCGCGGCAACCGGACCCATCACGTCCAACGCGCCCTCGATCGTCGCCGAGAGCGCGAACGGATGCGCGTCGAGCTCGAACCGCCCCGCCTCGATCTTCGAGAAGTCGAGGATGTCGTTGATGATCGTCAAGAGCGCCTCGCCGGAGGTATGGATCGTCTCGGTGTAGTCGCGCTGCTCGGCATCGAGCGGTGTGTCGAGGAGCAGCCCGCTCATCCCGATGACCGCGTTCATCGGCGTCCGGATCTCGTGGCTCATCGCCGCCAGGAACGCGCTCTTCGCCTGGTTGGCCGAGTCGGCCTCGATGCGCGCGTCCTCGAGCTCGGCGGTTCGGTCCGCAACCCGCCGCTCGAGCGTCTCGACGTCCTCGCGGAGCTGGGCGGTCATGTCGTCGAAGGCGACGGCAAGCGTCCCCACCTCGTCCTCCGAGCGGACGCCGGACGTCGCCTGCAGGTCGCCCGCCTGAACCCGGCTGGCGGTCTCGGCGAGCGCGAGGATCGGCCGTGTCACACGGCGGGCGACGAGCGCGATCGCAATCGCGAGCAGGAGCGCCGACAGGAGTCCGACAACCCCGATCGTCAGCGCCAGCTGGCGGGCCGATCTGAACGCCTCGTCCTGGGTCATCTCAGCGACGAGACCGGCCTCCCGGTCGGGCAGCCACGTGTAGACGCCGACGACCGGGGTGCCCTCGTAGTCGGCGTAGAGGCCCCGCCCACTCTCGCCCGACGCGACGAGGTCGGTGGCCGTCGAGTGGACGATGCCGCCGGCGCCGGCAGCCGAGGTCCCCTGGATCAGCCGGCTGTCGGCGTCGACGAGGTACGCCCTGCCGGTCGCCCCCAGGCCGGTCCGTTCCAGGACGATGCGGTCGACGCGCGCGAGGTTCAGGTTCGCGGCGAGGACCGCTACTCGCCGGCCACCGCCGTTGTTGTCGAACAGCGGCGTCGCGACGGTGATCGTCGGCAGATTGGTGAGCGTCGAGCGGTACGAGTTCTGGACGGTCGTGTGCGAGGAGCCGGTCGCGAAGAACGGCTCGCCGGCCTGCGAGGCTCCCTCGTGCCCGGCAAGCGTCGAGAGGCGGACCCTCCCACCCAGGTCGAGGACGTAGATCTCCTCGGCATCGGCGGTCTGCGAGACGACGGTCTTGAACACCTCCCGGAGGCGGGCCTCGGCCGCCGTCCGGTCGCCGCCGGCAGCGCCATCGTCGAGGAACGCCCGGGCGTCGTCGCCGACGCCGGGCATGACGCCGACGAACACGACGTTGCGGCTCTGCTCATCGACCCACCGGTCGAGCGCGTCGGCCTTGATGCCGGCGACCGCGTCGAGGCGGTCGTAGAGCGAGTCCGTCAGGTCGGCTGTCGCCCTCACATAGGCGATCGCGCCGACCACGACGACCGTGATGGTCGAGAGCAGCAGGAACGACCCGACGAGGCGCGCGCGGAGGCTCCTGCGGAACGGCCTCGTGAGGCGCGCGATCACGGCCGCCGGCTCGCCTGAATCGCTACGGGACCGTCTGGCCGACCTTCGAGAGGTCGAACTGGGCGGCGGCCGTCGCGTAGTCGGTCTCGAAGAACTGGACCGAAAGGTCCTTGAGCTTGCCGCTCGCGTGGAGGTCGCGTATCGCGCCGTTGATGCGATCGACGAAGGCCGCCGGCGCGAGGCCGACGTCGCGGTCGATGTAGCCCGTCTTCTGGGTGTAGAACGCGGGCGTTTCGAGCTTCCTGAGCTTCGCCCCATCCTTGATCGCGGCGAGCCCCACCGGCTCGCTGCAGAGGAAGGCCTCGATGTCGCCCGCCTCGACGGCCTCGAGGCCGGGCGGCTCGGTGTTGTAGGTGACGATCTTCGGGTCGTCGACGAGCCAATCGAGCGCGACGCCTGGCAGCTCGAGCGTCCGGCGGAGGTAGAGCTCGTGCGTGCAGCCCGCGCACGCCCCGATCTGCTTGCCGGACAGCTTCCTGGGATCCGTGACGGATGAGTCGGCTCTGACGAAGAAGCTGGCCGGCGTCGAGTAGTAGGGCTGCGTTACGTACAGCTTCTCGAGGCGGGACGCCGTGATCGCCCCGGAGGCCCACGCGACATCGAAGCGGTCGCCCCAGCTGCCCGCGATCATCGAGTCGAACGGGGTCGCCACGAAGCACGGCTCCACGCCGAAGGCGCTGGCGACGAGCTTTCCCGTCTCGGCGTCGTAGCCGGACACTTCTGGTTCGGTCAGCTGGTTCGGGGCGCATTTCGTCGCCGCCGAGCGGGTCGAGCCGTCGACCCTGAACGACTGCGGCGGGTACTCGGTGTCGGTCCAGAGCACGAGCGTCCCCCGGGCGAGCACGTGCGCAAGCTTGTCCTTGGACGGGTCCGCGCCCGGAGACGCCGGCGACGACGACGTCCCGCCGCAGGCGGCGACGGCGATCGCGATGGAGACGACGCCGGCGAGCGCAACGAGGCGCCGTCCAAGCGAAGTTCGGCTGGTCACTTCACGTCCTGACCCAGGACCGACAGGTCGAACGCCCCGGCCTGCGTCGCGTAGTCCGCCCCGAACCAGTCCATCGACATCTTCTTCAGGGTCCCGTCCGCATGAGCCGTGCGGATGATGTCGTTGACACGCTGGACGAACGCCGCGACGGCCAGCCCCGAGCCCTTGTCGACGAAACCCGACGGGTACATCGAGAAGGCCGGCTCGTCGAGAAGTCGCAGCGGCTTGGCCTCCTTGATCGCCTCGAGCGCCACGGGCTCCGAGGTCAGGAACGCGTCGAGCTCACCGTCGGCCAGTGCGTCGAGGCCGGGTCCTTCGGTCTCGAAGCCCGCCAGCTTGGGATCCTTCACCTTCTGCACGAGATCGACGCCGGGGATCTTGAGGGTGCCCTGGAGATAAGACTCGACGGTGCAGCTCGTGCACGTCCCGATCGTCTTGCCGTCGAGATCAGCCGGGACGTGGTACGGCGAGTCCTTCGCGACGAGGAAGCGCTGGGGGATGTAGTAGTACGGCTGCGTCATGAAGAGCTTCTCCATGCGCTTGGCGTTGATCGCGCCGGAGGCGTAGGCGATGTCGAGCCGGTCGGTCCAGTTGCCGGCGGTGACCTCGGTGAAGGTCGGCTGGACGAAACACGCTTCGACGCCGAGCGTGCGGGCGATGAGCTTCGTCGTCTCGATATCGAAGCCCGTGACTTCCTGCGACGTGATCTGGTTCGGCAGGCATTTTGTCGACGCCGCACGTGCGACGCCGTCGACGCGAATCGACTGTGGCGGGTAGTCGAGCTCGGCGTAGCCGACGAGCGTGCCACGCGCGAGGACCTGGGCGAGCTTGTCGGCGGTCGGATCGGCCGTAGGCGCGGACGCCGATCCCCCACATGCGGCAAGTGTCGTCGCGATCGCGACGATGGCGAGAGCAACACTCGAGATCGGCCGAATGCCGTGCGACATCGGACCCCTTCCTCCGCCCCGGCAGAAACGGTGCGCTCGGCGGGACGAGTCCCGACGACGGGCCGAGCGTGTCAGGCGATGTTACCTGCCGCGACTTCCGCGGGGCTGTCGAATCGGCGACGAATCGCGCGTCCCGGAACCGGCGAGATCGCCCGCCGCGCCGGCCCCAGGAATCGACAGGCCCGCGGCGTTCGCCGCGGGCCTGCGCATCTGCGATGGGCAAGATCGGAGGATCAGACCTCCTTGAACTCGCCCTCCACCGTCTCCTCGCCGGAGCCGCCCGTCGCGGCGCCGGCCGGCTCGCCCTCGGGCGACGGCTCGCCCTCGCCGCCGGTGCCGTTGCCACTGTCCGAGCCGGCCTCCGACGCGGACGCCTGATAGGCGGCCGTCGAGACGCGGTTCAGCGTCTCGGCGAGGGCCGTGGCGCCCGCCGTGATCGCCGAGACGTCGGACCCCTTGAGCGCTTCGCGGAGCGACGAGACCTGGTTCTCGATCTCGGCCTTGTCCTCGGACGAGACCTTGTCGCCGAGGTCCTTGACGGTCCGCTCCGCCTGGTAGGTCAGCTGCTCCGCCTGGTTGCGGGTCTCGACCTCCTCGCGCCGCTGGCGGTCCTCGTCGGCGTGCTCGGACGCCTCCCGGACCATCTTGTCGACATCGTCCTTGCTGAGCATCGACGACGCCGTGATGCGGACCTGCTGCTCCTTGCCCGTCGCCCGGTCCTTGGCCCTGACATCGAGGATGCCGTTGGCGTCGATGTCGAACGTGACCTCGATCTGGGGCACGCCACGCGGCGCCGGCGGGATGCCGTCGAGGATGAACGTGCCAAGCGTCTTGTTGTCCGCGGCGAACTCGCGCTCGCCCTGGAGGACCCGGATCTCGACCTGCGACTGCTGGTCGGAGGCCGTCGAGAAGACCTGCGACTTCGAGGTCGGGATCGTCGTATTCCGCTCGATCAGCTTCGTCGTCACGCCGCCCAGCGTCTCGATGCCGAGCGACAGCGGGGTGACGTCGAGGAGCAGGACGTCCTTGACGTCGCCGGCCAGGACGCCGGCCTGGATCGCCGCGCCGATGCCGACAACCTCGTCCGGGTTGACGCCCTTGTGCGGCTCCTTGCCGTTGAACATCGCCTTGACGGCCTCGACGACGGCCGGCATCCGGGTCTGACCGCCGACGAGGATGACCTCGTCGATCTCGGTCGCCTTGAGGCCGGCGTCCTTGAGCGCCGCCTCGACCGGCTTCCTCGTCTTCTCGATCAGATCGCCGACGAGGTCCTCGAGCTTCGCTCGCGAGAGCGTCACGACGAGGTGCTTGGGGCCGGCGGCGTCGGCCGTGACATACGGCAGGTTGATCTCGGTCGAGGACGTCGACGAGAGCTCGATCTTGGCCTTCTCGGCGGCCTCCTTCAGGCGCTGGAGTGCCTGGGGATCCTTCGAGAGGTCGATGCCCTGGTCCTTCTTGAACTCGGCCAGCAGCCACTCGATGACGCGCTGGTCGAAGTCGTCCCCGCCCAGGTGCGTGTCGCCGTTCGTCGCCTTGACCTCGAACACGCCCTCGCCAAGCTCGAGGATCGAGATGTCGAACGTGCCGCCGCCCAGGTCGTAGACGGCGATCTTCTCGTCGTGCTTCTTGTCGAGGCCATACGCCAGCGCCGAGGCCGTCGGCTCGTTGATGATCCGGCGGACCTCGAGTCCGGCGATCCGGCCGGCGTCCTTGGTGGCCTGGCGCTGGGTGTCGTCGAAGTAGGCCGGAACCGTGATGACGGCCTCGGTCACCTTGTCGCCGAGGTAGGCCTCGGCGTCCGCCTTCAGCTTCTGGAGGATCATTGCGCGGATCTCGGGCGGCGTGTAGGTCCGGTCGGCGACCTTGACGACGACGCCGTCGCTCTTGCCGTCCTTCTCGACGGTGTAGCTGACGAGCTCCTTGGCCCGCTTGGTCTCCGGGTCGTCCCAGCGGCGGCCCATGAAGCGCTTGATCGAATAGATGGTGTTGGCCGGGTTCGTGACCGCCTGGCGCTTCGCCAGCTGGCCGACGAGCCGCTCGCCCGTCTTGGTGAAGGCGACGACCGACGGGACCGTCCGACCGCCTTCCGCCGACGCGATGACGGTGGGCTCGCCGCCCTCCATCACCGCGACGACGCTGTTCGTCGTCCCGAGGTCGATGCCGATGATCTTGGCCATTTGTGTCGTGTCTCCTGCGTTGTCGTTGGGTCGAGAGGGGATCAGTTCAGCTTTGGTGATTCGTCCGCCAGTGCGCCTGCCCCGGCTTCGCCGTCGGCCGATGCCGCGACCGCGACGAGGGCCGGTCGGACGACGCGATCGCGGAGCCGGTAGCCGCGCCGGACCTCCTCGACGATCTCGCCGTCGCCGCGATCGGTGCCGGGGACCGTGGCGATCGCCTCGTGCTCCCGCGGGTCGAACGGCGTTCCGGGCGAGGCGTCGATCTGGGTCACGCCCTCGCTGTCGAGGAGCGCCCGCAGCTTGCGGTCGATCGCGGCGACGCCGTCGACCCATGGATCGCTCGCGATCTCCGACGGCCGGGCGTCGATCGCCCGATCGAAGTCGTCCGCGACCGCGAGGACCTTGCGGATGAGGTCTTCGCCGGCGAGCCCGAGCATCTGCTCGCGCTCCTCGGTCGTCCGCCGTCGGTAGTTGGCGAACTCGGCGCGCTCTCGCTGCAGCCCCGCGAGGTACTCCTCTGCCTTCCCCTGGGCGGCGTCACGCTCGCCCTTCAGGGCGTCGATCTCGGCCAACAGCTTCGTCGGCGAGATGTCGATCTCGTCGGCCCGCTCCTGGGCCCTCGTTCGTTGGCTCATGCAGCTCCTCCCGGCAGCGGTGTCGTCAGTGGATGCGTCATGCCTGGATGTGGGTGACCAGCTCGTTCATGAGGCCCGACACGAACCGGACGGTGCCGATCGCCTGGCGGTAGGCCATGCGAGTCGGGCCCAGGACGCCGACCACGCCGACTGCCCGGCTCGGCTCGCCATACGAGGCGAGGACCAGGGCGACGTCGCGCATGTCCTCCGGCCCGTTCTCGGCGCCGATGAAGGTCTGGACCTCGCCGGTCGTGCCGGCGATCGAGTCGAACAGCGCGCCGAGGTACGACCGGTTCTCGAGCGCGGCGAACACACGCCGCAGCTTCTCGCTGCGTTCGAACTCCGGGGCATCCATGACGTGGAGCAGGCCGTCGCTGAAGACGTCCTCGATGGGGCTCGCGTCGTAGTCGCGGACGGCAGCGAGAACGCTCCGCCCGACGAGCTCAACGAGGGCACCGATCGGCCCGGTCGCGTCGATCCGGGCGAGCGCCCGATCCGCGTCCGCGGCCGTCCGTCCGGCCATGATCCCGTCGAGGATCACGGCTGCCCGAGTCAGGTCCTCCTGCTCAATCGCGTCGGGAAGCGTGACGAGGACCTGGCGGACCGCGCCCTCCCGGAACACGATGATGAGGCTCGCCAGCCGGTTCGAGATCGAGACGAGGTCGATCCGGCGGACGTGGGCCGAGCGTGGCTTCGCCGGTGTCACGATCGCGGCCGTCCTGTTGGCCGCCGCGAGGATCGTCGCGGCGAGGCGGAACCACTGCTCGCTGGCGTGCTGAACCTGGCCGAACTGGTGCCGGATCATCAGCTGCTCGACTGGCGGCAGGATGGCGTTGTCCACGATGGACTCGACGAAGTAGCGGTAGCCGGCGTCGGTTGGGACGCGGCCGGCGGACGTGTGCGGATGCGTGAGAAGCCCGGCCGACTCGAGATCCGCGAGGATGTTGCGGACAGTCGCGCTCGAGACGCCGAGGCGGTAGCGCTGGACGAGCGCCGCCGAGCCGACAGGCGTCGCGGTGTCGACGTATTCCTCGATGACGGCCCGCAGGATCGACTGAGAACGGGGATCCAGCGAGCCTGCTGTGCGGACGCGTCGCGTCACGGGCTGGCCTCTGGTTGGTTCGGAATTAGCACTCGACGAGTGAGAGTGCTAACGAACTTTAGCAGTCCCGCGCTGGGAGTGTCAACGATCTGGGCCCGATTCTCGCACGAGAAGCGAGGATCAGCGGGGTCAAACGAGGCGGGAGAACAGCTCGTTCGAGAGCAGCCGTCCACGCGTCGTCAGGACGATCCGGTCGTCGTCGGTGACGTCCACGAGCTCCGCCGCGAGTGCCCAGCCGAACCACGGCTCCAGCGGCCGCTCGGTCGCTGCAGCCAGGGGCAGGCCCGTGTCGAGGCGGAGCCCGAGGATCGCGATCTCGGCCGCGGCGACGGTCTCGTCGATCGGCTCGCTGCCGCCGGGCGGCAAGGCGGCCGTGCGTCCCGGCGCGGGCTGCGGCGTCAACGCCGCGACGTAGCCGTCGAGCCTCGCGGCGTTCCAGCGGCGGCTCACGCCGTCGAACGCATGGGCTCCCGGGCCGACGGCCTCGAGCGGCTGCCGCCGCCAGTACGCGAGGTTGTGGCGGCTCTCGTGGCCCGGCATCGCCCAGTTTGAGATCTCGTAGCCGCGCCAGCCGCCGGCGGCGAGGCGCGTCGCGGCCCCGTGGTACTGCGCGGCCGCGCGGTCCTCGTCCTGGCCGCGCGCCGCCGTCGCCCGCCATCTGCGGGCGCCGGCGGAGACGGGCAGGTGGTCGCCACCGAAGCCCGTGAGGCCCTCGGCGTCGGGGTCATCGAGCGTCAGCGCGTAGAGCGACAGGTGATCCGGACCGAGGTCCAACGCCGCGTCGAGGGTCGCCATCCAGCCGCCAATGGAGCTGCCCGGAACGTCATACAGCAGGTCCAGGTTCACCGACGGGACGCCGGCCGCGCGGGCGGCGGAAACGGCGTCGCCGACATCCTCCGGCCGGTGACGGCGGCCGAGGCGTTTCAGCTCGGCCGCGTCGAGGCTCTGCGCGCCGATCGAGAGCCGCGTGATCCCGGCCCCCCGGAACCCGGACGCGTCGCCCTTCTCGTCGGCCCCGGGGTTGACCTCGAGCGTCACCTCGGCGTCGGCCGCAATGCCGAACCGGCGGCCGATCAGCTCCAGCAGCGCCGCGATCTCCTCGGCCGGCACGAGCGACGGGGTGCCGCCGCCGAAGTAGACGGAATCGAGCCGTGGACGGTCCTGAGGACTCGAACCGGGCTCGCCGAAGGCCGCGTCGGCCGCATCCGCGCGCAGGTCGATCTCGGTCGTCACCGCAGCGAGCAGGTCCGCGACCCGATTGCGCGGCCCGCGCGCCGCCGCTCCGGCGTACACGACGAAGTCGCAGTAAGGGCAGATCGAGACACAGAACGGGATGTGGACGTAGAGCGCGACGGGTGGCCGGGGTCCGGCGCTCGGCGGGCGATCCGCGGCGCGCAGCCCGGTCGCGGTCACCGGTCTCGGGACGCTGACTCGCGCGATCCGATGACCCGCCAGCCGTCGGGCGGCCGGCGGCGCTTGTCGATCTCTTCTTCCTCCCGGCCGCGCGGCAGGAACTGGCCGGCATGGCCCGTCGTGACGAAGACCGCGAAGCGGGTGATGGCGTGCCCGAGGAAGGCGGCGGCGATGCCGCCGGTCACCGCCGTGACCCAGCCGCCGGCGAGGCCGACGCCGAGCGCCATCACGAGCATGTAGCGGTTGCGTCCCGGCGCTCCGAGACGCGTCGCGAGCGCGTAGACGATTGCCTGGATGACGTTCGCCACGGTGCCGTTGAGGCCCGTCGCGAGCAGCAGCCCGAACATAGCTCCCCGGAACGTGACCTCGTCGATGAGGGCGGTCGAAACGGCGTTGACGAGGGCGCCGGGGTAGGACCAGGCATCGGGCAGGCGAACGCGGCGGTAGCGGTACAGCGCGACGCCGAGCGCGCACGCGGCGCCGACGAAGCCGTAGAGGAACCCGTACACGAGCGTCTTGACGCGATCCTCTCCGGCACCAAGGAAGAACTCATCGCGAGCGGCCGGATGGATGAACAGGATCCCCGCGATGAGGATGAACCCGACGCCGTACCAGGCGATGCGGCGCCGGAACGACGGCGGGCGGCCGTCCTGATCCTCGTCGTACTCGGCGGCCGTGAACCGCTCGGCCTCGAGGCGGAGCATGACCAGGAGCAGGGCGAGGCCGGCGGCGACGAACCGCTGAAGGGTCGGGATCCACTCCTCCATCCCGTCAGCCCTCGTCCATCCGAAGCATGGCCAGGAACGCTTCCTGCGGGATCTCGACCGACCCGACCCGCTTCATGCGTTGCTTTCCCTCTTTCTGCTTCTCGAGCAGCTTCCGCTTGCGGGTGATGTCGCCACCGTAGCACTTGGCAAGGACGTTCTTGCGCATGGCTCGGACGGTTTCGCGGGCGACGACGTTACTGCCGATCGCGGCCTGAATCGGGATTTCGAACATCTGCCGCGGGATCAACTGTTTCAGCCGCTCCGCGAGGGCCCGACCGACCGACTGGGCCTTGTCGCGGTGGACGATGAGACTCAGGGCGTCGACCGGCTCGCCGTTGACGAGGATGTCCACCTTGGCGAGGTTCGCCGGCCGGTAGCCGAGCTCCTCGTAGTCCATCGACGCGTAGCCCTGGCTGCGACTCTTGAGCTGGTCGAAGTAGTCGACGATCAGCTCCGCGAGCGGCATCTCGAAGTGGAGCACGACCCGGTTGGGGTCGAGGTACTCCATGTTCTCGAACGTCCCCCGTCGGTTCGTCGAGAGCTCCATCAGCGGGCCGATGTAGCTCGAGGGCGTGACGACGCTCAGCTTGACCCACGGCTCGTGGATCTCCTCGATCTCGCTGGGGTTGGGAAGGAGCGACGGATTGTCGACGGCGACCTCGCCCCTGCCGTGGAGGAGCGTGACCCGATACTCGACGGATGGCGCGCTCGCGATCAGGTCGAGGTCGAACTCACGCTCGAGCCGTTCCTGGACGATCTCCATGTGGAGGAGGCCCAGGAAACCGCAGCGGAACCCGAACCCCAGCGCGACGCTGCTCTCCGGCTCGTACGTGAAGCTGGCGTCGTTCAAGTGGAGCTTCTCCAGCGCCTCGCGGAGCAGCGGGTAGTCCTCGCCCGAGACCGGGTAGATCCCGGCGAAGACGAGGCTCTTGGCTGGCTGGTAGCCCGGGAGCGGTTCGCTCGCCGGCTGAGCGGCCGTAGTCAGCGTGTCGCCGACCTGCGCGTCGCGGACGCTCTTGAGGCCGGTCGCGACGTAGCCGACCTCCCCCGCCTGGAGCTCCTTTACGGGGACGAGCTGCGGCCGGAACACGCCCAGCTCGAGCGGCTCCGCCGTGGCACCGGAGCCCATGAGCCGGACCTCGTCGTGGACGCGGAGCGTCCCCTCGGCCAGGCGGACGTAGGTCACGACGCCCTTGTAGGCGTCGTAATGGCTGTCGAAGATCAGCGCCCGGAGGGGTCGGGTCGGGTCGCCCTTGGGGGCCGGGATCCGGGCGACGATCGCCTCGAGGATGTCGGGGACGCCGGTGCCGTCCTTGGCCGAGGCGAGGATCACCTCCTCGCGCGGGATTGCGAGGACATTCTCGAGCTCCTCGATGATCGTGTCGGGATCGGCCGAGGGCAGATCGATCTTGTTGAGGACGGGGATCAGCGTCAGGTTTTCGCGAAGCGCGAGGTGGACGTTGGCGAGCGTCTGGGCCTCGATGCCCTGCGTCGCGTCGACGACGAGGATCGCACCCTCGCAGGCCTGGAGGCTGTGACTGACCTCGTAGGCGAAGTCGACGTGGCCCGGCGTGTCGATGAGGTTGAGCCCGTAGCGCTGGCCGTCCCTCGCCTCGTACTCCAGGCGGACGGCCCGGGCCTTGATTGTGATCCCCTTCTCGCGCTCGAGGTCCATCGAATCGAGGACCTGGCTCATCATCTGGCGACCCTCGACGGTATGGGTCAGCTCGAGCAGCCGATCCGCAAGCGTCGATTTGCCGTGGTCGATGTGGGCGATGATCGAGAAATTACGGAGTCGTTCCTGTGGGATGGCCACGAGGCCGGAGTGTAGCGGGCCGTCGGCGGCGTCCGGATCGTTGACTGCGAGCCTACGATGACCGGAATGCGGGATCCGTCACCCATGCATGAGCCGCGAATCGATTCGGCCGCCCCCGGTCCGGGCGAGGAGCCGCCCGTCATCCTCGTCGTGGATGACGATGGGAACACACGCGGCCTGATCCTGCGGGCCCTCGACCGTCGCTACGGCCACGACTACGGCGTGACCGCCGAGCCCTCGGCGGCCGATGCGATGGCCCGCCTCCAGGAGCTTCGCGACACTGGACGGCCCGTGGCGCTGATCATCGCCGACCAATGGATGCCCGGCGAGACGGGCGCTGAGTTCCTCGCCCGCTCGCGGCGACTGCAGCCCACCGCACAGAGGATGCTGCTCAGTGACTGGGGCGACTTCTCGGTGCTCTCTGCGACGGTCCACTCCATGGTGCTGGGCGAGATCGACACGTGGATCGCCCGGCCGTTCGGCCACGCGGACGAAGAGTTCCACGGTGTTGTCACGACGGCGCTCGCGCGATGGTCGCGGGAGCACGAGCGCGGGGCCGTCGCGCTCACGATCGTCGGAAATCCGTATGACCCCGCGACCGTCGAGTTGCGGCACGCGCTCGCCCGAATCCTGGTGCCGTTCCGATTCCTCGACGGGGCGTCACTGGAGGGGCAGGCCCGACTCGACTCGGCCGGGATCGACGGCCCGCTCCCGGTCGTGATCCTGGCCGACGGACGCGCGCTCACCTCGGCGGGGCCATTCGAAGTCGCGCGCGCGCTGGGGGTCCAGGCGACCGTCGATGAGGGGCGAGTCGACGTCGCCGTGATCGGAGGTGGCCCTGCCGGCCTTGCCGCTGCGGTCTACGGCGCGACCGAGGGCCTGTCCGTGACGCTCGTCGAGCCGTCCGAAATGGGCGGTCAGGCGAGTTCGAGCCCGATGCTCCGCAACTACCTCGGGTTCCCGGCGGGTGTCACGGGCGGCGAGCTGACCGCCCGTGCCTTCCAGCAGGCGATCTCGTTCGGAGCACGCTTCCTCATTGGCCGTTCGGCGACCGAGCTGCGGGCGGATGGCGAGGACCGCGTCGTGACATTGAACGACGGGACCGAGCTCCGCGCGGGCACGGTCGTCATCGCGACCGGCGTGTCCTACCGCCGGATGGGGATCGATCGGCTGGAGGCGCTCGTCGGCCGCGGCGTGTTCTACGGTTCCGGCACCACCGAGGCGCCGGGGCTGGCGGGGGAACGCGTCTACGTCGTCGGCGGCGCGAATTCGGCGGGATCGGCAGCCGTCCACCTCGCCCGCCACGCCGGCCACGTGACGCTGCTCGTTCGGGGTCCGTCGATCGTGGACACGATGTCGGACTACCTCATCAAGGAGATGGTCGGGGCCGACAACATCGACGTTCGCGTCGGGACCGAGATCGTCGACGCCCGTGGCGACCTGCGGCTGAGCGGGCTCGTGCTGCGCGATCGCGAGAGCGGAGCTACCGAGGAGGTCCCGGCGGCGGCCGTCTTCATCCTCATCGGGGCTGCCCCGCGGACTGGCTGGCTTCCGCGCGACATCGCTCGCGACGAGCGCGGCTTCATTCTGACCGGCGGACAACGGACCGCCGCATTGGACGAGTTCGGCCTGGCGACGACGATGGACGGCGTGTTCGCGGCGGGCGACGTCCGCCTGAACCCGGTGAAGCGGGTAGCAGCGGCCGTCGGCGACGGGTCGACGGCGATCCGCGAGATCCACGAGTTCCGCCTCCGGAGCCGCGAGAAGGCCCCCGTCGCCTGACCTCAGGCGGCCTGAAGCGCCGCCAGCAGCGCGACCCCCGCGGCGATCGTGACGACTCCCGCGACCTGGACGCGGCTGAGCCGCTCACCGTAGAGGAAGAACGCCGCGATCGCGGCGATGGCCGCGAACTGCGACGCCAGAACCGCCGCGATCGCGGCGCTGTCGCGCGAGCCCCAGGCGTACGTGGCCGCCCCGGCAACCTCGGCCAGCCCGACGACGACCACGAACGGAAGCGCGGTCCGCGTGATGCGGAGACGGCGCATCAGCAGCAGCGGGATCGTCACGCCGATGACGCCCGCGACGCGGGCCGGGAGCACCGCCCAGGCGAGCGGTAGATCGGCGGCGATCCGGCTCGTGGCGTAGAGGTTGATTCCGAACAGGACCGCCCCGACCAGCGCGATGGCGGCGGTGACGGCCGGGCTGACGACTTCGGCAGGTGCGTTCTCAACGCCGGTTTCGACTGTGGCCGGCGCCCGTTCAATGGCGGCGAGCGCCACGCCCGCGGCGATCATGACCAGGATCGCGATGACCGGGCCGGCGACCGGATCGCCGGCTGCGATCGCCAGCGTCGCCCCGATCGCGCCCTCAGTCGAGACGATCGGCCCGACGACCCCGACCTTGCCCCGCTGGAGCGCGGTGTAGACGCAGAGGAGCCCGGCCGAGTTGGCGATCCCGGCTGCGGTGAGGTGGACGACGTCGGTTTGTGTCAGCCGGACCGGCGGGCTGGTGAGGACGACCAGCGGCACCGCCGCCGCGAGCCCGACGAGCATCACCCAGCCGAGCGTCGACCACGAGCCGATCAGCCGGGCGCTCCGAGCGGAGCCGAGCAGCGTCGTCGCCCATAGGACGGCGGTGGCGAGCCCGCCCAGGATGGCAATCACGGAGCGCCAAGTCTCGCCGATCGGCGAGCCGGCCCCGAGCCGCGTTCCCGCCGCCGGAGGCACCGCGGGTGGTGGACGAGACGCTGGCCCGGAACTACGGCCTCTGCTACCATGCGCGTCCGTGTCGGCACCCAGTTTCGTGCCGCGTCGAGACGATCACCCCCGTTCCTGAGAGGTTTCCACTTGGCGAAGACGCCGCGCACCTGGACGGGCGCACGCACGCCGTCGGGACTCAAGCGCGTCCGACAGGCCGAGCGCCGCCGCGACATCCTGCAGCCCCGTCGAACCGCCGCGAAGACGTACGTCGCGAAGGCCCTCGACGTGGCGGCGCACAACGGCACGGACGCGGAGGCGACGGCGACGGCCCTTGCCGAGGCTCACGCCGCGCTCGACAAGGCCGCGAAGGTCGGGGCGATCCATCCGAACGCAGCCGCCCGCCGGAAGTCGAGGCTGACGCTCAAGTTCAACGCCGCGACCGGCGGCGCCCACGTTCAGACGTCGGGCCGCGTGACGAAGCAGACGAGCAAGGCCCAGGCGGCGAAGGCGGCGAAGTCGCGCATCGCAGCCGGCCGGGCGGACAAGGCGAAGGGCGCCCAGACGGCCGCCGGCAAAGCGCGCGCCGCGCTGTCGAAGACGGCTCGCGCGGATGCCGCCGCGAAGGCGTCGGTCGAGACCACGACGGACGCGCCCGCCGCCAAGGCGGCCGCGAAGGCTCCTGCCAGGTCCGCCGCGCCGAAGGTGAGTGCAACGAAGGCCAGCGCGACGGCGAAGAAGGTTCCAGCCAAGAAGACGCCGAAGACCTGATCAACGTCCTCTCCCACGAAACGCCCCGGCACCCGCCGGGGCGTTGTCATGTCCGGCGGGCCTCCTTCCCCGCTACGCCGCCGCGCGGTCGGCGGGCGACGGCGTTGGCAGGGATCGTGTCTTGGGACGAGTGAATCCGTACGCGAGACCGCCGATGAGTGCGCCGGCCTCCGTCAGGACGATCAGCGTCAGCGCCGTCGACGCCTGCTGCGCCCAGTAGAAGCTCGTGAACGACGCCGCATCGGTCACTCCGGCGCTGGCGAGCTCGTCGCCGTTGCCGGCCGCGACGTAGCGGGCGTACACGCAGCCTGCCCCGCTCTCGCACGATGGCGGCATCGTCTGGCCCGTTGCCGGGTCGACCCGATTGAAGTCCGGGTAGCCGTTGTCGGCGAAGAAGAACAGGGCCTTCGTCGCCAGAAGCAAGACCGCCAGCGTGAGCGCGGTGACCGCCCCGGCGAACAGGGCGTTCGCCAGAATGCGGCCCCACGGGCCCGCCCGTCGGTCGCTCTTCTGATTCGCGTAGTAGCCGATCATCAGCCCGGCCGGCAGCGCGAGCAGCCAGTACACGGGCTCGATCGGGATGACGAGCAGGAAGCTCACCGCGATCGTCGCTGCCATGCCGATGCCGACGTACGTGGCCGTGATGGCGCCGCGATCGATGACGCGCGTCATGATCCGGCGGCGGCCCCCACTGGCTCGTTCCGCCCGGCAAGCGGCCCTCGTCGACCGAGGGCCTCGCGTCCCAGATACCGCGCGCCGCCGCCCAGCTCGCCCTCGATCCGGAGCAGCCGGTTGTATTTCGCTACCCGCTCGCTCCGGGACGGCGCGCCTGTCTTGATCTGGCCGGTGCCCATCGCCACGACGAGGTCCGCGATCGTGGTGTCCTCGGTCTCGCCCGAGCGATGCGACACGATGGCGGTCCAGCCCGCCCGCCGGGCGAGGTCGATCGCCTCGATCGTCTCGCTGAGCGTCCCGATCTGATTGAGCTTGATCAACACGGAGTTGGCCGCGGCCTCGTCGATCGCGCGCTGGATTCGCGATGTGTTCGTGACGAGCAGGTCGTCGCCGACGAGCTGGACGCGGTCGCCAAGACGCCGGGTCAGCTCGGCCCAGCCCGACCAGTCGTCCTCGGCCAGGCCGTCCTCGATCGAGACGATCGGGAAGCGATCGACCCAGTCGGTCCAGAGATCGATGAGCTCGCTCGACTCGAGGGTCCTGCCCTCCTTCTCGAGCCGATAACGCGTGGCGCCGCGCGACGAACCGGCGTCCTCCACCAGCTCGCTCGTCGCTGGGTCCAGGGCGATCGCGATGTCCTCGCCGGGTCGATAGCCCGCTCGCTCGATCGCGCGCAGGATCACCTCGACGGCCGCGGCGTTGGAAGCGAGCGACGGCGCGAACCCGCCCTCGTCGCCCTGGCCTGTCGCGTGGCCGTCTTCGTGGAGGATGGCCCTGAGAGCCGCGAAGACCTCGGCGCCGGCGCGGAGGCCGTCGGTGAATGTCGACGCCCCGACCGGCATGACCATGAACTCCTGGAAGTCCGTCGAGTCCTGGGCGTGCTTGCCGCCGTTGAGGATGTTGAACATCGGCACGGGCAGCGTGCGGGCGCCCGCGCCGCCGAGATAGCGGAACAGCGACAGGTCATGCGCCGCCGCGGCGGCATGGGCAGCCGCGAGCGAGACGCCGAGGATCGCGTTCGCGCCCAGCGCGGCCTTGTTCGGCGTGTCGTCGAGATCGATCAGCACCTGGTCGAGACCGGCCTGGTCCGCCGCGTCGAGGCCGTACACGGCGGGCGCGATCGTGTCGGTGATGTTGGCAACCGCCGTCAGGACGCCCTTTCCGCCGTAGCGGGCCTTGTCGCCATCGCGGAGTTCGACCGCCTCGTGGGCGCCGGTCGAGGCCCCGGACGGGACCGCCGCCCGGCCGACCGAGCCGTCGGCGAGGACGAGGTCGACCTCGACGGTCGGGTTGCCCCGCGAATCGAGGATCTCGCGGGCGTCGACGAGCTCGATCGTAGTGTTCGTGGCGAGCGTCACGCTCCGGTCCCGACCTTCGCCTTGGTGGCGGCGTCCCCGGACGCCTTGGTGGCGGCGGCGTCGCCCGTGCCGGGCCGGTCCGCGAGGACCGCGATACCGGGCAGCTCGCGGCCTTCGAGGAACTCCAGCGACGCGCCGCCGCCCGTGCTGATGTGGGTCATCTTCGAGCTCAGGCCCTGCTGCTCGAGCGCGGCCACGGAGTCGCCGCCGCCGACCACGACCGTGACGCCGCGGTCCGCCTGGCCGGCGAGGAACCGGGCGATGGCCTTCGTGCCGTGCGCGAATGACGGGATCTCGAACACGCCCAGCGGCCCGTTCCAGAACACGGTCTTCGCCGGAGCGAGCGCTTCCTCCATCGCCGCCCGGGATCGCTCGCCGATGTCGACGATGTGCCATGACGCGGGGAACTTCTCCGTGCCGACGGTCTTGTATTCGGTCCCGCGCGTGACCTCCTTCGCGATCACCACGTCGGTGGGCAGGATCACCGGGATGTTGCGGGCCTCGGCGGCCGCGAGAATCCGGCGCGCGTCGTCCACTCGATCGTGTTCGGCGAGACTCTTGCCGACGGACTTGCCCTGGGCGAGCAGGAACGTGTTCGCCATCCCGCCGCCGACGACGAGGATGTCGACCTTGGCGATCAGATGCTCGAGGACCCCGATCTTGTCGGAGACCTTCGCTCCACCGAGGATCGCGGCAAAGGGCCGGGCGGGCTCCTCGAGCAGCGTCGAGAGGACCCGGATCTCGCGCTCCATGAGCAGGCCGGCGTAGGCCGGCAGCAGCTCCGCGACGCCGACCGTCGAGGCGTGGGCACGGTGCGCCGTCCCGAACGCGTCGTTGACGTAAACGTCGGCGTACGAGGCGAGCGCCTTGGCGAACTCCGGGTCGTTCTTCTCCTCCGCGGCGTGGAAGCGGAGGTTCTCGAGGAGCAGCATCTCGCCGTTGCGGAGACGGTTGAGCGCGTCCTGGGTCCCCACGCCGAGCGCGTCGCCCGTGACCGGGATCGTCCTGCCGAGGAGCTGGCTGAGGCGGGCCCCGACCGGCCGGAGTCGCAGGCTGTCGGTGACCTTGCCGTCGGGGCGGCCGAGGTGGCTCGCGAGGATGACGCGCGCGCCCTGCCCCT